>CANPBB010000018.1 GCA_947572235.1 uncultured Clostridia bacterium
TGCGTCTCAACTCCGAGAGCGACGATTTCGAGCGCCCCTCCCACACTTGGGTGTTTGAGAACAAGGAGCTGGGCACCTATGTTGACTATGACCTGCTGGTTGAGACCTACACCACGGCCATGAGCAACAAGGACCTGTACGAGCTGCTGGGCCGCAGCAACCTCGAGGACTATGACTTCGAGTATTATATTGATGGTATCCCCAGCACCACCATCACCAACACCAGCATCCTGACCCGCACCACCGCAGATGCCAATGACTTCGTTGGCAACGGCGTGCTGACTCAGGTCTTCGTTGACCATGAGTACGACAAGGCCTCCAACGGTGACAGAGGCCTCATCAAGATCACCTCCATCCGCACTTGGCTGGGCAAGGTGACCGCCTCCTACAATGACAAGCGTGAGCAGGCCACTGTAGAGGTCTATACCCACTATGATACCCCTGACACCAAGGTCACGTCCATGGTTGTGGCCCTGACCGATGTGCCCAACGTAGTGGACGCGGAAGAGGACGATTTTGTCTTGGTGAACATGTCCGGTAAGGATCTGAACAACAGCCCCACCGACTATACCTCCTCCCGCTGGAACGTGGTGAAGCTCTCCGATGTGGAGATCATGTCCGATACCACCCTGACCGCTTTCAGCAAGGATCAGGACGGCAATTGGAACAGCGACAAGATTCCCAACCTGTTTGACAGCGTGACTGCCGACGGTAAGAAGTACGAGAGCACCGCCACCGCTGCCTACAGCGACGACGCTCTGGAGCTGTACAGCGATGACCGCCTCACCGGCAAGAGCTACAACATCTATCTGGATGATTATGGCTACGCCATCGGCGTCGACCTGTACGAGGGCGACAACAACTACGTGTTCATCACCGGCTTCGATATGGACTCCAGCGCCATCTCCGCCAGCCAGGCTGATGCCGGCGCCATCTTTGTGGACGGCACCATGCGGACCATCCGGGTCAATGTGAAGGCTACCAACGACAATATCTTGAAGAATACCAACGTTCCCGACAATGCCCCTGGCGGCGACAAGTACTTTGCCGAGTGGCGCGCCACTGCCGGGTACTATCAGGAGCTTGAAGATCGGGCCCGTGTGAACCGCTGGTTCACCTACACCGAGGTGGACGGTATTTATACCCTGTCTCCTGCCTACCGCATGATCACCACCAATGCCAATGATATGACCGCTACCGACGAGGTCATCAAGTGCAGCAGCGTGGTGTTGGATCGTATGGATGCCACCGGCGCGGATAGAAACGGGCATCATCCCACTATTGCCACGGATGGTAATGTCCGCGTTTACGGCAACGACGACTCCGTGTTCTTGGTGGCCGAGGTGGATAACACCGACGCTGGCTATGCGATCAGCGGCGTCGAGGGCCTCTACACCGGTGTCCAGAACGTAGAGATCGACCTCTACGCTGGCGATGGTGACGCTAACACCGACGAGATTGATACCACTACTGATACCATCAAAGTGGATGGCGACACGACCATCCTGTACGACAACACCTACACGCTGTACGACAAGAACAACTACATCATCGCCTCTGTGGTTCTGGGCGAGACGAAGGGCTCCAGCGCCAACTACGTCTACACCCTGACTGCCGCCAAGAGCGAGGAGTATCGGAACGGTAAGTACTACTGGACCTTCGATGCTGTTGTGGACGGCACCATCCAGACCCTGACCGTGGAGAGCAAGTTCTCCAACACCATCAAGGATCTGCGTCCTGGCCACATCCAGGAGGTCAGCTACAGTGGCGACTATGTGGTCCGCGTCAAGACCGTGGCTGATGGCAAGATCTACAGCAGGCCCTATCAGAGCGTAGGCGGCGCCCGTATCGACACCGACACCCACGAGGTCTACGATGTTGGTCATGTCTCCGCTCACTACAATCTCACCGATGATAAGGGCAACGCGATTTGGGACTGCAAGGACAACCTTGACTATATCGGTGCCACCGGCTCCGGTGCTGATCCCTATTACCCGGCTACCGGTTACGAGAAACGTATCGATGTGGACGACCTGAAGATTGAGGGCCGCACCCTGTACCTGAAGAAGGGCGACGATTTCGGTCTGGTCATGGCCAGCACCAATACACCCACCGTTCTGATCCAGAACGAGGGCGGTAAGAACAACGTCAAGACCGAGTACTCCGATGTGAAGTCTGCCATCAACGCGATGGAGGATGCCAACGGTGACACCGCCGGCTTCGGCTTCATCGGCCGTATCACCGCCGTGCTCGACAGCCAGGGCCGTGCCAAGTGGGTTGTTATTAAGAACGATACCACCGTGCCTGTTGCGTCCGGCGGCAGTGCCAACAACAGCGGCAGAGTTGACAAGGCTACCTTCGACGATAGCACCAATGTACTCCATGTCGTCGATGCCAGCAACAATCCTGTTGCGTCCGCTACCGTCGTCTTGGAGCAGCTCCGCGACAGCGGCTGGGTCTATGTTGACGATTTCCGCACCAACGCCAGAGGTGATGTTAAACTGCCCACTCTGCGTGGCAACACCTATCGCGTTGTCATCGGCAGCTATCGCGATATCTTCAGCGATAATACCTGATTGATGGTACGAGAGTAGCTTTTTGACAAATCCCCTTGCGTAGGTACGCAAAAAGAATCCCCCCGGGCTTCGGCCCGGGGGAATTTTTTGCGCTGTTTTTGCGGCGCAGTTGCACAGTCTTATGCGAAATAAGCGCCCAAGGGGGCTATGGTGTATGGAGCAGCCGGCGAGGCAGGCGGCCATAACATCTTTCTTGAAGGAGATATTGCCATGAAGTACACCGCGAGCCACCACCTTCCCTCTTGGGACAAGTCTGACCGCATCCGCATGGAGGACTTCAACGATATGACCGCCCGGCTGGAGACCTCCCTCACCGCCGGGCAGAAGGCCGTCAGCGACGAGCAGAAGGCCCGGCAAACCGCCATCGCCGCCGAGCAGCAAGCCCGGCAGACCGCTATAGCTGCCGAGCAGCAAGCCCGACAGACCGCTATAGCTGCCGAGCGCAGGGCCATGCAGGACGCCATCGCCGCCGAGCGGCAGGCCAGAGAGAACGCTGACGCCCGAATGGATCAGCTGGGCAACTGTAGGATATACCACCATGTGTACAGCGGAACCGGAAGCGGCTCGACCATTGTGCCTGTGACACATACCTTTCCCGGAAAGCCGTTGATGCTGTTTGTCTCTGAGATTGGCAGCGGGTTCGCAATGTTTGCACCCTATGGTGTGACGATGGCCGATGCCGGACTGACCAATGGGGTGCGCTCCATTGTTTCGATGACATGGAATGGGAATACTGTGAGGTGGAGCGGCTCGCAGCAGACCGGCAATCAGCTTAACAACCAAGGGAGGCAGTATCAGATTGTGGCGCTGATCGCGGCGGATGCGTAAGTTTTGCTGGACAGTGCTTTACCAGAAGGAGGCCGACGTCAAAAAGACGTCGGCCTCCTTTTTTATAAGGAAATCCGGTGGGGGGCTTACCGCTGGCAAAAGGGGTGAAAACGATAGGGGTGTCCAGCATTTTTACTGTTTATTCTGGAGGGGATTTCTGATCATTTCACAATTAACCAGCCGCTGACTTGCCGCAAGTTGTTTGTTATAATGAACAAGGGACAAAGCTGCATTGTTGCCCTCTATGTGGTGCTTGTCACCTCTTTTTGTTACAATGGGGGTGTACAATTTAGAAAATCTTGAATGGATTGGCACAAGTTCCTTTGGTCAGTACTATGAGCTGTTCCGCGTTTTTTGGCAAGTTCCATGAATAACCCGCCCGGCACACCTTCCGCCAAGGATGCCGTGCGGGTATTCATTTACCCACCGCTGAACCTGTAGGGTATCTTCCTCGGTTATCCCGGTGAAGTCCGTCCCCTTCGGCACCCGCCGCCGAATCATGCGGTTTCCGTTCTCGTTGCTCCCCCGCTCAAAGGCGCTGTATGGATGGCAGTAATAGATGTCCGCATCCCGGCTCCGGCTACGGCCCGTGTCATGCCCTCCCAGTCCTGGAACTCGCTGCCGTTGTCAACGGTGATCGTCTGGAATATCCGCCGGAAGTTGAAGCTCCCCAGCTTCTTTTCCAGCATATTCAGCACCGCCACCACGCTTGATTGACAACAGTTATTGTCTGATCAACGCATTTATGCCGGATTTTTCCGCTCTCCGCTGGGCCTATGTCTTTGTGTTATTCTTTGCAGTCTGCTTGGTACTGTTTATGGATCTCCAAAAGAAATACCGTCACGTGGAGCCGGTTCGTCAAATTGCGGCCTGTCCATCTGTTTTGCGGTGGATTGTATATTACATTATGATTCTGTCTGTTATGTTTGCATTTGTTATGACAACCAACGAATATGGGCAGGCTGGAGCCTTTTTATATTTTCAATTCTAAGAGGTGAGGCAATTTGAAGAAATTTATTGGAAAATTATTTTTGGCGCTGCTTCCTCTGCTGCTGTTTGCCGGCTTGTTCATCAAGTATGAACCTTACAATTATTGGGGATTGAAACCGCCGAAAACCGGGAATTGGGCGCAGCCGTTGGCCAGAGTGCGGGCGTTTATGCGAGATCCGTCGGAGAATATCATCCTTGGTGACAGTCGAATGAATCATTTTGATATAGACTATATTGAATCTCTGACAGGGGATCGCTACGCGAACTTGTCTACAGGAGGACAAGGGCCAAATCTGACCCGAGAACTGTACGATTGGGCGAAGGAACAGGTTGGTGTTCAACGCGTAGTTTTGGATGGCAGTTTCTATCAGTTTCGCAGAGGGAACCGTAGTCCTTCAGCACTTCCGGTTTTCTATATTGCGGAGCATCCTTTAACTTATATGACTACGAGGGACTATGTAGTTGAGACAGCAGAACTATTTTTGATGGATTTGTCTTCTCACGGTTTTTTTCTGACTGCGTTCGCAGCAGAATCAACTGGAGAGCCTCAAAAAATTTCTCCAGATAAATACCGGGACGATTTGGTTCAATATGCCACAGAATTAATTTATCCGTTTTGTTGCAATTATACACTGGATATGGGTGATTACGACTACATTCTCCGCGATTGCCAAGAAAAAGGGATAGAAACCCGTGTAGCGCTTTGCCCTGTGCAGGAATCAATCTGGGAACTGGTCATTGAGCCGCTGCATTTAGAGCCTTATATGGAAGAGTATCGTGAAATCCTAAGACAATATACCGATGTTTATGATATGGAATGGAAACATGAGTTTTGTAAGAATCAGGAACTGTTTGGTGATGGCTTCCATCAAAAGGATTATACGGCTTTCACTAATGCTATCTTTGCGGGAGAGGGTGACTTTTTGCGAATTCTTCCCAGATTTTCAAAATAACAGATGGTTGAGTTCTAAAAATATACCGATCTATGCGAAGAAGCAGCCGGATGTCGGTATAGTTACGAAGCCCCCAATATATTCCAAGCTTTATGGCAGAGTAGAGTTTTTAATGCGGATCCCTTACACTGCTCGATCAACCCGATACTGTGGGCTGCGTCCAACTTCTTGAATAGCCGAACTGCCTTGTTGCATCTCAAGCGGCCCAGTCTGTCCTCCAGTGTGAAATAGATGTGTATCCATCCCTTACCGACCAGCCAAACGCTGCGGACGGCCATACCATACCTTCACTGACTGTAATGATGGAACCCATATCGGCCCTCTGTGTACCAGCACCCTGCTACACAGAGGGAATACAATACTTCGTCTACGCCCCGCAATTTTTGCCAATTCCCCGCCCCTTCTATCCGTCAAAAATTGACTTCCAGAGATACCCAGAGTGAATTTTGCATACCCTGCCAAATCCTGCGGATACTAACGGCGTCATAGAAATTTGGCAGCCGTCCCTGCTTCTGGGCGGCTGAGCAAAGGCAGGAGGAAGAAAGGTATGAAAGCAACCGGAATCGTGCGCCGCATCGACGATTACGTTATAATAGGGACAAGGCCGGAAAGCCTTGAAAACACTGGTGTTTCGTTGATTTTGCCCAACTCCCGCGCACCGGATGATCGGAGATGTGAAGACTATCGGTGAGCTGCAGCCGTGCAGGAAGGAGGATCGCAGCAAACAGATCCAGAGGATCATAGGCCCCTCATAGCTGGCGATTTATGTCAGTTGTGAGGGGGATTTTTTGTTTTTTCTGTAAAAAGAGGTCTTAAAGATGCTGCTGACTCTGTGGTAGCGAGGCTGAGCAGTACGGTTTTCGCATAAAAAATAAGGACAAACCAGTTAACCACCTACACCGCAAGGGCTTTCCGATGTGTCCTTACTATATCATAGGGGAACCCCTTTTCGTCTAACGCCCTCAATGTTGGGCTGGATAGTACCATCATTCAGCACCTGTTAGGCCATGCGGGCCCCAAAACCACCCTGACCTATGCCCAGCTGTCGTCACGGACGGTTTGGTATGAGTACGAGGGAATGGCGGCGTAGTAATCAGAGGAGCGGCTTAATTTGCAACCCTTCCGATTATTAGGCCCTGCTTGCTAATTGTCGGAATGCTCAGCGGCGAGAGACTTTTGCGCTGGTCGAGGCGATTTGCCGCAGGAATCCTAACGGATTTCAAGGGGAATCAATGACGCATCAGCGGAAAAAGATCCGCCGTTTGGGCGTTTTGACATTTTCAAACAGGGCATAGAATTGCTTGTTAGAAATGCTGCTGTTTTTTTCTCGTTTATCTTGTCCTAAATTCTCAAAAATCTTGCTGCGCTACACAGGGGGATTACAACGATTGTGATCACTTGTGGCATGAGCAGGGAGGAAGTTCTGAAAATTGTGGGGAGTATCCAATATTAAAGGCAACAGAGGAACCGGATTTTCATCCAGTTCCTCTGTGTTTGTGCGGTGAGGGGGGCCTACTTATGCAGGGGATTCTTAAAATATTCCTTCGTAATTTTCACCACTGTCCCACTGAGCAGCAGCAGAGCGATCAGGTTCGGGATGGCCATCATCCCGTTGAGTGTATCTGAAATGTCCCACATCAGCTTGCCGCTGCCGGTGGCTCCCACCACGCAGACCAAGATGAAGATGACCTTGTAGATGATATCTACTACCCTGTTGTTCCCGCTGAGATAGCCCCAGCAGCACTCTCCGTAGTAGCTCCAGCCCAAAATCGTGGACAGGGAGAAGAACAGCAGGCTGATCTGCAGGACCATCCCGCCGATGGTGCCGGGCAGGATCGCGTTGAACGCGGCGGCGGCGGCGCCGCCGTTGCCGCCGAACACGTCGGTGGAGCCAGCCTCCAGTACGCCGGAGAGGATCACGGCCAGAGAGGTGATGGTGCAGATGACGATGGTGTCCACAAACACCTCAAACACACCCCACATGCCCTGCTCCACCGGGTTCTTAGTGGCGGAGGCGGCGTGGGCGATGGGGGCGGAGCCTAAGCCCGCCTCGTTGGAAAACACACCCCGGGCGAAGCCTTGGCGCATGGCCGTCATGATAGCGTAGCCGAAGAGGCCGCCACCCACTGCCTCAAAGCTGAAGGCGCTCTTGACGATGGTGGCAAAGGCTGCGGGGATATCGGTGATGCGCAGAATGATAATGGCGATACCCGCCAAGATATAGAAGGCGGCCATGAAGGGTACCATATAGGAGGTAATTTGTCCGATGCGCTTGATGCCGCCCAAGATCACAATACCCACCACTATGGCCAGCAGAATACCGGCGATCAGAGGCGTCACGCCAAAGAGGGCCTGCAAGGAGGCGGAGATCTCCGCGCCTTGGGAGATATTCCCAATTCCAAAGCAGGCCACGCCGGCGATGAGGGCAAAGGTCATCGCCAGCCACTTCATGTGGAGACCCTTCTCGATATAGTACATGGGCCCGCCGTAGTGTAAACCGTCCTTATCTACCTGACGGAACTTCACGGCCAGAACAATCTCGGAGAACTTGGTGAACATGCCGAAGAAGGCGGCAATCCACATCCAGAACACCGCGCCGGGGCCGCCGGTGAAGATAGCTCCGGTGACGCCGGCAATGTTGCCGGTGCCCACGGTGGAGGCCAAGGCGGTGGACACGGCCTCAAAGGCGGTGAGGTTTTTGCCGTCGCCCTTGTTGCCGTCCTTCTTCTTAAAGAGCGATCCGATGGTGTTGCGCCAGATGTAGCTGAACTTGGTCAGCTGGATGCAGCCGGTGCGGATGGTGAGATAGGCCCCGGTACCGATCAGCAGGATCAGCATAACGGGTCCCCAGACCACGTCATTGACGGCTTTGTTGACGCTGTTGACGACTTCTAAGAATTTCTCCATACTTTCTCTCCCTTCCTGAGGCGGACCGATGGCGCCGGCGCCTCCTCCGCATAGGCTGGAGCGGCCAAGACGGTGCTTCCCATAGGTTTGCTGCCTCTTCCATTCTATCACAGGTGGCGGCGTTTCATGCGTCCCCCGGCAGATGGACAGGTGGCTGTACCTGCGTCCATATAGGGAGCGTCCTTGGCCGGTACTGGACGGCATGCATAGGAAATGCCGGGTACCTATGGATGTACTATAGCAGAAGGTGAATAAAAATGCAACCGGAAAGTGGAGCATCTGTCTCTTTTTGGAAATGCTTTTGTTTTTGATATGAGGACATGGCAGAATGGCTGCACAGCAGTCGGTTGTTTTTAAGGAGGATGCCAGCATGGAACAGGTGTGACATACAAGGTGCTGGGCGGCAAGGGCTGCGCAGGGGGGCGGCAGTTTTTCCTGCTGTGTGGGGGTGCTGTGGCGGCGGTATGCCATAGGTCCGGCAGGATTGGCCTGCTCCGTGGAGGCGCCTGCACAGCGCGGCGGGACACTCCCGGCGGGTCCGAAAAATACCGGGAATTTTTGCAAAATCGCTCTTTACAAAAGATGTTGGGAATGGTAGGATAGTTGACAAATCAGAGCAGTCATCAAACCTTTGGAATTCCGTGTTTTGGAGGAACAGATATGGCCTTTTACTACAGCGAGCCGTCACACACCTTCAGCGAGTATCTGCTGGTCCCAGGTTACACGTCGCCGGAGTGCGTCCCCACCAACGTATCCCTGCGCACCCCCTTGGTAAAGTATCGCCGGGGACAGGAGGAGAGCCCCATCTCCCTGAATATCCCTATGGTTTCCGCCATCATGCAGTCCGTGTCCAACGACACCATGGCCATCGCCTTGGCCAAGGAGGGCGGCATCTCCTTTATCTATGGCTCCCAGTCTGTGGAGAGCGAGGCGGCCATGGTGGCCCGTGTGAAAAACTACAAGGCCGGCTTCGTCCGCAGCGACTCCAACCTGCCCCCCGACGCCACCTTGGCGGATGTGCTGGCGCTGAAGGAGGAAAACGGCCACTCCACTGTGGCGATCACCGAGGACGGCACCAACGAGGGGAAGCTGGTGGGTATTGTCACCGGTCGGGACTACCGGGTGAGCCGGATGGACACCGCCACCAAGGTCTCCACTTTTATGACCCCCTTGGAGAAGCTGATCACCGCCCCGGAGAGTACCACGCTGAAGGAGGCCAACGACATTATCTGGGAGCACAAGCTCAACTCCCTGCCCATCGTCAATGCTGCGGGGCAGCTTCTGTACTTCGTCTTCCGCAAGGATTACGAGCAGCACAAGGAGAATCCGGCGGAGCTCTTGGATGCGCACAAACGGTATATTGTGGGCGCAGGCATCAACACCAAGGATTACGAGCAGCGTGTTCCCGCCTTGGTGGAGGCTGGAGCTGACGTGCTGTGCATCGACTCCTCCGAGGGCTACTCCTGCTGGCAGGCCAAGACGCTGGCCTTTATCCGGGAAAAGTACGGCGACAGCGTGAAGGTGGGCGCCGGGAACGTGGTGGACCGGGATGGATTCCTGTTTTTGGCAGAGGCTGGGGCTGACTTTATCAAGGTGGGCATCGGCGGCGGTTCCATCTGCATCACCCGGGAGACCAAGGGGATTGGTCGGGGACAGGCCACGGCGCTCATTGAGGTGGCGGCGGCCCGGGACGAGTACTTTGAGAAGACCGGGGTGTACATCCCCATCTGTTCCGACGGCGGCATTGTCCACGACTACCACATGACCTTGGCCTTAGCCATGGGGGCGGACTTCATCATGCTGGGCCGCTACTTCGCCCGCTTTGACGAGAGCCCCACAGCCAAGCTGATGATCAATGGACAGTACGTGAAGGAGTACTGGGGCGAGGGCTCCAATCGGGCCCGGAATTGGCAGCGCTACGATTTGGGCGGCAAGAGCGGCTTGGCCTTTGAGGAGGGGGTGGACTCCTTTGTCACCTACGCCGGCAGCTTGAAGGACAACGTGGCCAAGAGCCTCTATAAAGTTCGGTCCACAATGTGCAACTGCGGTGTGCTGACAATTCCCGATCTGCAGAAGAACGCCCGGCTGACGCTGGTCTCCGCCACCTCCATTGTGGAGGGCGGGTACCACGATGTGACGCTGAAGACGACACATACCATTGCCCAGCAGGGGTGATTTGTTGAATTAGGAGTTAGAAATTAGAGGCCGGGGCCCGGAGGTGCCAAGTATATAGTTGGTTGTCCCGAGAGAAAAAAGACGCGGCGCATGGGGAACCTGTGCGCCGCGTCTTTTTGGTGCTCCAACAGAGCTTATAGATGAAGTTTTTGTCTGGCGGAAGGGTTTTGTCATGGTTGGAATATTGAGCTGTTCTGATGGCGTGTTGATTTGGCGGAGGGAGCTGTGGTATATTGGAGGAGTGGTACTGGCGTGTAAAATTTGTCAGGAGGACGGCTTAATGCGTGAAGTGGAGCAGCTGGAGGCCGAGTACGGGGATCGGGACTATGTGTCCGTGTTTGTGGGAGTGTGCCCGTCTTGGGAGCGGTTCGAGGCGTACATGGAGAAGGATTATGAGCGGCTGCATGTGGATGACATTGGCTTTGAGATGGGGGTTGATTTCGGCATCAACACCTATGACGAGGATATGGCGGTGTTCTATTTCAGACAGCGGCCCTCTGCGCAGATCGCGGAGCTCTTTGAGGAGTCTATATTCGATTTGGATGAGCTGAAGCGGCGGTATCCGCGGGGGCTCGACATGGCCTATCATGCGGTTTGCCAACTTGGGGGACTGCGTTTTGAGGGGCCGGTGGAGGAACATGACAGCGCGGAGTTTGGGCATTTCAAATTTTTAGGGGCATTTAAGGCGGATTGGGCAAGGTAACGCATTTTCTTTGAAGACCGATGGAAAGGCTGGAAAAAGTCATGTTGGATATCCCTAAAATTGAGGCGGTTCTCCACCAAGCCAGACGGTGGGACATGGACTTTCCCCTGTTCGGGAGCCACTCCCACGCGCACCTCTTTCAGCCTCCCCTGCCGGTGGAGGACGCGGAGGCTTGGGAGGAGCTGATGGAGGTGCGTCTTCCTGAGGACTATCGCCTGTATCTCACCCGCTTGGGCAACGGCGGGGCGGGACCCGCCTATGGCATCGCGTCTTTCCGCTGTCCCCTCCAAGACTGTCTGCGGGAGCCGGCGGTGTTCAGCGACGACCAAGAGGAGCGGTTCAACGACTTGGCCCGCAGGTGGTACGCTTACTCCAACGAGGATGAGGACCAGCTCTATAGGGCCTACTGTGAACAGACCTCGGAGGAGCGGCGGATGAACTGCTGTGACTGGAGTGAGGCGCGATACCGCTTTGTGGAAAAAACAGTGATTCATTTCCTGTTCAAGAGCGGCCAGCTTTTTATTGCCAACCAAGGCTGTTCCCAAGACATCTACCTGCTGCTCAGCGGTTCTCACCGGGGCTTCTGCCACGGCAGCAGCGAGGAGTACGACTACTCCTACCCCTTCTGGTACCAGCCATCGAACCGCCGCGCCGCCATCACTTGGCCCCAGTACCGGGAGACGCTGACGACCTTCTCCGATTACTTCATGGATTATGTGGACCGGGTGGAGCAGGTCTGCCGCGAGCTGACCGGGGAGAAGCGGCAGCAGTTCCTCCGGGAACAGGCCCAAGTCCGGAATTTCCAAAGTGCTGTCGAGGCAAAGGACTGGGCGGCGGCGCTGATTATGCTGACAGGCTTAGAACCCGCCGCACTGTCAATCAAGAGCCGGAGCTTTTATCTGTACTACAAGAAGACGCTGAAAGAACATCTGCCGGACCGCCCGGAGGTTCCCCTATTTTTCCGGAAGGTAGACAAGACCCGGCGCTGCTCCGCAGGGGCGGAGTTTACCTGCTTCTGGAGCGAGGAGGACAGCGAGGACGACTGCCCCAGCCCTCATTTCAGCGACTTTTTGGAGACCTTCACAGAGACGGAGTAGAGACGGACATAAGAAGAAGGGACTGTTCAAGGTTTGCCTTGAACAGTCCCTTCCATAGGAATACGGTAAAAATCAGATAAGGAACGGCCGGCGGGCACCTCCGTGCCGTCAATAACATCAAAGCGGACCACTGTGCCGTTACGCTTCAGCAGGAAGGGGTTTCCCGCGCCGTCGCTGGAAAAGACCGTGCCTTCTGCGCTGCGGGTTTTGCGGTAGAAGGCGGTCTCCTCCGCTATCATCGAGCAGGGGTAGATAATCCATGAGATAGGGATTACCTTGCCGGTCTGAGGATGGATCATAGTCTCCATTACACCGTCGCAGCGCTGCAGGATGTCAAAAAAGCTCCGCTGGCAGTCCCACCGGCCTCCGCCCCTCGTAGGGTGGGAGGAACTGGACATTTCCGCCATAGAACGCGGAAATGCAGCCAAGCAGCTCCATACGCAGTCAGCCTATGCCGCCGTAGACAATCCCCAACACGAACACCACCGCTGCTAAGGGGACATACACGTACTTGGCCAGCGCGCCGAAGCCGCGGAGCAGGGGACGGGTGCGGCCCAGCTCAAGTTCACTCTTCATATCCTTCCAGCCCCAGACGTAGTAGATGGAGATGGCCCCCAGCAGCGCGCCGAAGGGCACCACATAGATGGTGATAAAGTCCATCCAGATCCCCACCATGTCGCCGTTCTCAATAAACAGCCCCACCGCCAGCGCCAAGCCGCCGCACAGCAGTGTGGCGGCGCAGCGGGAAAGTCGGAAGCGGGCTTGAAGGGATTCGCACACCGCCTCAAACATGTTGATAAGGCTGGTGATGCCGGCGAAGGTGACGGAGAGGAAGAAGAAGGCGGCAAAGAGCCGGCTGAGGGGCATCTGGGCGAAGACGTGGGGCAGTGTGACGAACATCAGCGCCGGTCCCCGGCCCGGAGCGATGCCGAAGGCAAACACCGCGGGCATGATGGCCAGTGCCGCCAGCAGCGCCGCCAGCGTATCGAACATGGCGGTGTTTACCGAGGCCTTGGGGATGTCAGCATCCTTGTTCAGATAGGAGCCGTAGACGATCATCCCCGAGCCGGTAATGGACAGGGAGAAGAAGGCCTGTCCCATGGCCATGACCCAGGTGTCCACTTGGAGCAGGTACTCCCACTTAGGGACGAACAGGAAGCGGTAGCCCTCCCCGGCCCCGTCCAAAAAGGCCACACGGACGGCCAAAATGATAAAGAGGAGGAAGAAGGCGGGCATGAGGATGCGGTTGACCTTCTCAATGCCCTTGGTGGCGCCGAACATCAGCAGAGCCACCGCCGCGGCGATGACCACCACGTGCCAGCCCACATTGCCCAAGGTGGCGGACATCTGAGCGAAGAGGGCCTCGGCCTCGGTGGCGAACATGACGCCGGTGAGGCCGTTGAAGAGGCTGCGCAGCACCCAGCTGACGATGACCGCGTAGCCGATGGCGATGCCCAAGGAGCCAAAGAGGGGAATCCAGCCGATCAGATAGCCCAATTTGCCCTTGCCCCGCTGGGCCCAACAGTACTCGTAGGAGCCTAAGGTGCCGGTCTTGGCCCGCCGTCCCACAGCGAACTCGGCGGAGAGTCCCACCAAGCCGAAGATGGCGACGAAGATCAGGTAGGGGATCAGGAAGGCGGCACCGCCGTACTGGCCCAGACGATAGGGAAAGAGCCAGATGTTGCCCATTCCCACGGCGGAGCCTACGCAGGCCAAGACGAAGCCAAAGGAGTTTTTGAAGCTGCCGTTGATATGGTGGTTTTTTTCTTTTTCGTGCATGATACACCTCAGAGATTGTTTTTTCTTAAAATTATTCTGTATGGGATTGGGATTAGTATAACGTATGGAGGGGGATTTAGCAACTGATTCTTTTTTCGGCGTATAGGGGACGGGGGGCCGCCAAGACTAATGAAATGCGCATTTTGGCTTGCCGCTCTCTTTATGAGAAAAATAGGGGCTGCGAAAGCAGCCCCTATTTTTTTAACTATTGATGGGAAGGAGCAGACGTTTTCCTGCCTCTGCGTAGTGTGCGGCGTTGCGCAGTGTCCCCTCCCGCTCGGCGTCGGTGAGGGGCCGCACCACCTTGGCGGGGACGCCCATCACAAGACTTCCAGGGGGAATAATCTTTCCCGCTGTCACCAGCGCGTTGGCGCCTACGATGGAGCCCGAACCGATCACCGCGCCGTCCAGCACCGTGGCGCCCATGCCGATGAGACTGCCGTCCTCTACCGTGCAGCCGTGGAGAATGGCCCCATGGCCGATGACCACGTTGTCGCCCACCACTACCGGGTGGTCGGCGGAGCAGTGGGCCACGCTGTTGTCTTGGACGTTGGAGCCCCTCCCAATGCGGATGGGAGCCACGTCGCCCCGGAGGACGCAGCCGTACCAGAGTGTTGCGTCTGCGCCCACCGTTACGTCGCCGGTGACGACAATATTCTCCGCCCCGCGGGCAGTGGGGTCGATCTGCGGAATGAAACCCTCCGCCTCTTTGATGATCATACTTCCATTTCCTTTCTCTTCAGTGCTGTTACCGGCCCTGAGCTTTCTCGATGTAAGCATCCACTAAGTCGCTGAGGATAGGGAAGCTGGCGGGACCCGCGTCCAAGAGGACTTGGTGGAAAGCGACGGGGAGGAAGGCGTCACCCAAAGCATCCTCCGCCTGACTGCGCAGCTGCTGGAACAGCAGGCCTCCCAGACAGTAGTTCAGATAGTTCCCCGGTGACTCCAGAATGAGCAGGTACATCTCCTTGGCCTCCTCCTCTTCCAGCTCACCATAGAAATAGGCGCACTGCTCACGGAACTGCTCCAAGGTCCAGCCGTCATAGTGCACACCGATGTCGAGAAGGGCGGTGATCAGAAGGCTCAGGTGGTCGTTGAGGACATAGAGCTCGTTGCCGAGGGACTGGTTGGGGGCGTACTGGGGCGTGTAGTGCTCCACATAGGTGGCCCAGCCCTCTGTGTAGCCGTCATAATCAATAAGACAGCGGATGGCGGGGGGCTGGAGGCTCTTGTAGTAGATATTCTGGTACATGTGCCCTGGATAGCCCTCGTGGGCGATGGTAGGAAAGAGATCAGGGGCGAAATCCCCATTGAGGTAGATGGACTGAGGGGAGGAGAGGGGGGAGTCGATGGTGTCCACAATATAGGCCGCCGGAGAGAAGTTGTCCCGCATGGACTCGGGCACCAAGCGGACGGTGTAGTTGAGCTGTGCCAAGGCGGGGAAGTCCGCCGCCGTGGCTTGGGCCAGATAGTCCACCGCCTCCTCCGCTGTGGTGAAGTCGCAGAACTCTGAACCGAGGGTGTCAAAATCAATGTCCGGATGGGCGGTGAGGAGGGCCTGTATGGCCAGCATATCCGCCTCAATGGCGGTCATAAGCTTGGCTTTGATGCCCGAGATGGAGAGATCGGTGCCCACACTGCTCTGCACCAGAACCTCGAAGTACGCCTGCCCGCCCTCAAAGTGGGCCAAGCCTAAAGGCTCGGGACTGCCGGTGAGCTTGCTGAGATCCTTGGAGAGCTGGGCATAGGCGGGGAGGAAGGCCTCAGCGAGGAGGGTTTTGTGGCGCGTCTTGGTGGCCTCCTTCACCGCGTCGGATAGGAAGTCCGCTTGGTCGATGCGTTGGTTGAAGGAGTCGGCAATAAAGTCACAGCCCTGTTCCACCAAGGTATCGCACTGCTCGATTACGCCGTCCAGCATATCCTGACACATCCCATAGCCTGCCGCCATACGCTCCGCCTCGTAGTCGGCATACTGCCGGAAGGCGTCCTTGGTGGTCTCCAAAAGGTAAAAGTAGTTGTCAATGTCGGCGGCGGAGTTGAAATGGACCTCTGTCAGCAGCAGGGGGAGCTGGGCCTGATAGCCCAAAAAGCTGCCCAAGTAGGTGTTGTCTAAATAATAGTAGTCGTAGGTGCGGAGGCTGCGGGTAAAATAGTCCTCTATCACACGGTAGTGGAGCTGTTCATCCTCGGTGAGCTTGGCAAGGGGGATGTCATGCAGACGATCCAGCAGCTTGCGGATCTCCTCCGCCCCGTCGGCGTAGTCGTCCTGGGAGGCGAAGTCGTGTTCGTAGGGGAGGGGTTCAATACCAAAGTTCTCTGGGTTTTCAAAGAGGAAGTTGACAGAGAGGCTGTCGCCATTGACGGCCCAAGCGGGCAGCTCCTCCAACAGGGCATTGAATTTCTCCGAGGGGGACATGCTGGAGCAGGAGAAAAGGCTCAGGGAGATAACGGCGGTGAGGAACAGGGCTGTGGCCCTGCGCAGACAGGTGTGGTTCATGGCAGCTCCTTTCAGAGGATGAAATCGGGGAGGCTCCCCAGCAGCGGGGCGGTGTGTTACTCCGCTGCGGCTCCCTACAGAAGAATATAGTGGAATCACTGCCATTGTAGCACACCAGAGGGCGGCTCACAAGGGGGCGGACAAAAAAACCGGGCCTCCGGAAAACCAGAGGCCCGATAAAAGGCGTGTTACACGTTTTGGGGAACCCGCAGCGTTCGGGCGGCATTGAGTACCGCCAGCACCATCACACCCACATCGGCGAAGATGGCCGCCTGCATCCCGGCAATGCCCGCGGCGCCCAAAATCAGGCACGCCGCCTTGACACCCAAGGCAAAGATGATGTTCTCCTTCACAATCCGCAGACACTTCCGGGAGATGGACATGGCCAAGGCGATCTTGGCAGGATCGTCGTCCATAAGCACAATGTCCGCGGCCTCGATGGCGGCATCGCTGCCCATGGCGCCCATGGCGATGCCGATGTCCGCCCGGGAGAGCACCGGCGCGTCGTTGATGCCGTCGCCCACAAAGGCCAGGGTGCTCCGGGGAGGCTTGGATGTGAGCAGGCGCTCCAGCTGCTCCACCTTGCCGGCGGGCAGCAGCTCGCTGTGGATTTCATCCAATCCTAAAGCTTCCCCAACGGCTTGGGCTGTTTTGGCGTTGTCGCCAGTGAGCATCACCGTGCGGAGGCCCTGAGAGCGGAGGGAGCGGACTGCTCCGGCGGCGGTGGCTTTGAGCTGGTCGCTGATCAGGATAGAGCCGGCAAAGGTGCCGTCGATGGCGGCGTAGACCACGGTGCCCGGGTGGTCGTTGGGGACAAAGTCCACCCCTTGGGCTGTCATCAGCCGGGCGTTGCCCACAGCCACACGCCGGCCATCCACCGCGGCGGTGACGCCGTGGCCGGCGATTTCCTCCACGCCGGAGACCCGGCCTCCGTCGCCCTCGATTCCCGCGGCCTGTCTAAGGGAGAGGGAGATGGGGTGGCTGGAGTAGCACTCGGCCAGTGCGGCGGTCTCTAAAAGGGCCTCGGCATGGATCCCCTCGGCGGGACAGGTTTCCGCCACGGCAAAGACACCTTGGGTCAGAGTGCCGGTCTTATCAAAGACCACCGTGCGGGCGGCGGACAGGGCCTCTAAATAGTTGCCGCCCTTCACTAAGATGCCGGAGCGGCTGGCGCCGCCGATGCCGCCGAAGAAGGAGAGGGGAATGGAGATCACCAGAGCGCAGGGACAGCTGATTACCAAGAAGGTCAGCGCCCGACGGACCCAGACGGCCCATCCTCCCCCCAAGACCAGCGGAGGAATCACCGCCAGCAGGGCCGCGCCAATGCAGACGGCGGGGGTGTAGTACCGGGCGAATTTGGTGATAAAGTTCTCCGCCTTGGCCTTTTTCAGGCTGGAGTTCTCCACCAAGTCCAAAATCTTGCTCACGGTGGACTCGCCAAAGGGCTTAGTTACCCGCACCCGCAGAAGGCCCGAGGTGTTGACGCAGCCGCTGACCACCTCGTCTCCCGCCGCCACCTCCCGGGGGAGGCTCTCGCCGGTGAGGGCGCTGGTATTCAGCGCGGAGGCTCCCTCCACCACCACACCGTCCAAGGGCACCCGCTCACCGGGGCGGATGACGATGATCTGCTCCACTGCCACCTCATCCGGATCCACTTGCTTGAGCTGTCCCGCGACCTCAATATTGGCGTAGTCCGGGCGGATGTCCATCAGTTCCGTGATGGAGCGGCGGCTCTTGCCCACGGCCACGCTCTGGAACAGCTCACCGATCTGGTAGAAGAGCATGACCTCCACACTCTCGCCGTAGCTGCCCAGCAAAATGGCCCCCACGGTAGCCACGGCCATGAGGAAATTCTCGTCAAAGATCTCCCCGTGGACGATGCCCAACACCGCCTTGCGCAGCACGTCATAACCGATGATGAGATAGGCGGCCATATAGAGCAGGAAGGGCGTGAGCGTGTCGAGGTACAGGGTATAGCCGGTGGACACCCAGTCGGCGGGGGCCACCCACTCCCCGGTGAAGTCGAGGACCCAGCGCTCCCCTAAAAAGATCTGGTCCGGGACCAAGGCCTGTACGAGCAGCAGGGCTCCGGCAATCAGGATGCGGTAGAGCACCCGTTTTTGCTTCTTTGTCATGGTGAATTACCTCCTAAGAAAAGGCGGCAGTCCCGCATTTTTGCAGGACTGCCGGACTGCCGTCTTTTTACAGAAAGACCTCGCAGTCCGGTTCCACTTTTTTGCAGACCTTCACGATCTCCTTCATAATCTCGTCAAACCGCCCATCGTCGGCGTCCACCACCATCTTCTGGGTCATAAAGCTGACAGTAAGGCTGTTCACACCGGGGATCTTCCGGGCGGCCTCCTCGATCTTCGCCGCGCAGTTGGCGCAGTCCACTTCCATCTTAAATTTTTTCTGCATAATGGGAAACTTCCTTTCTTCAATTTGCGTCTATAGCATAAATGACGTTGTGTACCTACTCAGCGATGTGCTCCAGTCCCAGCGCCAGCATAGAGCGGACGTGGTCGTCGTCCAGCGCATAAAAAACCATCTTGCCTTCCTGCCGGAACCGCACCAGCTTACAGGCCTTCAGGAGCCGCAGCTGATGGCTCACCGCTGACTGGGTCATATTCAGACACTGGGCGATGTCGCCTACACACAGCTCGCTTTCGAAGAGCACATAGAGAATCTTTACCCGGGTGGTGTCGCCGAACACCTTGAACAGCTCCGCCAAGTCGTAAAGTACCTCGTCGTCGGGGAGCTTCTCCCGCACCTGCTCAATGGCGTCCTCTGTGGCGGCCAAGTAGGGGCGCGGCTCCGGGGCTGCGGGAACAGCGCGCTCGTCTTTTGTCATGAAGGCCTCCTCTCGATTGAACGATTGTTCATGTGTTAGTGTATTCATGAAAAGCGCGTTTGTCAAGTGGGCTGCGAAATTTTTTTACAGACGGACAGGTGTGGTGGGTCTTGTCCGCCGGCGGGGGAAAGGAGGTAACAAAGGGTTACATAAATTACAATTCTGTTAATTTACATAAAACCTCTGGAAATCGAAGGGGGCTTGTAGTAAAATAACCATAAGAGTCCTCAATTTTAGGAAAGGGGAGATTCGTGATGAATACTCGAAAAAATAGATGGTCCAAACCTATAGCGGCCCTGCTGGCGTTGATTATGCTGTTGGGGACCCTGCCGGCGGCGTGGGCTGAGGGGGAGACGCCGACTGTCAGCATAAGCGGCGGGGAAAGGACTATAAAAGTTAACGGAACTACTACGCTTTCTGCCCAAACGTCTCCCCAAGATGCACAGGTTCAGTGGGAAAGTGAAAACACGGATATTGCCACTGTGGATCAGAATGGTACCGTTACAGGTGTGAGCAACGGTACTGCGACGATTAAGGCGACCGTAAGTGTTACAATCACAAGTGACGATAGCGGGACGAAAACGCTTTCTGCTTCTGCCAGTGTTGATATAAGAGTTGAGCCGAAAGATCCTTCTCCAGTTGTAACGGTTTCACCTAAGACATTAAGATTAAACGTTGGAGAGGAAGGGTCATTAGGAGCAACTATTTCTCCGAGCAGTGTGAGCGATAAAACGATTATTTGGACCACTAAGGATAGCGATGTTGCAACTGTTGATCAAAATGGGACCGTGACAGCGGTTGGCAGCGGCACCACAACGATTACAGCGGCCGCTTTAGCTGGCGGGGAATCCGGTACTTGCGAGGTAACTGTAACAAAAGCGGTGTCAGGTATTTCTTTGTCCGCAACAAAGGTAGGTATTAAGGCGAATGAAACAACTACTTTATATGCGACTATAGAACCATCTGATGCTACCAACAAGAATGTAATTTGGAAAAGCAGCAACGATGCAATTGCTACAGTAAATAACAGCGGTGTGGTAACGGGCAAGAAAAAAGGTAGCGTTACCATTACGGTCAGAACGGAAGATGGTGGGAAAACAGCGGCTTGTACGGTTGATGTAGAAGAAGCCGCAAACAAGCCGGTTACTGGTGTCAAAATTACTGCTACGAATCTAACTGTGGGAGTAAATAAAACCATTACGCTTACTGCTGCGGTGGAGCCTGCTGATGCCACTAACAAGAGTGTCACATGGACCAGCAAGGATACTTCGATTGCTACGATAAACAGCACTACTGGTGTTGTGACTGGCGTCAAGGCGGGTACCGCCACCATCTTGGCAACCACTGTAGACGGCGGAAAGACTGCCACCTGCAATGTTACAGTTACCGGCACAGTGCCTGTCACCGGGGTGTCTCTGAACTACAGCACGAGAACCATCTCGGTGGGCGAGACCTTTAGGCTCACGCCGACCATTGCCCCCTCGAATGCCACCAATAAGGAGGTTACATGGGTCAGCAGCGCCGCTGCCTATGCCACTGTTGACAGCTCCGGTAATGTCAAAGGGATCAAGGCCGGAACGGCCGTCATCACTGTGACAACAAAGGACGGCAGCAAGAAGGCCACCTGCGTAGTCACCGTCGCCAAGACCTCGGCGGATGTGATCTCCTATGAGGTGGACGAGGACGAGGAGATCGCCTTCAACCGGGCCGACTTCAACCGGGTCTGTAAGAACCTCACCGGCTCCTCCTTGGACTATGTGCGATTCTTCTTGCCCAGCTCCTCCAGAGGTACTCTCTACTACGATTATGACGCCTCTGACAGCAGAAATACAGCCGTTTCCTCCGGCAGCAGCTACTACTATACCTCCCCTAAGCCCTACTTAGATCGGATTACCTTCGTGCCCAAGTCCGGCTACAACGGCACAGTGACCATCGACTACACCGGCCGGGATGACTACGGCACAGAGTTTACCGGCACCGTGGAGATCAGCGTGGGCAGGGGGAGCAGTTCCGGGGATATTGAGTATACCACGGACAGGGACGCCGCGGTATGGCTGGATGACACTGATTTCAACGACTACTGCAAGTATGAGACCGGCTATACCACCAACATGGACTATGTCCAGTTCACCTCTCTGCCTGCCTCCTCCAAGGGTGTGCTCTACTATGACTACTCCTCCAACCGAAACGGCACCAAGGTGAAGACCTCCACCCAGCTCTTCCGCAGCGGGAGTCCCTACTTGGACGATGTGGCTTTCGTCCCCGATGAGGATTTCACCGGCACAGTGACCATCCCCTTCACCGGCTATGACACCAAGGGGCGGCGGTTCTCCGGTAATTTAATAATCACTGTGGGCGGCGCTGAGGAGATCACCTACACCACCAATAAGAATGTCGCCGTGGATCTGCTGGAGCGGGATTTCGTCAATTACAGCAAGGAGCAGACCAATAACAGCACCTTCGACTACGTCCAGTTCCCCACTCTGCCCAGTTCTGCCAAGGGCACGCTGTACTACGATTACGCCGCCTCCTCCAAGAACAACGAGAAGGTGACCCGCACTGGCAAATACTACCGCACCAAGAATCCGGCCTTGGCATATGTCACATTTGTCCCTGATGAGGATTTCACCGGTACGGTGACTATCCCCTTCACCGGCTACAGCGACAGCGGTCGGAAGTTCTCCGGTGATCTGAAGATCACCGTGGGCAGCGGCGGCAGTGTGACCTACACCGCCACCGCCGGTCAGAGCGTGGAATTTGACGCCGCCGCTTTCAACGCCTACTGCAAGGACGAGACCGGGGCCAATTTGGACTTTGTCCAGTTCACCCTCCCCAGCTCTGCCCAAGGGACGCTGTACTCGGGGACCAAGAAGGCCGCCTCCAGTTCCACCAAGTACTACCGCAGCTCCCCAAGCCCCTACTTGGACGATGTGAGCTTTACCCCGGCCAAGAGCAATACCACCTCAATCCGCATCCCCTTCACCGGCGAGAGCATCAAGGGCGACAAGTTCAGCGGTACGGTGGTTATCAGCTACACCTCCGCACCGGCGGTGATCAAATACACCTCCAACGGCAGCGCCGTGACCTTCAAAGCCAAGGACTTCTCTGATGTGTGCACCAATCGGGGCGGCAAGGCGGCGCTGAGCTCCGTACAGTTTGACACAGCCATCACCACCAACGGCAGGCTCTACGCCAGCTACGCCAACGGCACCGGCTCCACGGTGAACACCAGCACCTCTTACAAGGTCAGCGGCTCACCCTCTTTGGGGAATGTGACCTTTGTGCCCAAGTCCGGGTACAGCGGCAAGGTAAACCTCACCTATACTGGCACAGACGCCAATGGTGACAGCTACCGGGGTACTGTGGAGATCACGGTTACACCGGCGGCGGCTAACACCAACTTCAAGGATATGGGCAACCACAGCTGGGCGGCCAGCTCCGTGGACTTCCTGAGCAAGAGCGGCATTGTTACTGGTGTGGATACCACCCACTATGGGCCGGAGAAGCCCATCACCCGCGGCGACTTCGTGCTGATGCTCTACCGGGCCTTCAACATGAAGAGCAGCGGCAAGTCGAGCTTCTCCGACGTACCCCAGAACAGCTACTACGCCGAAGCGGTGGCCGCGGCCAAGGCCTTGGGTGTCGCCACGGGCTCTAATGGGAAGTTCAACCCTGGCGCACCCCTGACCCGTCAGGATGCCATGGTACTGATCCAGCGGACCATGAGTGCCACAGGCCGTCCCCTTACCGCCGGAGATACCTCCACATTGAACAGCTTCAAGGATCGAAACCGTGTCTCCGACTATGCGGCAAACGCGGTGGCCGCCTTGGTGCGCTCGGGTCTTATCAAGGGCGATGACGGCAAACTCAACCCCACCGCCTCCATCAGCCGGGCGGAGATGGCCGTACTGCTGCACCGTGTACTGACTATGTGACGGCACAGGCAGTTCGAGATAGAAATAAGAGGGAGGACATCTGCATGTCCTCCCTCTGTTTGTTATTCGCTGTAAAGCTGTCTGCCGAACGCATAGGCCCTTTGGAGATAGGGGGTCTGGTGGATTTGAGGCCTCCCGTTGGTATCGCCGCAGCCTCCGGCGAGGAGCATCCCCCTGTCGTGAAAGCCGATGTAGTTGATTAGGGCGAACTGGTAGTAGGAGATCGCCTGCTCAAAGGTCCAGAAGTAGTCGTCCGCCGCGGTCATCAGCAGTGCGCAGTCCTTGACAGGGTATTTCTCATATCGTCCCAGAGGCGGATTCGGGTCCTCCTCGGCGATGGAGTAAAACCGCTCAATAAACGCCTTGATCCGCGCTGACAGCGTCCAGAAGTACAGCGGCGAGGCAAACACCATACAGTCCGCCCCACGGATTTTGGGAACCAGAGCGTTAAAGGCATCCTTTTGGATACAGGGTTTCCCATAACGGCAGGCGTTGCAGCCTAAGCAGCCCTTAACCTCGTTTGTGACGAGGGAGACGATCTCCACCGTGTGCCCGCTCTCCTCGGCGCCGCGGACGAAGCTGGCGGTCAGCTGCGCAGTATTCCCTTTTGCGCGGCCGCCGCCCTGTATGATCAAAATGTTCTTCATGTGCGTTCCCCCTGCCATAAAAATTTCCGCTCTGCCCATTATAAAGGAACCCTCCGCAAAAGAAAACCTTTTCTTTCGCGGAGGGTCAGTTTATCAAAGAGACCAACGAAGCGGCATCAATTTCTGAGCCCCTACAAATAGTCGCACCCTGTCCCGGCGTTTTTGAGGATATTCTCCCGGGCTTTCTCCACATGGCGAAAGGCCAGCTCCTCAGCCAAGTCGGCATTGCCGGCGGTGAGAGCTTGGAAGATATCCCGGTGCTCGGCGGCGGAGGCCTTAGCCCGTGTGTTGATGGCAACCGACATCTTCCGGTATCGCTGGAGCTTTTTATGGAGGGCAGTGAGCTGCTTCTCAAAGGTGCGGCTGCCACAGGCGGCATACACCGCCTCGTGAAAGCGGCTGTCGGACTCTAGGACCTTGTCAGTCATGTTACGGGAGACATAGAACTCTTGGAGAGTGATAATCTCGTCTATGTCGGTCAGCTCCTCAGCTGTGATCCGGCGGCAGCACTTGGCCGTGGCCACGCCCTCTAAACGGCTGCGGATCTCCAAAATATCCATCAGATCATCGGCGGTGATCCCCACCACCACAATGCTCTTGCCCCGGCTCTCCACCAGATCGTCCTGCTCCAAGCGGCGCAGTGCCTCCCGCACAGGGGTGCGGCTGACCTTCAGCTGCTCGGACAGGCGCAGCTCTGTCAGGGAGTCCCCCCGCTGGTAGACGCCGCTGAGGATGTCCCGCTCCACCTGCTCATAGACGATGTCCGCCAAGGAGGTGACCCTGTTTACTGTCATGACTTATTACCTCGGTTGCTTCAAATTTTCCCGGGGGAGGTCCCGGCGCTGCGGCTCAGTTGGAAAACCGTCCGGGGGCAAACTCGTTGATCTTCTCCTCCAGTTCCCGACGGGCCAAGGAGTTCTGACGGCCATTCTCGTACTCCAAGTCCACCCACTCCTTCAGCTTTGCCACCAGAGGGTCGCTCTTGGCGACAGCCTCCCCGCCGGTGAGATTGTAGTTTTCGTTGATCCAGTAGGCGATACCAGCAAGGCCGGAGGTCTTGCTGATCATCACCGAGGCCGGCCGGTTCAGGAACTTCTTGGTGTCGAAGATGTTGTAGATCTCCTCGTCCTTCAAAAGTCCGTCGGCATGGATGCCCGCCCGGGTGACGTTGAAGTTCCGGCCTACAAAGGGGGTGTTGTCAGGGATGTCATAGCCGATGTCCCGGCGGAAGTAGCTGGCGATATCCGTGATGGCGGTGGTGTCCATGCCGTCCAGCGTGCCTCGGAAGGCGGCGTACTCGAAGATCATGGACTCCAAGGGGATGTTCCCCGTCCGCTCCCCGATCCCCAAGAGGGAGCAGTTCACCGCCCCGGCGCCGTAGAGCCAAGCAGCACTGGCGTTGGCGGTGGCCCGATAGAAGTCGTTGTGGCCGTGCCACTCCAGCATGGCGCTGGGCACGTCGGCGTAGTGGCGCAGACCGTAGATGATGCCCGGCACGCTGCGGGGCAGGGCCACCTCGCTGTAGGGGATGCCGTAGCCCAAGGTGTCGCAGGCCCGGATCTTCACCGGGATGCCCGCCTCCTCCGACAGCTCTTGGAGGGCGTTGACGAAGGGAACCACAAAGCCATAGAAGTCCGCGCGGGTCACATCCTCCAGATGGCAGCGGGGAATGACGCCGGCGTTGAAGGCCTCCTTCACTGCGGAGAGGTAGCTCTCCATGGCCTGACGGCGGGACATCTTCAGCTTCTTGAAGATGTGGTAGTCCGAGCAGCTGGTGAGGATGCCCGTCTCCTTGATGCCCAGATCTGCCACCAGCTTAAAGTCCTCCTTGGTGGCCCGAATCCAAGTGGTGATCTGGGGGAACTCCAGCCCCAAGTCCCGGCACCGGTCCAGCGCCTCCCGATCCTTCTTGCTGTAGACGAAGAACTCCGTCTGCCGAATGATCCCTTTGGGTCCGGACAGCCGGGAGAGGAGCTTAAACAGCGTCACAATCTGTTCCACGGAGTAGGGCTCCTGGGACTGCTGCCCGTCCCGGAAGGTGGTGTCGGTGATGACGATCTCCTCCGGCATGGCGATAGGTACCCGGCGGTGGTTGAAGGGGATCTTAGGCAGCTCGCCGTAGCCGTATACGTCCCGGTAGAGCTTTGGCTCCTCCACGTCCTGAAGCTGGTAGCGGTAGGCGTTCTCCTCCAGCAGATGGGTGGCGTTGGAAAGTTCTAACATGATTGGTGACCTCCTGTACATAGTGGGGCAGGCGGTGGCCTGCAGCAGTGCTCGGCACAGCGCCGGTCGCTGCTGCCGCTGGGTAGTCCTGCGTTTTCGGTATAATTGTATACAATTATACCACGCCTGCCGCTGTTGTCAAGAGGAAACGGGGAATATTTTAGCAGGATGGGTAAAAAAACAGCCGCCCTGCGGGCGGCTGCGGGATACGTCCTGTCAGAGAGGCAAGGGGCGTCTCCTCAAGCGGGGCAACAGACAAAAACGGCAAAGCCGCCACAAAAGCGGCGGCGTGGCGCTACTGCCCCAAGTATTTGCGCACTAAGATCTGCAGCAACTCGTCCCGGTCAATCTTACGGATCAGGGTACGGGCTTGGTTGTGGTTGGTAATATAGGTGGGATCCTCGGAGAGAATGTAGCCCACGATCTGATTGATGGGGTTATATCCCTTTTCCTCCAGCGCTTGGTAGACGGCCAAGAGGATCCTATGAATCTCTACATCCTGCTCCTTGGAAAAATCGAATTTGCGGGTATAATCGTCCATCCCTGCACCGCCTTTCTCCAAATTCTGAAAATTCTAACCCATAGTATACTCAGTTTTCCCGGTGCTGTAAAGAGAAAAGAGGGGAATGTTACAGAGATGTAATAAATAGCAGACTCTAAAAACAAAGGTGTTTCTTGCGGTGACATGAGAGACGCCCTTTCTCGGGGGACAGCGCGGCCTCGAGGTGCTTTCCATGGAGCGTATACTTCCCCAAGAGACTTACGGCGGCGGAAACCGCAAATTTGGCGGCGAGAAGGGAATAATACGGGACAAAACCACACTTTTCTTTTGGTTCGACAAAAACTTTGCTGGAACAGTAGAAAATTTTACAAATACGAGTTATAATACCCCTAATTGCAAAAATTCTTCAAAGGGGAGCCGCGCCTCACCGCGGCTTCGAGAGAGGAAGGAACTATGAAACGGATTCGTACTCAGCTGCTGCCGGAGGTGTATCTCACCTGCCTGCCGGCGGCCAAGTTTAAGACGGACTTTCTCAGTGCCCAGTTCGTCACCCCCCTGCGGCTGGAGACCGCCGGACTGGGCGCCCTGCTTCCCGCCGTGCTGGAGCGGGGGACCCGGCGCTACCCCGATATGCAGCAGCTTACCGCTGCGGAGGACCTGCTCTATGGCGCCAACATCTCCCACAGTGTCCGCAAGCGGGGGGAGAGCCAGCTCTGGGGCTTTGTGGCCACTGCCATCGACGATGCCTATACCCCCGGCGGCGAGCGCCTTTTAGAACCGCTGACGGAGCTGGTAGGGGAGCTCCTCTGCGACCCCTGCGTGGAGAACGGCCTCCTGCGGAGGGACTACACCGTCTCTGAAAAGACCAATCTCATTGACTTGATCCGCTCCACCGTCAACGACAAGCGGACCTTCGCCGGCAAGCGCCTTTTAGAGGAGATGTGCCGCGGGGAGGCCTACGGCGTCAGCCACTTGGGGGAGGAGGAGGCTGTAGGGGCCATTACTCCTTCCATTCTCACCACCTACTACCGCCGCCAGCTTGCCGCTGGCCGATTAGAGCTCTACTACTGCGGCAAAGCGGAGCCTGCCCGTGTGGAGGACGCCTTCCGCCAAGCCTTTGAGGGCCTCCGGCGGGAGGAGGTCGCCCCCATTTCGCCAGTGCCCCACCACCGCGGCCCCTCGGAGGTCCGTGTGGTCCAGGAGCGGATGGACGTAAGCCAAGGAAAGCTGTGCTTGGGCTACAGTGTGGACAGTGTTGACAAGGACGCGGTGCTGGTGATGGACATGCTCTTCGGCGGTACCAGCAACTCCAAGCTGTTTCTGAACGTGCGGGAGAAGCTGTCCCTGTGCTACTACGCCAGCTCCGCCTACCACCGCTCCAAGAACTTCATTACGGTGTCCTCGGGGATCGAGTCCCAAAACTATCAGAAGGCCTTGGACGAGATCGCTCACCAGCTGAATGCCATCCAGAGGGGCGAGTGGGAGGACTGGGAGTTTTCCGCCGCTATGAGCAGCCTGAAAAACGCCTATAAGGCTATCTTTGACTCCGCCTCTCAGTTAGAGGACTTCTATATGGGTCAGATTGCCTCCGGACAGGACAGAGAGCCGGAGGAGATGCTGCGGGATATTCTCACTGTCACCCCGGAGCGGGTGGTGGAAGCCGCCAAGACTGTGCGGTTAGATACCGTATATTTCCTCACCGGAAAGGAGGAGAGGGACAATGGTTGAGCGCAATTACCCCCGGATCGGGGAGCGGGTTTTTGAGGAGACACTGCCCAACGGCCTGCGCCTTCGGGTGATCGAGAAGCCCCACCACGCCAAGTCCTGTGCCTTTTTTGTCACCCGCTACGGCGGGATGGACCTGCGCTTTCAGCTAAACGGCCAGTGGCGGGATACCCCGGCGGGCATCGCCCACTATTTAGAGCATAAGATGTTCGACACCGAGGACGGCAATGCCCTGCAGGAGCTGGCCCAGAACGGGGCGGAACCCAACGCCTTCACCAGCAACGATATCACCGCCTACTACTTCTACAGCACCGAGCACTTCTATGAGAACCTGAAGATCCTGCTGGAATTCGTCTCCGTGCCCTACTTCACCAAGGAGAGTGTGGAGAAGGAGCAGGGGATCATCGCCCAAGAGATCCGGATGGTGGAGGACACTCCGGACTGGCAGAGCTATACCCGGCTGATGGGGTGCCTCTATGAGCGGAGCCCCGCCCGCGTCTCCGTGGCAGGAACGGTGGAGAGCATCCGGGAGATCACCGCCGAGACCCTCTACGACTGCCACCGGGCCTTCTACCACCCGGGGAATATGGTCCTCTGCGTGGTGGGGAATGTGGATGCGGAGCAGGTGGCGGCCATCGCCCAAGAGGTGCTCCCTGACCAGTGCGGCGAGCCTATCCCCCGGGACTACGGCGAGGGGGAGGCACTGTGCCCGCTTAAGAAGGAGGTGCGGCAGGAGATGGAAGTCTCCATGCCCCAGTTTTTGGCGGGGTACAAGTGCGAGCCGCCCCAGAGCGGCCGGGAGCACCTGCGCCTGAGCATTCTGGGCGACATGGTCTGCGACATCCTCTTCGGCGACAGCAGCCCCCTCTACAGCCGCCTATACGAGGAGGGGCTGATCAACAACAGCTTCGGCGGCAACTTCGACATCCTCCCCGGCGCGGCCTACCTCTACGTGGGAGGAGATACCAACGAGCCGAAAAAGGTCCATGAGGCGGTGACGGCGGAGGCAAAGCGTCTGGCGGAGGAGGGCATCGACGAGGACTTTTACCAGCGCATCCGCCGCGCCTGTTACGGCCAGATGATCCGGGGACTGAACTCCTTCGAGTCCATCGCTGTCTCTGCCGCCGAGGGTGTGTTCTTCGACTACAACTACTACGACTTCCCGGAGGTTTTTGAGACCATCACTAAGGCCGATGTGGAGGATTTCCTCCGCCGCAACGTCACCGAGGAGCGGTCAGCGATCTCGCTGATTTACCCAAAAGATTTCGCTTGAAACTTGTGGATTTCAAGTGAGGGGGGATATAGCTGCCGTTTGAAATCCTTGGATTTCAAACGAAGATTTGAGTGACGGGGCTTTTTTTCGGGAAGCGCTCCACGGGAGATTCCCGAAAAAAGCCCGGGCCGAGCGCGGTCTGCAAGGTGTTTTTCCGAAAACGCGGTTTCCGGAAAAACGATTTTAGATTTTTTGCGCCGGAGGCGCAGACTCTCCCGAGGGGCTCTTTGCGGCTGGGACCGTAAATTCGGCGGGGACGTGGGGCTTGGAAATGTGCCGGAGCCTCGGAGATCGGTTGTTCTTTCGGTTTTTGTGGAGGTAAGTATTATGCACGCATTGCAGGATATGCCCATTTCTTTTCCTGGTTTGTTTGGGGGGTGGTCCATCAATCCGGACCCCAAGCTGATAGATATAGGGAATGGAATCTACTGGTACGGCATTATGATCTGCTTAGGGGTGATTTTGGCCCTGCTCTTCTGCGCCAAGCAGGCGCCTAAGTACGGCATCAAGGAGGATGACATCTATGAATTTGTCATCTGGGTGCTGCCCTTCAGCCTGATCGGTGCAAGGCTCTACTATGTGATCTTCTACTTCGACCTCTACCGCGCTCCCGAGGGCGGCGTGGACTGGGGCCGGGCCATCGCCATCTGGGACGGCGGCGCCGCTATCTACGGAGCCATCATCGCCGCGGTGATCGTGCTGATCGTCTTTGCCAAGCTGAAAAAGCTGTCTGTCGGCGCGCTGATGGACGTGGGGGTGATGGGCCTCTTTATCGGACAGGCCGTGGGCCGCTGGGGGAACTTCTTTAACCGGGAGGCCTTCGGCACAGCTACCGACCTGCCTTGGCGGATGCAGGTGTGGCTGACCCCCACCACCAGCATTGAGGTACATCCCACCTTCCTCTATGAGAGCCTGTGGAATCTGGTGGGACTGCTGATTGTCTGGCTGATCCTCTCCAAGCTGCGCAGCTTCGACGGGGAGAACGCCTGCTTCTATTTCGGCTGGTACGCCTTTGGCCGCTTCTGGATCGAGGGCCTTCGGACAGACAGCCTCTACCTCTTCGACTGGACTATCGGCGGCGAGCCCATCCGCGTGTCCCAAGCCCTGTCCTTAGTGATCTTTGTGATCGCCGTGGCGGTGCTGGTGATCCGGCGGAGCCGCCACCCGGACCCGGAGAAGCTGTTTGTCACCCGCCGGCTGAAAGCCGAGGCTGTGGCCCAGTCCGAGGCGTTTTTAGCCGCTGAGGCCAAGGCCGCAGAGCTCCCCGAGGTGGACGCGGCCATCTTGGAGACGGCACAGCGCCTGGAGCGCACTGAAACGGGAGAAAACGATACCGAGGACGCACCGGTGGGTGGCGATTTGCCGGATTCAGATGGGAAATAAGAGACTCCGCTATAGAGCAAGACAGACCATTTCCATGGCCTGTCTTGCTTTTATATTGCAGCAATGCCCCATTATCATGTTTTCAGGCAGAGCGCCTGCGAGGCAGAACAATTGGCAAAAAGTTAGGGGGATGGGATCCTATTTTTCCCGATATAGCTTCTAATCAAGTCCCAAAAAGACGCATAATCCCCATAAAGCGCAGTCTGATTTTGCAGATTTGCTATTTGCCCGCAGTAGTGATCACTTTCCCTGTCAAGCTGCTCCGCTTCACACAGAATATGTGCCTCATCCAAAGCGCCGGAACGCAGCAGAGCATGGTAGATTTTGCATACTTTTCAGGCCTGCCGCTTTCCAAAACGCCCGCTAACCCTTCCATCTGCGAAACGGTATCATAATCAATGATATAGATTACATCTTGAATGTATGGGGGATATGCATCCAAAATATCCCAGACATCTGGCTCTTTATATATGCCGGCCATTGCCTGCAAAAAATCATCATCACTCAAATTGCTTTGCTTTGCCAGCGCGGCATCAATGAAGTTCATGATCATATCTCCTATACAGCAGATGGTCTGTCAGCCGATTCACCTATGAAGTAACGTCCGCTGGATACAGAAACGGAGTAGAGTAAAATGGGAATAAACGAGGGGAAGAAACGGCTCTGTTTCCTCCCCTCGGAGTTTTAGTCGGATAAATTTTTTATATAGCTACAGTTTGGATAGTTTGAGCAGCCCAAAAAGTTTTCCCCCGGCGGGAGCCCTTGGTTGCGGTACGCATAACAAGTGTCCCGCCACAGCATGGGCATAGTGCTTGGTCACTACTTGAATCATATGTAGCTGCATGTTTATTCTGCATTTTCTGTTTGATATTTAGGATATGCAATACCTTTTCGGCTTCGTCCCGTTGGGTAAGGGGAAATAATATTTCAAATAGAGTGTCAATTTTTTGGGGTGATAATTGTGTACCGGACTGTTTTATCTTTTGCCGGACAGCAGAAAGGAGATGCTTTTGATAGGTGATACAATGTTGCCCACTTGTCAAGGTAATATCTTTTAATGTACAGCGGTCACTAAATACGATAAACGAATAGAGAGGCAGTGTTTGGTCTTTAAGAAAAAGCTGAAGCCATTTCAAGTGCCCCTCATTTTGCAGCACTGGATTGAAAAATTGAGTTTTTTGAGACCGCCCCTGTCCAATTGGCAAAGTCTGTGTCCAGTATTGTTGGGATTCTGTGCCAAAAATCCAGCCGCTGTAATTTTTGGACTCAAATACATATATGCCCGATTCATGCAAAAGAACCACATCTAATTCTGTAGTTTCTCCATCCGCTTTTGGAACGTACACATTAAACAAAAATTTTTTATAGCCTATAAGTGGTTCAAGACATTGGTAAGTGTGGAATTCTCCTTGAAGGCCTTTATCTGACTGCAGGATTTCATAAGAGTTTTTGGTTTGCAGGTAATATTCGGTCTGCTCATATTTTTTCTTCTTCCTTATTTTGGTAAAAATATTGTATAAGACAATAGCAGCAAGAATCAATAAAATTTCCATTCCAAGCCCCCTATTCCCGATCTTTCACCATTATCTCTATAATAGCACAGAATTTAGAAGCATGAAAGAGTAAGTTTTACGGCAAGTTTGTTATAGTGCTGCAGCCTACAAACTAAAATGTACCCATAAAACTGGACAGATGAAACTATGCCAACCCCAAAGAATGGA
>CANPBB010000019.1 GCA_947572235.1 uncultured Clostridia bacterium
CTCCAAGACTACTTCCAGCAGCCCTCATCTCAAACATCTTCCGAACAATCTTAGCATCAGGCTCATCAATGACCAGCCTTCCATCATCTCCACGCTTATACCCAGCATAGCCTTTTTCTGTGTACTCCGCTTGGAGCTCCGCTGTAGCCTCCCGCCCCGGCCCGTCCGCGTCCAAGCACAGGACGATCCGCTTCAGATGTGGATTCTCCCGCAGGTAGGTGTCCAACGGGCCTTGGTACAGGCCGCACAGGGCTACGGCGTTGCTCCGCACCTGCCGGTGGAGGGTGCAGAAGCTCATCAGGTCGATGGGGGCCTCGAACACCGCCACCCAATCTATAGCGGGGTCACAGGGGAGGCGGAAGGCCACTTCTTTGTTGCTGCCGGGAACATCCCCTTTGAAACCGGAGCCGTTCAAGTCGTAGGTGCCGCGCTTGCTGGCGAATACCGGCCTGCCGCTGACCTCCCGGCCCACGAACACGCAGTTGTGGTACCCGCTGTCCTCGTAGAGTAGGCCGGAGTCGATGAAACCCCGGATCACTTGGGGGGCAATGCCTCTCTTTTGAAGGTAGGCAAACACCCGCCGCTGATCCGCATGGGCGATGGGCAGGGTGAATACAGGTTTTTCCTTCTTCTGGACAGGCTTGGAGTGGGGGATGGGGGAGTCTCTGGCGCGGCCTCCATTGAACTCCAGCAGGTAGTTCACCGCCTCCCGGAAATCCTTGCCGCAGAACTCCTGTAGGAATGTGATGGCGTCCCCGCTTTTACCACTGGAGTACCGTTTCCAAGTGCGGCGGTTTTTGATACGGATACTGTCCATCTCCTTAGTGGTATAGTAGCGGCTGCCTACCCGCCGGACACTGTAACCCAAGTGTTCCAACAGGTCCGGCAGATCTGTCCTCTTAGCGGTCTCCATCTCCTCGTCTGTGAAACAAAAGGCGTCACTTTGTTTCGTCTTGATTCACCTCCTTTTGGTGAAACGAAAAGAAGCCCCCAGAGCATCCCGATCACCGGGATGCTCTGGGGGCTTCTCGTCCACTGTTCAGTTGGTGTAGCTCGAGGGAGAGCTGGGCACACAAATTTCTTGTCTCTGGCATGGTGTTCTCTCCTTTCCGCTGTTTGCAACGCAAGTATACTCGAAAGGCATCGACAAAGCTATTACCATTACCACCAAGGAACCACAGACAAACCAAGCATAACCACCAATGTGAACATACCGGAAAATGAAAAAGCCGCCCACGGATCTGCCTTGGTAACCAGCAGACTGTGGACGACGGTTTTCTTCTTTTTTGAATGCTGGAGGGTTCGAGTCATGTGTTTTTCCAAAAACCTCCAAATTTGGCAGATTTGCATCTCTGGCGCGTTATTTTTATTTTACGCATCCAAAATTTTGAAACTTCCAAAAATCATTCCCCATTTCCTGCATCATTGCCATTTCAACGCAAAAATCCCGCACCGAAGTGCGGGATTTTTGCCTGCATCTTTTTTGTCAATGCAACTTGGCGAGGGTGCCCAGTTTAGAACTCCCGGCTTCTAATCGGCTTCACATCGTTATCCCAAAGTTCTGTGTATTCTCTGGCCTTTCAGTCATCCCGTTTTGCAATGTAAACTCAGGGAGCCCGTTCAGGAACTCCTCCGCATTGCGGTATAGGATACCATCTTCTTCCTTTCGACCCTCACCAAGATAGAGAACACAACGCTCTGTCAGTTCACCAAACCGCCGGTGTGTAAGCGCACATTTCTCCGCATCCCGCAGGTGTCTGGCCTGCTCTGGTAACGCCTTTCGGCTGTGCTTGATCTCAAACGCCGCACAGCAGTTATTCTCGCTGTCATAAACCACCATATCAAACTCACCGCTGGCAAACTGGAGCTTGCATACCTTATAGCGGCTCCCCAGTGCTTTCACCGTTTCAAGCAGGACGATATCCTCCAGCATCCTGCCGCGCACTTCCTCCAGAATACGGCCCGTTACCAGCTCCTTCTCCTGCTCACCCAGTTCCCGGAACAGCTCGTCCTTCATCAGCGAATACACCAGCGCCTGCGCTTGGCAATACCGCATGCCCGGCTGTGTGAACAGGATATGCTCCACCGGTTCCGTTCCCGGCTGGGCTGTCTCAATGGGGCAGTCTACGATCAGATCCAGCGCGGCAAGGTACTCCTTGATCTCCGCGGCATGGGCCTTGGTAATCTCTACTGTCTGTTCTCTCTTATTGCGGATCTCCAAAATCCTCATAAGACGCTGTGTTACAGCATCTATATCGATCTCATCCAGCACCGTTGTCCGCTTTTCAGGATCTCGCTCTTTACGGAGGTTCCTCGCTGCCAGCCCCAAATCATGGGATATAAAGTCCTTCGTGAGGACCAAAACCAAAAACGCATGGTTCATATCCTCAATAATTCGATTGATCGCCCCAGTCAGCTCCCCGGCCTCATAGAGCGTCCGCAGATGACGGAAGTGTCCGCCGTCCTCGCAGCAGGCCAGCGAGTGCTGGATATTCCGGCAGATAGCGGTATCGATATACCGTCTGGTGGACTCGTCATCCCGGAAGGAGGCGTCCTCCGCATTGACCTCCGCACCCTCAAAGTCCAGCTCGCCGGCGCGGAGCGTACCGCCATAGCGGATATACTCGTCGATCTCATGGATCCCCAGCAGGCGGCTGTTCTCACGGTAGGGAATGAAGGTGGTATGGATCATCCTCGCTCGGTCGTAGAGCTCCTGATGGAGCGCAAACCAGAATCCGAGGGAGTCGGTGCCGGACAGCACGATCTTCATCCCCTGTGCCGCGTAGATATCGGACAGCAGGGCGGCGGAATCAATGAAGTCCCGCATCAGCGTGACCTCGTCCAGCAGCACATAGCGAAATCCTCGGGCGGCGAGCTGCTCCATATCCCGATTTAAGTCTGCCATAGTGACTTGGGCGGAGGCTTTGATGTAGACGGTCTTCGCGATCTCCGCGGGGGACATATCTAAGACGGCCTGCCGGAGCAAGGTTGTCTTCCCGGTGCGGCGCAGGCCAAACAGGAGGCACACTCTGTCGCACTCGCTGCTGTACAGGTAGGCATTTAACTGCTGGTAACAGTCCCGCTTCTGCCAGCCGCGAACACCCTCGGCCAGCGCCAGCAGGGCCGGACCGGTCACAACGTTGGTGTTAAAATGTTCCATTCTCTGCACCAGCCTTTCTCCTCCTATGATATCCTGCCAGACGATGCTTTACACAGTCACCGGATCAGCCTTGCCAAATCCTTGTCGAACGCCTCTGGGCACAGCAGCCCAAGGTGCTGGATGATCCGCTCTCTGGACTCCTCCGGGCTGCGGCTGTAGGCACCGCGGGTCACCTCCGCCCCCAGCACGTCCTCCGTCACGGTGTAGCGGGCGATGCCCCAGCCGTAGGGCCTGCCCTGCTTGTCCTGCGCGTACTCGAAGCTGTGGACGGTGATGTAGGTCTGCATCTGGAGGTTGGTAATGTCCGTATCGAAGCCCTTCAGGCCGCCGCTGACGAAGCCCGCCAGCCACTTCAGATCTTTGGACAGCGTGGGTCCCTCCCGGAGCAGCACGTCCATGATCTGCTTCTCCCGGTACCCGGTGAGGCCATCCTTGTAGCGGACGTCGAAGTCGTAGCCGTCGCGCCGGTAGTTGGCCAAATCCGGGTATCACTCTCGGCTGACTAACCCCGCTTTCTTGGAGAACAGCTTGCCGTAGGCCACCGTGCCTCTCCGGGCCGCCTCCATCCGCCACTCCCAAGGCCCATCCCGGCCCTCCACGAACCAGCAGCAGCTGGGGGTAGGCTCCTCTACAGAGAAGCGCGGGATGGAGCAGGCAAAGAAGGGCAGGAAGCCCATCTGCTGTACCAAGGTTTCCAGCTCCTCGGCGATGGTGATTCGCAGCATGGCTGGGAACCTCCCCACTGGCAGCGTTTTTCTCAGTATAGCACAAATCGCCGGCCAAGTCGAGGGAGATATGTGCGTTGGCGGTGATTTGCCGCCGGAGCTCTAATTTGGACCATCCGAATTGCCGCACCGCTTGGATGTACCATGTCCGTTCTTGGAGGGTCAGGTCTGCCTCCAAGATGACAACATTCTGCGTCCAACCGATCTCCATGGCTGTGGTCAGCACCTCTGGGGAGCTCTCGTAAGTGCGATAGAACTCCCGCATTCGACGCAGGTTGCGGGGAGAGAATCCGACAGTATCGGGATAGGTGCTTTGCAGATACTCCGCCGCGGCAGCGGCTGCGCCTTTTTCTGGCCTGTCACTAACTAAACGACCGATTTCGCAGCAGAGCTTCATCTGTGGTAGGTTTGCCGCAATGAGTGTACCTAAGGCCATAAACAGCGCACTGTAGTCTACAGGCTTTTTGATATTCACCGAACTCCCCCCTTCTCAATAATTTTCTATATCCGTGATGAAAAGGGATCAGCGGCCTGTCGTACAGGTCTGCTGATCCCTTTTGTTCTCAAAATCAAGATCTAAATTAGGGTGTAAGTGCTTCTGTTGCTGGAGCTGCTCCGGTCTCTGCCTAATCCTTTGCCCGCACTCCAGTACCATCTCCGCCACCTTGCAATGGCCCGTTACAGTTCGTTGACTGTCATGTTCACAACTTGATAAATATCCTTACTGCCATGCTTCAACGTATCAAACGATCCATCAAAATACACAGATACGCGATCGCCAATTTCAAAGCCATCAGAATATTCTAATAAAACTCCAGCCTGCAAAGTAGAAACAGCGAGTAAAGGGTCTGCTTCGAAGTCTCCCGATGTGATATACTTGCCATTTACATAAAGTCTCGCAGTTCCCTCCACTTTTTTAAATAAAACGCCATCATAACTTTTTAACCAGATATCTGCACCAATACTGTTCTTAGTCATAATCATAATATCTGTGCGGATAACTGCCGTATCTATATCGGCTATCAAATTTTGATTTGGCTGGCCGTCAGAAGGGTCCTTGCCCATCTCAATTTCAATGGAGGTTGAACTTATATAAGGAGACAATTCTTTTTCTAATTCGTGCTCTGTTTCTGTAAAGGCCACATAATGGGTAGAAAGATATTCTCTAACTTCCGAAGACTGTTTTTCAGAAGAATCGGCGGCAAATGCCGGAATCGAAAGTGCAAAAATCATTATCATCGAGAGAATGATAGTTAAAATTTTTTTCATTGTAAGCTCTCCTTCAATTCTGATATAAGGAAGAAAATTGATGTTGCTCAATTTTCTCCCCTATGAAAATTATCCGAACGTAAAGGGTCTGGCTGTTGCTACCATTTATTGCGCTACAAACGCACAATAGTAAGTCGGGTAGCAACTTGTCCCTGTTCAGATACCGCTCCAACAGATCACCCTGCATATGCTCCCTTGGAGCAGACATCCTGCAAAAAGCCTTGTTTTATGAAGACATTTCAAGTCATCCTCCTTCCGACAAGTCTTCTTATTTTGGGAAACTTTCGCGATTATGGTCTCGTTGGATATCACCCCCCACAAAAACTGCTGTAGATTTATGCCTCTATAGCTTTATGTACAGAAACACATCATTTTGGAGATATCCCGGACAGCTTTTTGCATTTTTGTAGAATTGCACAAAATGGTGTAATCATAAATATGCAAATATGCCATATGATTACAGTAGAAATAGTACCTGTCTAAAAGTTTCAATAAACAATCAAGTTACAATTATCTTCTCACATTGAATAAATAACACAAAACGGAAGTGTTGCATAAGATCTTCCGTTCTGTGGCACCAGTTGTAACTGCTTACCCGCATGGGCAGTGATCTGGGTGGGAACGATAGAGAGCAATCAAATCGTTGAGGAGGGTTTGGGACTTTGAAGTAGTTCGATAAGGTGTGCCATTTATTATTAAATCAGGATAATTCACGCCCACTCTCACGGTTTCGCCAGTAGTAAGTGTAACAGTGAACATATGCGTCACTGAACCTGCTTTCCATTCATTCAGCACGTCTTGAAACAGGTACGTTTCGATGGAGGAAAGAGTTTGCATCACTTGGATTGTATATTCGGTATCCAGTTGTACCATATTTCCATCAGTACGCATAACGCTGGCAATTTCTACAGATGCCACATTATCCGCATTTAGGTTTTTGAAAGGATGTTTGACAGCTGTCCAACATACAACAACAACGCAGACAGCAATAAGTACCACATGTTTAGCCCTATTCTTCATTGTGCTGTACCTCCGTTTTTATTTAAAATCAGAGCAGTTTCAAATTGAGATTTATATTCTCAATCTGCTCCAGCCTTTGCCTAATCCTCTGCCCGCGCTCCAACACCATCTCCACCACGCAGTCCCGGTCAATCTCCTCCTCCGGGAGAGTGCTCTCCGCAACCTCCCGCACAACTGCGCCGTTCAGCACAGGGGGTTGATAGGACAGGCCTTTCTCCTCTAAGAGCTCCACAAATAGGTCTATCAAGAGCCCGTTGGTATGACGGGCTTCTGAGGGATAGCCTCTGGAGATCAGAGCGATGTTGTTGTCAAAATTCGGCGCCATGCGGACAATGCGGCCGGTGCTGCGGTCCCGCAGTACACCGTAGTTCTCCATGTGTCGGTCCATATTGAAGCAGAGGGCGTCCATATAGAGGATATCCAAATACTGTGCGCCTAAAGAGGGCTCCAACGCTGTCAAACGGTCGTAGTCATATGCGTAGTCCTCCTCGTCCCCCACGATAGCCGAGGCCGGCTCAAAGTTGTATATCCCCTCCGTAAAGTCCGCGCTCCAGACAAATCCGCTGTCGGGCCAATACTCCACCATAGGAAAGCCGAGCCGCACTCCCAACCGGGCGATAAACAGCTCCGAGAACCGCTCCAGTGGAGCACCGCTTTTATAGAGCTGCCAGCTGCCCTCTTGGATACGCCAGCACTTCTCGTAGCTGCCGATATTGGTCAGCTCCGGTGAGCTGGCAAATTGGTCTCCCTCGTATGTCCTGTTGTAGCTGGAAAACTACCCGTCAGTGCGATCTCCGCAAAGGTATCCTCGCTGAACGCTACATCCCGCCAAGAGAGCGAGCTCTCACTCTCTGCTCTGACCCAGTAGTCATCGGTGACTTTTGCCCCATGGACCCGCAGGACAGCGGCCAGATCGCTGGCGTCGCTCAGTAGCAGTACCTTCTTCAGAATACGGGCGTTGGGGCGGCGGTGGTCAATGGCACGGCTGACGAGCCAATACTCCAACTGACCGCCAGCGGCAAGAAACAGCGGCATCCGGGTCTTGTCCAGCGGAATCACTTGGCCCTGCTGGATCTCCGCAACCGGTGTATCCCCGCTCAATAGGTATCCGTTGTATTCCATGGTGCGCCTCCTCTCCCGTCGGGATACATAGGGGTTATCACAAATCCTTGTGGAATTCTATTCCAAAAGGACGGGGCCTGTCGTTACTTTGCTCTCGACCCTTTCAGTATAGCATACCTCATCCGTGAAGTCGAGAACGATCTCCTCCCACGGGGTACTCTTTAATACCACCTGCACGATCTGCTCCCACAGAAGAATGTGCTTCTCTATGACGCCATATTGGTTATGGTAATCACCAAGCAGATGCAAAATTTCGTAAAGCAAAAAGGAGAGGTGCAATTGTTTGAAGGTTCAATCGTCTGAAAACAGAACTATACGGCCCCATCTTGAGGCCGTATAGTTTTTATAATCTTGGTTTACACGATCTTATTCCACCGAAGTTTTACGGTTATTTGTTCCGCAGAGAGGACCGTGGGGGGGACCTCAAGGATTGCGCAATAGGCAGCAAGATATTGGTCATAGCTCGCGCCAATATCTGTATACATGAGTTCTATCTTCAATCCCAATTCTGTTTCCTCCATAGTTTCCACACGAAAACTTTCTTTGCTAACAGGGCTATAGGGGAATATGATCACTATCACATTAAGGCTTTGATACATCTCCTCTGTGTAGGCAAGCATTGCAGCGAGTTCAGAGTCAATATATCCTTCGCTGGCCAGGAAGCTATCTTTATCCTCTACAGATCGCAACACCCAGATTTTTTTGGGAAAAGGCCACTCGTTTCCGGCACTGACAGGCCACATCATTTCCAAATTTATAAACTGGGCATCTATCAGTCTCCCTTCCTGCAAAAGTCTCCCATTGATGTTTGATGGGTAAGTTGGCGGCCTGGATTGTAGCCACAACTTAGTTCCGACACCTGCAATGGTGACCAGCAATAGGAGTAATAGAATTAGCTTCCGTTTCTTCATGACTGTTTATCCTACAATCCAAGCAAGGGCAACGTCAATTGGAGAGCTTAGGCTAACCGTTGTGGCCCGCGTAATTGTGACAGTGTAAGTTCCGGTTCCATACTGCTTCAATGTAGCAGAGGGAATGGAAATAATCTCGTAGTTGGTTTTTCCGTTTACCCCTGACGAAGTGGCAACAGTAGCGGAGCCTTTTTTGACTGTCACATCGTAATTTGCCACAGTGGTGGAGGAACCGCTGGAGATGGACTCCCATGTAATCGCAAGTCTCAGATCAGACGATGTGGAGGCCACATTCATAGTGTAAGAGAGGGATGTGGTTGAAGTGTTGGCTGTAAACTCCTTTGTTTTGGTCGAAAGAGAGGCGGCTGTATTATAGCAGAGCGATGCATCAATAACACCAGCACCTTCTTTGTCCGAAACATATGTACCCATATATGGTCTGGGTGTACCGGCGGTATATTTTGCACTGGCCATTAGGATCGCCTTGATCATAGTTGGCTTCCCGATGAGATTGCTGTTCCGTGAAAGCATTTGCACCACCGCACCTGTGACATGGGGCGCTGCGAAGCTGGTTCCATTACCTGACAGCGAATAAATTGCTACATCTCCTGGCGCACAAACATCCGGCTTATTGACAACATTGGCGTTGGAGCCCTCAATATAGATGCTGGTCTTGTCAATAACGAACGCTCCATTGCTGGCAGGATTAGTTCCACTCGAAGTTACATTACCCACTGTGATGGCATTGGGAGCAAGTCCTACTTCATTTATATACTGTGTTTTTCCTGGTCCAGTATTTCCCGAAGTAGTTATGATAGGAATATTCGTATTCCGTACAATGGCATCAACATCTCGACTCACTGTGTTGTAAATTCCTAAAGAGCTGTTTTTCCCATAAGAAATGTTAATTACATGAGGATTTGTTCCCGAAATAAGTGCCTCGATGTGAGAAGGAGTATCCCCGTTTGCAGAGGTTGCTCGCGAATAGATTATACAATTAGGCGCCATCTTTTTGATAATTCCGGCCACCATTGTAGCATGGTTTGAATTTATTGTAGCGGCATTGTTTGGGTTTTTTACATATATGTTGTTTCCGTCGGTCCCCATGAGGCTTGTGTTGGGGTTTCCTTCTTCAATCATGCCTACGCGGATACCTGTACCTTTATAACCTGCATTAACAGCTTGGTTCCCACGTATAATTGCAACCGTGTCGCTCACAGATGCATCATCTTGAGATGTCGATGTGTCGGCTAAATCAATACGACAAACATCAGGATTTTGTACCAGTTCCTCAATTTGAGAGGATGTGAGGAAAATATTTCTGATAAAAGGAGAGTACAGGCCAACGCTCTCATATTGGCAGTTTTCCAACCCGACCGAGTAAAGGAAATCGCCATTTTCCTCCTGATAGTGAGAGGCTATCAGGCCGATTCGTTCTGCCTGATAGACGTCATAGACTTCACGCTGTATAGCAATCTGCTCCTCGGTGGGCAGATATTCCACATTGGAATACAGGCTAATCTCTGCGTGCTTCTCCAATGCTTTCTGCACATTTCTACTCTGGGCAGCCTGCTGGGCAATGGAGTCTAATTCGATTGTATCACACAGTTCAATGGTTACGCAAATTAAATCTTCTGGCTGCAAAAAATCCATCTGTGCCTGAAGCGCATCATCAACAATTGCGGAGGGATCAGCCTCTGCAACAGTAAAAGCTGCATACACAGGGGATATAGTGTTAAAAACAATTGCTAAGCTAAAAAGAAGTGACAGTATCTTCCTCATTTTGGTTTATCTCCTTTGTAACGCCATTTTTTAACTGTCCTTTGCTGGAATACTCACTTGTTCCTTTTGCGCCCTGTTATCCGATTACGGTTTCAGATATATATTAAATACCACCCCCATTATCAATCAAGTCTGTGCTTGCCTCTATAAGTACTATGTACAGAAAGAGAGTCTTTTGGAAAAAAATCAAAAAAATTTCTAAAGTTTGACGAAATTAAACAAATATCAATTTCCTTATTTGTAATATTACACATCGCATCTGCGAAGTCGAGGACGAGTTTCCTTCTGTGAGATTCTCCTCATACCACCTGCACGATCTGCTCCCACATAAGGATGTGCTTCTCCGTTACTTTCTTGTTGTCGTGGTAGTGCCCGAACAGCCAGCAATGGAAATCCAGCCTTTGATTGACCATCTCAAAAAATCTGTCAATGGGTCTGCCTGATATTCGCTGTTCAGCTTCTGCATAACGCTGGTGGGGGCGCAGTGGTTGATCACATAGTCCGCCTTCCACCCGGCCCGGTCCAGCGCCTCTATCGCAGTGGCATACTCCGCGTCCGACGGCAGCTCCTCAGGCCACCAAGAGACGCCCTTTACCCGGAACACCTGCCGGCGCCGCCGCATCAGCCAATACTGCCGCGCAAAGTCCAGCTCCATCGGGTCGAGGATGCCGTCTTGGATATCGTGGCTGCTGGCCCCGCCCATGGTAAAGAAGGTGTGGCCCCCGATATCATAGAGCTGGCCCCGCATCAGGTGGAGCACATGGGGACGGACATGCTGGACCTGCCCGCCGTGCCACTCCTCCACGGGGTACTCGGCCAGCAGGTCGAAATTTTCATGGTTGCCGGAGACGAACAGGGTGGTAAAGGGCTTCTCCTCCAGCCAGTTGAGCCAGTAATTCTCCTCGGATGTGCCGGCACATATGCCTCCGAAGTCGCCGCAAATGATGACGCAGTCCTCCTGGCCCAGCTTCTTCTGCTCAGGGAAGCATTTGCTGCCAAACCGCTGGAAGCTGCCGTGAGTGTCTCCTGTTGCGTAAATCATAATGTCATCCCTCTCTCTATTGGCTGTTCCATCTCTATCCCGCCATAGAGAAAAACCCTAATTCTGTCCGCCGATAGCACCTTCACAGTATCCACCAGCTGATAGATCATGCTCTCCTCCCACTCCGTAATCTCCGCCGAGCCGGTGTTCAAAATGCTTACCGCCTCTGTGATACGCAGATCGGCAGCGGAACTGCCGATCGATTGCTCCAGCAAAAGGGCCTTTTGTTCCTTCAGCGCCGACACGCGATCCGATATCCGCTTGAACTCCTCGGCGTGCTTCAAATAACCGTCCCCGCCCTTGGAGGCGTTAAACAGCCCTTGGAACTCCTGATTCAGCTCCGTTAGGCGCTGGTCGATCTCCGATACGCTCATGGCCGCGCCGGAGGACGGGGACAGCTCCATCCGCATGGCGTCCGCGATTTGTTCCACCAAGGTGTCCTTCCGGCTCATAGCGGCGTTGATGGCGGCAAGGATGGCCTCCTGCAGCGGCCTCTCGTCCAGCGTAGGGGAGTGATGGCAGTATCTTGCCCCGTAGTCTATGCGGCTGACACAGCGCCACACCAGCCCGTTTTGCAGATGGAACTGTACGATATCCCGCTCGTCTGCGGTGATCCGTTTTACCAGCTCAGAGAAGACCTCTCCATCAAAATCAGGGAGGAACTCCGGCATGGTCTCCAGTGTTTCCAGCAGGTCCTGTGTCTTTGAGACGGCATCGTCACCGCCGGCGCCAAGAATACGCTCCTTTTCCTGCTTGGCGGTACAGAGCTGCCAAGCGAGTTCGTTGCTCTGGGCGATAAAAATATCAGGATCAACGAGGCCGAGCCTGTTCATCTCAGCCAGCATCCTATCCTGATCGGTGATTTCACATATTCTTTTGTTCAACTCTACAACATCCGGGTTCCACAGCATCCGGTGTTCCCGGACAGATCGGAGGTCCCGAACCAGCTGCTGGAGAATCATCTCCCCGTGGAGCTTCAGCTTGTGGTAGACCCGCAGAAACGCGGTCTGCAACGCCTCCTCCGGGATCTGTGTGGTGGCGCAGGACTCCTGCCCCCGCTTGTCGTGGCCCATACAGGACCAGTACACCACACCCCGCACCACCTTCCTGCGGAACACCATCCCGCAATTCCCGCAGTAGATTTTCCGGCGGAAGGGATAGGGGAGGTGCTGGGCCGCGGCGATCCGCTTGCCGCGCTGGGCAGCCAGCCGCTGTACAGCCTCGAAATCAGAGCGGGATATGGGAGCTGATAGGAAATACTCAACAAAAAGCCTCGTCCATCTTTTTCTGCACGGTGGTGTTCTCCTTTTTCAGATAGAACACCAGCGCCTCCAGCTTCTCGCTGTCAAAGGACAGCTTGACTTCCTTTTGGTCCATCTGTTTTCCTCCTCAAAATACATGAAATATCCACGAGGCTGGTTCATTTGGGCCGCTGTGGGCTGGCAGGGGCTGTGCAAATTCTGCGGCGTAGTGGGCGGCATCTGCGTCGGAGAGGGAACAGAACTCTCCGTCCGCCTCGCCAACGATGAGGAAGGTTCCAGCGATGGTCTCCCCGCCCACCTGACGGTTGGCGGGGAGACCCAGCAGCTTGCCCTCCTCGTTGCAGATCAGGCAGACGCCGCAGTCCAAGCCCAGCGCCTCAATGTACCCGCCCACTTCAGTCTGGAGCGACTCCAATGTATTGAGAATAACAGCCGCCTCCGGTACCCTGCCGGGCACCACTCTCAATGCGTGAATGCATTCACAGGCGGGAATAAACGCCTGCCTTTCTTGTTCTGCCATATATCCTCCTCCTCATGGCAAGTAGCCGCGGGGATCCGTCCGTTCCCCGCTGACACGCACCTCAAAGTGGAGGTGGGGTCCAGTGGAGCGCCCGGTGGAGCCGGACAGCGCCACCACATCCCCAGCCTCCACCGCCTGTCCCACCCGCGCCAGCAGCCGGGAACAGTGGCCGTACAGGGTGACGAGACCGCCTCCATGGTCTATCATCACATAGTAGCCGTAGCCGCCTGCGTTGTAGCTGGAGACCGTCACCGTTCCCGGCAGGGCGGCACGAATGGGGGTACCGGCGGGGACCGCCAGATCCATGCCGCCGTGTCCCCGGCTCTCCCCACTGAAGGGATCCGCCCGCTGGCCGAACTCGGAGGAGACCGCATCGCGCCAGTACTCCCCTATGGGGGAGCAGAAGCCGTCCGCGCCGATGAAGGGGACATCGGCTCCGGCAAAGGCGCTGCCATCGCCGGGATAACCGTACCGGATCAGGCGGTAGACAGCCTCCGCGTTGCCCCGCTGCTCCGCAGTGGCCTGTATCCCGAGGGCCGCGGAGATGTTTTGATAGACGGTGTTCAGATCATCAACCGGAGCCGCGGCGGTGTACGGTTCCCCGTCGTCATCCTCCCGCTCCTCGCGGGTAACAAAGCAATCCACAAAGGCACGGCAGTCCTCACAGCCATCTGTGCCGAAGTACAGAGCATAGAAAACCGACTTGACGCGGATCGTATCAAGCCGGTCCCCATCCTCCATCTGCGCCTCCGCCGCGGCGATCTCCTCCTCCAGCAGCGTGAAGGCCCTCTGCATCGCCTCAACCTCCCCCCGATACTCCGCGGGAAACTGAACAGAGAGGGCGGTCCCAGAGAAGCTCCCCTCCACCGCGGCGGTGTTGTGCTCCGCTGTCCCCGAGGCCAGTGCACAGAGGAGCGCCGCCAGCACCAGCAGGGGCGAAACCAGCGCCACTAAGACCCTGCCCAATCGCTCCCGCGTTCGCCCATCCGCAAGAAGAGCCGCGGCAGCCCTCCCCAGAATTGCGGGGTCAAGCAAGCGTCATCCCTCCATCCGTTTGAGCGGGCGCCTCCTGCGCTTTGTTTTGCAGTGCGGTCCAGTGTTCCGCCAGCGCCGCCATGGTCTCCTCATGGCCGGAGCAGCGGCGTGCCTGCGCCCACTTCTGATACTTGTCAAAGTCCATGCCGCCGTCCAGCAGCAGCTTGCACACCTCCACCGCGTCGTTTTGAACACAGGCACGGAGGGCGTCATAGTCACTGGGATCCACCCACATCCGCTTTTCCAGAAGCTCCTCAGCCATCCAGCAATCCTGTCTTTGACAGGTCAGCATGTGCAGCGTCTTTGCCGCGCTGGGACCTCCAGAGATCCCTTTCTCCACCAGAACGGACAATATCCGAAAGTCTTTGTCCGCGGCGAACTGCTCCAAGAGGCGGGAAGGAGCGGCAGCGATCTGCTCCTCGCTGCACCGCTTGATGATCTCCCTGGCAATAAAGCGGTGATCTGTATGGGCATAGCTGGCCATCTCCCCATGAAAGGAGAGGGGCAGCTCCGGTACATAGTGGTCCGCCGCCGCCAGCAGGAGCCGCACTCTGCCTGCATCCGCAATACCTACTGCGCTCTGACAGGCAGTGCGATAAACATCTTCAGAGAAGCGCACGCCATTGGCAAGCACCAGAGCCATCATCCTGACTCCCACATTACCGGGCCTCCCAGCCGACACAATGAAAAGATCGTCCGCATGTTCCGCCAGCACCTTGGGGCAGAGTTCCTGAAAAGCGGACATCTCTCCATCTTGGATCGCCAGCACCGCCCTGTCAAAGTCGCTCATCCGCAGAGGCCGCATCCCCACCGTATTGACATACTCTGTGATGCTCCCGGTCATGCGGCGCAGGAGCTGTTCGGTCTGGGACATGGCCTGCTCCTGCCGCTCCCGCTGCTCCGCCAGCGCCTCGATGATGACCTTCTGCTCCTGCTGGCTCAGATGCACCACAGAGCCGCCGGCGTCCTCCTCTGCGCCGCCGCTTTTCACATACCGAGCGTGGGCGGTGCGGTCGCCATGAAACGCCTTGGTGATGGCGGAGGAGATGAGGAACATCCTGTCCAGATCGCTGCCGCTCTCGCCCAAGGTCTTGCCGGTGATGAAGCTCTTGGTGACGCTCTTTTTCTGGTCTTCGTCATACCACTTGAGGTACACGCCCAGATAGACACCCTCACTGCCGCCGTAGTCGGCGGCGCAGAAGATGTCGGCTTCCTTGGGGATCTCCCGTCCATCCTTCCAGTAATCGTCCATGAGGAAGTACTCGTCCGGCAGGTATCCCATACTCTCCAGCCGGTGCTTCAGCTCCTCGAATACCGTCTGCGCCGTGGGCTGGCCAACGTACTCCAGCTTGCGGGGGTCCGTCTCAGAGGGCTCCCATCGCTCCAGTTCAATAATATCCATTTCAAAATACTCCGTTCTTATCCGCCGTCGTGACAGTTACAGGGCAGATCATCCTCCGGGAACATCCAGCACATGGCGGTCTGGCGCAGATCGGCCTCCACAAAGTCCCGCCACGCCCAGTTCCTGCCCAGCCCCTTGACAGTCGTCAGGTTAGGCTGGGCACCATCCTCAATGGCGATGGCCCGGTCATACAGCTCCCGGTTCTGGTGGTAGAGGGTGCGGATCTCCCGCTTCTTCATGCTGGGACAGAAAAAGCAGGAGGATTTGCCGGACAGCGGCAGGCCCTCCTGCAATATGGCGGCGATGCAGTCCTCCCTTGTCCAGCCCCAATCCATCAGGGCGTAGACCTTGGTGTACTTGGGATCGGCTTCATCGCGCTCCTTGGCATTTTCCTTCCTCTGCGTCTCACCTATATCATAGCCGATGTACTTAAACACCTTTTCCCCTCTGGCCCAAGCCTCCTGGCAGGGCGGATAGTTGTTGCAAAACTTCTCTTGGGGCTGGATCTTGTGCTTGAGAGAGCATCTCTTATGGCCGCAGGCAATGGCGGGCAGTGTTCCGGAGGAGAGACACTCCTGCTCCAAGGTCAGGCGGTCCCCGTTTCTGTCGGTACAGTAGACGGTCCGGATCGCCGGCATCCTGCGGCACTTCAGCCAGTCATCCATGACGGGCAGAAAAGCGTAGGTGCGGGGCTGCTCCGCCCCAAGGTCCGCAAAGAGGACCAGATCAATCGGGATGCCCTTGCGGTGCATCCCAATCAGCATGGCAGTGGAATTGACGCCGCCGCCGTAAGCGACTACATTCATCGAATAACCTCCCATTCTGTCGGTAAAGCTGTGCCCATATAGCGGGACGCTTCCAAAATCTTCACTTGTAGAAATAGAACCTATGTGCTATAATAGACATACCTCGTACCGGCGGCGGCACGATCATATGGGCGCACACGGTTCCCCTGTGCGCCAGCAGAGCGTATCCGCTGCCGCTAAAGAGTGATTACCGGCCCATTCGAGCCGCTGTCCTCCTGTTCCATGGCAAGTCCGGCAGGATCGTTGGCCGGCCACTGCGGGCTGTCCGCTTCCTGCTCAGGCGGCGTTAGGTACTTCCCAAGTTCAGGGTCGGTCAGACATGCGTCAATGTACGCATCCACAGCGTCCCCGAGCAGCATCGTCTGGGTTATGCGCTGTCCGGTGATACTGCTCATAACCTTGGCGATCTGCTTTATTTGTTCTACCCGGCTGGCGGATATTAGGACGGTAAAGCGGCGTTCCGGCTTGCCCTTCACGGGCTCTAACCGGCGGAGGATCTTATCTTCTGTGATTGACATATTCCATATCTCCTATCTTGAATTTTTGGTGAATAAGTTTGGAGGGGGGACCAAGCGATGTCTGCGCGCACGTATTTAGCCATCGACCTAAAGAGCTTCTACGCCAGCGTCGAGTGCATCGAGCGGGGCCTTGATCCCCTGACCACCAACTTGGTGGTGGCGGACCTGAGCCGCACGGAAAAGACCATCTGCTTGGCTGTCACCCCCTCCCTAAAAGCCTATGGCATCTCCGGCCGGGCGCGTCTGTTTGAGGTGGTACAGAGGGTCAAGGAGGTCAACGTCCAGCGGCTGCGGTCCGCGCCGGGGCGGCGGTTTACCGGCTCCTCCTCGGATGATGCCGCCCTGAAGGCGGACCCCAGTCTGGCGCTGGACTACATCGTGGCCCCGCCCCGGATGGCCCGCTACATGGAGTGGAGCACCAAGGTCTACAGTGTGTATCTCAAATACATTGCCCCGGAGGATATCCACAACTACAGCATCGATGAGGTGCTGATGGATGTGACCGGCTACCTCCCCGCCTGCGGCCTCACCGCCCGGGAGCTGGCGGGGAGGATCATCCAAGATGTACTGAAAACCACCGGCATCACCGCCACGGCGGGCATTGGCACCAACCTCTACCTCTGCAAAATTGCCATGGATATCGGGGCCAAGCACGTACAGCCGGATGTAAACGGCGTGCGGATCGCCGAATTGGACGAGATGAACTACCGCCGATTTCTTTGGGAGCACCGTCCCCTCACAGACTTCTGGCGTGTAGGCCGCGGCTATACGAAAAAATTAGAGGCCCATGGCCTGTACACCATGGGCGATATCGCCCGCTGCTCCCTGACCAACGAGGATCTGCTCTACAAGCTGTTCGGCGTCAACGCGGAACTGCTCATTGACCACGCTTGGGGCTGGGAGCCCTGCACCATGGCGGACATCAAGGCGTACCAGCCGGAGTCCAAGAGCATCGGCTCCGGTCAAGTCCTCCAGCGCCCCTACCGCTGCGAAGAGGCCAAGCTGGTGGTGCGGGAGATGGCGGATCAGCTGGCGCTGGACTTGGTGGAGAAGGACATGGTCACCGACCAGCTGGTGCTGACAGTGGGCTATGACATTGAGAACCTGAAAGGCCGCGCATACCATGGAGAGGTCACCAAGGACCGCTATGGCCGCGCCGCTCCCAAGCACGCCCACGGCACCGCCAATCTGAAGGAGTATACCGCCTCCGCCAAGCGGATCATCACCGCCGCCTTGGCGCTGTTTGACCGGATTATTGACCGCGATCTTCTGGTCCGCCGGCTCTATCTCACCGCCGCCCGCGTGGCGGAGGAGGCGTCCGCGCCAGACAAGAAAGCCTTTGAGCAGATGGACCTCTTTACGGACTATGCCGTCAAAGAGGAGGAGACAGCCCAAGAGGCGGCGGAGCTGGAGCGGGAGAAGAAGATGCAGCGGGCCATGCTGGACATCAAGAGGCGGTTCGGCAAAAACGCCATCCTAAAGGGCATAAATCTTGAGGAGGGCGCCACGGCCAAGGACCGCAACAACATGATTGGAGGGCATAGAAGTGGGGAGATATGACGATATCCTGCACTTGCCGCACCACATCTCCGCCACCCGCCCCCAGATGCCCCTGCTCGACCGGGCGGCGCAGTTTATGCCCTTCCGGGCCCTGACCGGCTATGAGGATGCCGTTCACGAGACCGCTCGGCTGACAGATGAAAAGCCTGAGCTGACGGAGGACGAGAAGGCCCTTCTGGATATGAAGCTGCAAAAGCTGGCGGAGAATCTTTCCGCTCACCCGCAGGCAGCCGTGACTTGGTTTCGTCCAGACCAAAAGAAAACCGGGGGCGCATACGTCACCACCACCGGCCAATTAAAGAAAATTGACGATGTGGCAGGTGTCCTGGTTCTTATGGGCGGGGACCGGATTGTGATAGAGGATATTCTGGATATCCAGTTGCAGCCCGCCAGAAGTTGACACCGCATATGACACCATGCTATAATAAGAAAAAGGAGTGGGGATTTTGAGCCAGTGGGATAAACTGATAGCGGATATTTTAAGGAAGGCGCCTAACCTGCGATTTGAGGATCTGCGCAGGGCCCTGCTGAAAATGGGGTACACAGAGCATCAGCCCCGTGGCGGAAGCAGTCACTATACCTATCGAAAGTCCGGCTGCTCACCCATCACCATTCCCAAGCACACACCATTGAAACGGGTATACATCGAGTTGGCAGCGGAAGCTGTCAGACTGTATTTGGAGGAGGATCGGCATGAATAAGGACATCAGCTACTATATGGATCTACCATACCGCATGGAGGTCGTCGAGGACAAGGAGGAGGGCGGCTTTACTTTCTACTGCCCTGAGCTGCCTGGCTGCATGACCTGCGCCGAAACGCTTGCTGAAGGATTTCAGATGCTGGAGGATGCAAAACGCGCATGGCTGACAGCCTGCTTGGAGGATCGTGTTCCCATCCCGGAGCCGACCCGCTTGGAGGACTACAGCGGGCAATTCAAGCTCAGGCTGCCCAAGTCGCTCCACCGGCATCTGGCACAGAAGTCCAGTGAAGAGGGCGTATCCATGAATCAATACTGTGTCTATCTCCTCAGCAGAGGGTCATAACTCCCTTGTTGGAGCAGATCAAGGGGCTGTGCTGTTTTTTTGCACGGCCCCTCTATCTTCCCCCCGCCTTTCCGAACAGCGCCGCCTTATGGGGCGGGGCCTTCACCTCCAAGAGATACCGCTCATTGCCGCACTTGTAGAGGCAGACACCCCGCTGGGGGTAGCGGATCAGCTCAAACTCGGACTCCTCCAGCTGGAGGTTGTCCATGTAGAACCGCTTATCCACGCTGCCGGCGTTGAAGAGGAACTGGTGGGTGGGGATGGCGAAGAGAGGCCGGGTCAGCTCCCGGATGCCGTCCACATCGAAGTCCTCCAGATTCTGACTGGCGAGGATGAGGGCGGATTCTTTCTTCCGCACCCGCTTGAGGGTGTTGCGGATATACTCAATGGTGGTCACGTTGGAGAGCCAGATGTACAGCTCATCCAGCGTGGCCGCTGTGTTTCCCTCCGTCAGCAGCTTGTCGCTGAGGTAGGAGAGGACATTGAAGAGCATGGCATCCTTCACATTCCGGCTGGCCTGAAAGAGCCCCTTCACACCGAAGACCAAGAAGCGGGAGCTTGTGATGTTGGTGTGGCCGTTGAAAAACTTGCTCTCGGCACCCCGGCACATGGAGTGGAGGCCCAACAGGACCTCCTGCAAGAGCTCCCGCGGGTACAGAGGATTTTCCTCTCTGTCATAGTGCCGGTAGGCGTCCTCAATCACATCATAGAGGTCGGATAGGATAGGAAAGTCACCGGGCTGCATGGACTGGAAATCTGTGTGGTCATTGAGGCCCCATTTCTGATACAGCCGCTCCAGCATCAGCTCAATGGTATCGATGTGGCGGTCCGAGAAGTCCTTATAGGCCCGGAAAAAATCCTTGAGGAAGGAGACGTGCTGGCTGAGGCGGGTCTTCTGTCGAAACGCAGAGGGCGCCTCCGGATCGTCTTCCCCCTCGGTATCCCACAGCTTAGGCTCCAAGGGGTTGATGATATACTGCCCGCTCATTAGGTCGGCAAAACACCCGCCTAAATTGGCGCACAGGTCAATGAGCTCATGCTCGGGGTCCAAACAAATGGCGGACTTGCCGCTCTCCAAGATGTTGCAGAGGAGGAGCTTCAGCAGGAAACTCTTACCCTGCCCGGAGTTGCCTAAAATGAGGACGCTGGCGGTGGTCTTGTCCTCCGCCCTCCGGTCCAAGTCCACAATGATGTTGGAGCCGTAGCGGTCCCGGCCAATGCAGAAGCCGTTGGGATCGTTCTTGCCGGAGTAGTTGAAGGGAAAGAGGTTCGCCACGCTGGAGGCGGGCAGCACCCGTTCATACAGGGAGCCGAAGACATTGCTCCCAGCGGGGTTGGCGGCGAGGAAACCGTCACGCTGGCGGAGGAGGATCCGGTCCGCACTGAGCTTGGAGCGGGTGAGCTCGGCGGTGACATCATCCCGGAGGGCGCGGAGGCCATCCGCGTCCTTGGCGGAGAGCTCGATGAACACAGCGCAGTGGGTCAGCGGCTCCCGGTTGCGGTGCATGGTGGTGATGAGCGCGGCCACGTCTTGGAGGTTGGCCTCCGCGGTGATGCTCTGCTTCATGTCGTTGGTGTTGCCGCGCTCCATCCGGCTCCGATTCGTGGCGTTGTGGAGGATGGCCTTCTCCTCGGCGGCTGTGACCTGCCGGACATAGAGGCGCAGAGTGACGCCGCTTTTCTCGCCCAGATGCCGCAGCAGGGCCAGCTCCTCGGTGCTGGTGGGGTAGCCCCGGAGGGCCATGGCGCAGTGATACGCGCCGCCCAAAATATAGGAGTCCGTGTTGAACTTCACGGCGGCGGGGGCGATCATGTCCAGAAAGTCCTTGGGAGGCGGCGAAGCGGGCTTTACCGCCGCCCCTTTTTTCTTTGTCTGCTTTTTAGCCATTGGCGCTCCTCTCCCCGTCAAAGCGTTCAAAACGCTCTGTGGTCACATCCTGCTGGTAGTACACCGCCAGCAGGCGCATCATGTCCTGCTCTCCCGCCATGCGGACATGAAAGCCGCAGCCCCGAATACGCTTCTCGATCTGCTTCAGGTATCCGGCGTCCTCGCTGGCTTTACTCTCCCTCCGATAGACGATGGCAAACTCCCGTGCCGAGGCGGTGGTGGACTGGATCTCATCCAAGTGGTCCATATCCTGCCGCAGCAGCTCCCGCAGGGCAGGCAGCTCCTCCCGCTCCAGCCGGTCTTGGTAGTGGTGCTTGTTGCTCTGGAAGGACTCTCGGGAGTCCAAGGCCAGCAGCTCCACCGCCTCCACGCTCCGCAGGAGCTCCGTCAGGGCGCGGACACGGCCCCGGACCCCCTCCGCCGACAGCACCGAGAGGTTGTCCGGGCTGACCAAATAGAAAACCAGCTCACCTCTGGCCGTCTTCAGGCCGTGCTCGGTGAGCTGGTCGATCCCCATGAGCTGCCGGGTGGACAGATGCCGCCGCAGCTCCTTCTTCTGTTTTCGATTCAAGTTTTTCGCTACCTCCATTCGTAATGTTGCTGGTGCAGAAACAAAAAGCAGACGGCGCAGCGCAGGAAGTCCAGAATGCTGGCCCCCTCCATACGGATGGAGAGGAAGGCGTAGAGCACCGTCAGCACCAGCAGGAGCATCCCCGCCCCGCAGGTCAGCGATAGGGCGGAGAGGAGAAAGCCGATGCCAATCACCGCCACATCCCGCAGCTCCCACAGCCATAGCTTGGCTTTCGCGCGCAGGTTCTCAGGATAGATGTACATGTCTCACCTCCATCTACTTGGTCATCCCATAAATCTGTACAGGGATATTCCGCTTTTTGCAGTTGTCAATCACATGCTTTGTCCCCTTGGATCTCCCATCCCAAAAGGCCAAAACAAGGTCGGCGCTCTCAATAATGGCAATGTTCCGCCTCAGCGGAGCGCCCCGCCCGTATCGGCTGTACTCCGGCAGAAATTCCGTCAGCTTCAGCCCATGCCGGAAGGCATACTCTCTCGCGGAGGCGTCCACACCCCGCGCCCCGCCTGACACAATCTCTGTGGTACCCTCTGGAAGATAGCTTCCTAAATCCTCCACATACAGCCCTCTCGAGCCAATCACCGCCACTCTCATCCCTTGTTCCTCCTTTTCGTAGATATACAGTATATCTATTCCGCAATTGTGCCACACTGTAGATATAAAATGAATACACAATATATCTATTCCGAGGTGATGGTGTGGGTGTGAAGAGTGTTTCGATTCGCATTGAAGAGGAGATGCTGGAGAAGCTCGGCTATGTTGCCGAGTATGAGGGCCGATCTGTCAATAGTCACATCTTGGTTCTGATCCGGCGGGATATTAAGATGTTTGAGGAGCGGCATGGTGTGATTGAGGGTACTATCCGGCCAGATGAAAATGTGAAGCCGCCCCGGAAGGGGTGAAAAAAGGAGAGGGGCGGCGCTGCCGCCCCTCTTGTGTCAGTCCCCTGTGCCGCCGATGGCCACCATAGCTTTCAGACGCCAAACCCCATGTTGTTCCAGCATTTTTAGGGGCTGATCATTCCATCTCAGCATGGCTTTCCTTCTCTCCCTCCTCCAGCGCCCGCTGGATGCAGCTGAGGAAGAAGGCATTCTGCTTGAGCCCCTTCCGCTTGAGGTAGTCCTTGAACTGCTCAAACAGCTCGGCGGGTACCTGAAACGCCACTGTGCGCTGATTCTCTTTCATGGTGGTTTTTCCCTCCTGCTCATAAAATGTGGTGATGAGCCATGTCATGTACTGGCTCAGGGGCTGCCCGGACTGCTCCTGTTCCTGCCGCACCTTGGCGTGCAGGGACTCAGGGATCTGGGCGCATAGGTTTTTTGTGTTCTCCGCCATAGGGGGAGTCTCCTTTCCTCTGTGGTGACGCAAGTATATCGAAACAGGCGGACAATAGCTATTCACAGAACCCAACAAAGATCCTTTTGCCATCGAAGCGAAACCAACAAAACGGCTGTTTACTGGGGATGCTTAGAGCCGGTATAATGGGAATAAACAGGAGGTGCCATCCTATGGAACAAACACGCTGCCGCTGGGCAGACCCCGCCTCGGAGCTGTACACCGCCTACCACGACCAAGAGTGGGGCAGACCGGAGCACAACGATCAGAAACTTTATGAGATGCTGATTTTGGAGGGTTTTCAGGCGGGCCTGTCTTGGCTCACCATCCTGAAAAAGCGGGAGGCATTCCGAAGGGCCTTTGACAACTTTGATCCCGCCACTGTGGCCGGATACGGCACGGAGAAAACGGAGGCGCTGATGAGCGACCCCGGCATCGTGCGGAACCGGCGCAAGATAGAGGCGGCGGTCCAGAACGCCAAGGTCTTTCTGGCCATCCAGAAGGAGTTTGGCTCTTTCGACAGCTATCTCTGGGGCTTCACAGGCGGACAGGTCATCCGAAACACAGACGATCTGGTCCGCGCCAGCACCCCGCTGTCCGACCGCATCTCCGCGGACCTGAGGCGCCGGGGGATGAAGTTTGTTGGGACGGTAATCGTCTACTCCTTCCTGCAGGCGGTGGGTGTGGTCAACGACCACGAGACCACCTGCTGGTGCTATCCCACCTGACCTGCCGCCATGGCGATCCCCCGCAGGATATACGCCACGCAGGGGATGGCCACGCTGTTGCCCAAAGCTCTGTAACGGGCGGCATCGGATGCCCCCGGCAGATCCGTCCAGCCGTCCGGGAACCCTTGGAGCCGCTCGCACTCCAGCGGGGTCAGCCGGCGAATGAGCAGGGGGCCGTCCATGATCAGCTTGTCCTGCCCCACATACTGGCTGTCGGGCCCTTTCCGGTCACTGCTGGTCAGGGCGCCCACCGTCTCCTGATAGGCGGGCTGGCAGATGAGGTCGGTGGCGTCCTTGTGCTGGCGGGCGCTCTCCGTGGACGCCACATCGTCACTTTTGAACCCATCCACCCTTTGGCGGGAAAAGACCGCGTGGCGATCTGTGGCGGTGAGGGTATAGGCAAGCCCCGCCTGACAGCCTAAACCATTGCCGCCATTTTGCGGCTGGCGGTCAATGACATTCCCAGATATGCAGACCGGCTCCTGTATCTGCAGGGCGAGGGGGAGATTATTCCCGCCTGTCCCCGCTCTGGCGGACAGCGTGGGAGACACCGGATGCGGGCCGGTGTATCGGGAGTCGATGCCATGGTTTTCAAAGAGGATAGCCGGCCCCTCCCGGTCGCCGCAGTGATATTCGGCCATAGCCTCTGCGCTGTCCCGCTGTGTATCCACAACCAGCGGCTGGTGTCCACGCTCCTGCGCCCGCAGTGCCCCCGCCACATCCTCCGAGCAGTCCATAACGCCGCCCCCTTGGTCATTGGGGCAGAGGACGGACGGCACCATATTGGTCCCGCTCACCGCGGCCTTCAGGGTAGGGGCGCACTCCTCCTGATAGCCGATCCCGCCCGCGGAAGGCGCGGCTCCGGCGCAGAAGCCGGCTGCAAACAGCAGACCGCCGGGATTCCGCCCGCCGCCGCCGTCCGCGCCAGCAAGAGTAGGGGCCTTGCTCTCCGGTGTAAAGATGCGGGCCTGCTGGGTATCCCATGGAGTGAGGCAGTCCTGCGCAATAAAAGCCTGCTGTTTCATTCCCGGTTGGGCGTTCAACGCGCCGGCCACATCGCGGAGGTCACGCACCTCATCTCTCTGGTTCGCGGTAAAGACTATGGGATTAGAGACTGGAGCTGCAAACGGAATCAGCCCTGCCTGAGCCATCAGCGCCGCTTTCAGCTGGGGCGGCAGTTCCTTCCCGCGCTCCCGCGCCCTGCGCAGGATACCTTGGCAGGCTGTCCTGCTCAAATAGTATTTGCGGGGCGGTAGGTCCTGCAAAATCTGCGACAAGGAATATACGTCTTCTGCGCTGAGGGGTGCGGGGCCAGTATTGAGCATCGAGGACCCGCCAAGATAGGGAGAAATCATCTCCCAGTACGATTCGCCCAGCAGGTTGCCATGCCCAAGGGTGAGGTCCAGCGACATGAACGGGATCGCTTTTAACTCGGACGATCTCCTCCAAGACGACGCGGAAGTCCTCCCCCTTAGGGGTCCCTGAGCTGAATGCGCCGGGCACGTTTTCCCAGCACATCCATCTTGGCCGAACAGCGACACCTGTCCGTCCCTGTCGAATATCGGCATTGCGCATCTCCTTTACTACACGGATCTGCTCCATAAAAAGGCCGGAGCGGGAACCGGAAAGTCCGGCCCTCGCTCCAGCCACGCTGAGATCCTGGCAGGGTGAGCCGCCGCAGATGATGTCCACCGGCGGCAGCTTTGCCCCGTCCAGCTTGGTGATGTCCCCCACATGGATCATGCCGGGGAAATGGCGCTTGGTGACTTCGATGGGAAGGGCCTCAATCTCGCTGGCCCAGACGGGGCTGATCCCCGCGTAGACCGCGGCCAGAGGGAAGCCGCCGATCCCATCGAAGAGGCTTCCCATGGTGAGCATTCTCTGCCTCCTGTCTCGCTTCAGCCACCTGCGGCGCGGCTTAGGAAGCGGGAAAAACTGACGGCGCTCTGGGCGGTGTGGACGGCGCTCATGAGATTCGTTCTGGTAGTGGTATCCAGACCAAACGCCCCGGCAATTCTGGGCACCTCCCCCGCGGAGAGCATAAGACCCAAGCCCAGAAGGGCGTTGGTGCGAAAGCACATCAGCCCCGCCACCAAGACAGTGGACTGGAGGAAGGCCGTCAGGCACAGGCCGATCACCTGCTTGATCCACTGGACGAACCCATCTATATATCCACGGGGGACGCTGAACATATAGAGGCTTCCCACGGCAATCTGGATAAGCAGGATACCGCCCCGCTTCAGATTAGCAAAAAACACCTTCACAATGGCATAGGCCATGAGGATGACAATAAAGATCATCATAATGGGCTCCGTCACAGGGGCCAACCCCATCCCGACAGCCGCGTTTAGCAGGTCATCCGTGGAGGATAAGCTGTCGATGATCCCTTGGCCTATACTCCCAATGCCGGCGCCCCAGCCGGCAATCCCTGTGGAAAAATCCCTCTGCAGGGAGACCGACAGGGTATAGAGCCGCACAGGAACAAGGGTGAACAGGCTGACCGCCAAAAACCCCTTGACGGCATTGAGGGCGGACTGCTGGAGATTTCCCCGCCCGGTCGTGTACTCAATGGCACATTCAAAGCCAGATACCACAATGCTCACCCCAAACAGCGCCCACCCTAAGCGGGAGAAGAAGAGCACCACCGCCTGTACCCAAGGCAGGTCAAACAGCTCCACCCCCATGCTGCCCATCTGGGCAAAAAAGCTCCCTAAAAAGCCGATGATCTGCCCATATACCCAATCGAGCAGATCATCCATAACACTCCCGATGACAAATTCCCAGATAAAGATTGGACATCACCCCCTACAACAAAAACCGCTGTGGTTTCCTCACATACCGACAATGCCCCAGATATAGGACGGAGCGGTCAGAGTGAAGATGAGGCAGGCCAGCAGGATTGCCGGGGCGGTCCATTCGAACTGGCCATGTTTGCGGTAGTCGAAGTATGCGGCGCCGGTCTTCATAAAAAACGCAATGACCAGAATCATATCCAAGGCCGGAAACACCACATTATCTACCACCGTCTTGATCTGGGCGGACGCCGCCCGCCACGTCTCCTCAATGGCCCCGGACACATCCCCGCTGGCTGCCAGCGCGGGGATCGCCAGCAGGCAGGCCAAGATGAATACAGCCATCATACAGCAAAACAGCCTCTTTCTCTGCATATCAGTTTCCTCCTGTTCAAAAATAGTGAGAGCCGCCCTGCCCGGACGGCTCTCTGTGGTGGTATAAACCGCTCAATACCCCGTTCTGGGGAGTGGCTTACTGGGTGCGTAGACCTTCGTCACCCAGCGGGAGGCCGCCATGATCCACTGGCCGTCATAGACGCCGCCGGCATCTGCCGTATTGACGAACTGGGTCCCGCCAACAAGCTGGGGGAGTACCGAGCAGTACACCCGAGGCGTCTCCACACAGCGGAAATTGCCGGGCACCACGCCGAAGGAGACCATAAACTCGGTGACATACTCGCCGGCCCCCAGCCCCAAGGCCGAGGGGGAGGCGTCCAGCACATAGCCCTGCTTGGTACTCAGATTGTCCGCCAGTGTCCGGTAGGTCTCACCGCCGTAATTGGTCCGGTAGACAATCTTGTAGTTCCCCTGCACGTTGTAGGTGCCGGTGACGATCTTATCCAGCCGCACCGCGCCGGTGGGCAGCACATCCCGCCAAAAGAAACTGGTAAGGGCGGTGGTGGAGTTGTTGGCAATCTCCGTAATGTCGTAGCGGAGCTGCTGGCCGGGCATGACCTCCACAAAGCCGGTTTTCTTGATGGAGACATTGGTGTAGAGGCTCTTGTTGGTCATAGCCGCCTTGACGATCTGGCCGACGTGCTCAATCTCCACCTCAATGGGCGTCTTGTCCAGACCATAGAAGTCCGCGGCCTTGGATTCCACAATTTTGTAGCGTCCCAAGGGCAGGGGCTTGGATACGGCCACGCCGTTCTTATTGGTACGGATGGTGTCCACCAGCTTGCCGGTGCGGTAGTGGTAGATCTCCAGCACAGTGCCGGGAATGGGGGTGCCAGCAGGCCAGCCATTCATGCTGTTGTAGTCCGCGCTGGTCTTGGTCACTTGGATCTGCCCGGTAATGGGGGTATTCTTCCAAGTAACCTCGGTGGTTTCCCCAGCCTTGACATAGACAGTTTTAAGCTGGGCATCCTCCACATAACCCTCATTCTCCAGCTCCCGCAGATAGTACCGTCCCGGCGTCAGGTCCTCAATGCGGACATAGCCCCGATCATCCGAGGCGTACTGCCCAATGGGATTCTTCCCGCTGTCATAGAGGAGGAATTCAACCCCATAAATCCCTTTGCCGGTAGTGCTGTCAATCTTGTGGATCAGGATACCGGAGCTCTCCACATTGGTCACGGTCACTATCGTGGTCTTACCATCTACTACCTCAAAATAGTGGGGCGTATCGTCCAGCTTGAACCCCTTCGCCGCCTCGATCTCCGCCGCATAATAACTCCCACTGGGGAGATCCACATGAACGCTACCATTCTGTCCAGTGGTCACGGTGTCCACCAAGGCATCATCCATCCTGCGAACCTCGAAGGTAGTATTGGGAATACGCTTTGCCTTATTGGAGGCGGAAACCTTGATGATCTCCACCCCACCAACAGGGTCATTGTAAAACGTCAATGTCTGCGTATCATCCGGATTGACCACCACCGTCTGACTACGGGTATTGGGGTCTATGGCGTAGCCGGGGGCGCTGGATACCTCCGTGCAGATGACGGTGCCGATGAGCCCCGAAATGACGATCTGGCCCTCGGCGTTAGTGGTGTACAGCCCATTGGAGGACAGCTTGCCGC
>CANPBB010000020.1 GCA_947572235.1 uncultured Clostridia bacterium
GGCAGGGCTGGGCGCAGGCGCCCCGGTTGGAGTCCCGGCCGGTCATGTAGTTGGAGAGCAGGCACCGCCCCGAGTAGCTGACGCACATGGCCCCGTGGACGAATGCCTCCAGCTCCAGCTCCGGCGGTGTCCGGTCCCGGATGGTCCTGATCTCCTCCAAGCTCAGCTCCCGGGCCAAGATTACCCGGCTGGCTCCCAAGTCGTGCCAAGCGGCGGCGCTGCGGTAGTTCACCACGCTGGCCTGTGTGGAGATGTGCCGCTCTACGTGGGGGGCGTGTCGAAGGGCCGCGGCCAGTGTGCCCACATCCGCTAAAATCACCGCGTCCACATGGATGCTCTCCAAAAAGGAGAGCCAGTCCGGCAGGCGGTCCGCCTCGTCGTTGCGGGGCATGGTGTTGCAGGTCACATGAACCCGGACGCCCCGGCTATGGCAGTAGTCCACCGCCGCTGAGAGCTCCTCCGCCGGGAAATTCCCGGCGAAGGAGCGCATCCCGAACTCATTTCCAGCCAAATAGACCGCGTCCGCGCCGTAGGCCACAGCCATTTTCAGCTTCTCCATATCCCCCGCCGGGGAGAGGAGCTCCGGCTTTGTCCGCTCCATGGCAGTCACCCCAAGCCAGCGATCACCTGCTGGTGCTCGCTGTAGGTCTTGCTGAAGATGTGCTTGCCGTCCTTGCCCAGGACATAGTAGTAGTAGTCCGTGTTGGCCGGCTGGAGAGCGGCCTTGATGGCGGCCATGCCGGGGTTGGCAATGGGCGTGGGAGGCAGGCCCTTGTGGGTATAGAGGTTATAGGGGCTGTCCACCACCTTGTCCTCCTCTGTCAGCTCATTGTGCCCCGTGGCGTAGACCAAGGCGGCATCAATCTGAAGCAGGCCCCCGGTCTCGTAGTTAGGGTTGTTGATACGGTTGTAGATCACCGAAGCGATGGTGCTGCGGTCGCCGCCGTCGGTCTCACGCTCAATAAGGGAGGCGATCGTCAGGATCTCCTTCATGCTGTGGCCGGAGTTCTCAATCAGCTCCAGCATCTCCTCATCCATCTTCAGGCTGAAGTTTTTCAGGAGACGGCCCAAGGCGTTTGAGGCCTTCTCTCCCACGTAGAACTCATAGGTATCCGGGTAGAGGTAGCCCTCCAGCCGGCTGATATTGCCCAAGTTCTCGTTGTCCACAAACTCGTACTCGGTGTACTTGTGGCTCTGGGCTGCCTCGGTGAGAGCCTCCTCCGTGCTGACCCCCTTCTCCGCCAAAAGGCGGATGATCTGGGCCACGGAGTAGCCCTCTGGTATGGTGACCTTCACCGTCTCCGCTGTCAGGTTCTGCCCGGTTTTGCTCATCATACCGACAATCAGCGCCCGGTAATCCATGTCGGTGGTCAGGGTGTAGGTGCCCTCGCCGATCTTCTCGTCGGCACTGGAGACCCAAGCGAAGAGCTTGAAGAACCACTTGTACTCAATAAGCCCCGCCTCCTTGAGCTTGGTGGCCACCGAATTTACGTTGTCCTCCTTGGTCACCTCGATGGTAACCTCGGCCATCTCCTTGTTCAGCGCGCACAGGTCGTTGGCCAAAAGCCAGCCGACCCCCGCCAGCAGCGCCGAGGAGACCACCACAAAGACAATATAGATGAGGAAGCCCAAAATCGGATTCCCCCGCTTCTTCTTCCGCCGACGCTGGGGCGGGCGCTGGCCCTGTGCGTGCTGGGCGCCGCCCCGGCTCTTCTCCGCCTCCCGGCGAACCTGCTCCCGGTCCCAGCCGGTGGTATTGTGCTCGTTCTCACTCATGCTTGAGGTCACCATCCTTTTCCATGTCCCGGCCTGTTAGGGCGCGGGATTGCTTTTTGTATTCTGTATCCGGAGAGGCTGCCTTGACCAGAGAGAACTGCTGTGGCATCATCAAACCACACAGCAAACTTGAGAGGTCAGCCTATGCTTACTAAGGAAGAGGTTATACAGATCCTCCGGCGGCTCCATACGGAGCTTGACACACCTCTGGAGATGCCGGAGGAGATCGCCGCTCTGGTGTACCGCAGCGACAGCCTCTCCTATGGCGGAACTGTGACATACAGCCGGCACATTGATGTGGAGTACGACTACAGCGGCTGCTACGGGATCCATGAAGACACGCCTCTGTTTCAGTTCATCGGCGCGCTGTGCGGGCTGCCGCAGAAGGCGGAGGAGGATGTCCGCCTCTATTAGGGGCTGACTGTCGATGTGGCAGAAAAATTTTTTTGAAAAATTTTGTGTGGCCAAGCTCCAATTGCCCTTTTACCTCATATGATAGCACAGAGCTTTCAAAGTGAGGTGACAACTATGTGGAACAACAATAACAACTGCCTGTGGATTATCCTGATCGTACTGCTCCTCAGCTGCGGTATGGGAAACAACGGCTGCGGCTGCAACAACTGCAGATGCAATAACTGCGGCTGCGGTAACGGCAATGTGGCCGGTGTCTCCACCGACAACGGCTGTGACTGCTGTTGCTGACGGACAATCCTCCATAGCTGGGAGACGCAGCTTCTGCGTCTCCCCTTTTTCATCTTCTCATCCCAACAGCGGACGCACCAAACTATAGACCTCCTCATGGATGTCCTCCGCGGTGCGAAGGGACCCATTCCGCTGGCAGTCCACCCGGCGCCAGCCGGCCAGACGCACCACCTCTTGGGCATTCTCCCGACACTGGCGCAGGTAGGCCCCATCCGTCTCGTGGATGTCGGTCTGACCGCTTTGCGCCGCTCGCTGCCGGATCAGCGCCTCGGAGAGCTCAAAGGGCAGGTCCAAATAGAGCACCAAGTCCGGGGCGGGCAGTCCCAAGAGCGTGTATTCAAAGTGAAAGAGCCAGTCCAAATAGGCCCGCCGCTCCGTCTCCGGCAGCTTCCCCGCTTGGTGCACCGCGTTGGAGGTGGTGTACCGGTCAGTGATCAGGATGCCCCCCTGCTCGTAGTATTCGCCCCAGTCCTGCTTATAGGAGGCGTAGCGGTCCACGGCGTAGAAGGCAGAGGCGGCGTAGGCATTCACATCCCCAGGGCGGCTGCCGAAGGCCCCGCTGAGGTACATCCGCACCAGCATAGAGGAGTCCTCCTTGTATCGGGGGAAAGTGAGGCGGCGCACCGACGCACCCTCCGAGGCCAGACGGTCGCAGAGGAGCCCGGTCTGGGTAGCCTTGCCGCTGCCGTCGGTTCCCTCAAATACAATCAGCTTCCCCTTCATCGCTTTCCCCTCTCCTGTATCACATGAACTAAAAACAGCGGCAGCTTCATCATCCGCCCAATCCGCTTTGGCTCCTTCATCAGACGGTAAAGCCACTCCAGCCCCAGCCTGCAGAACACCGGCGGCGCCCGGCGGACATTGCCGGAGAAGATGTCCAAGCTCCCGCCTAAGCCCACCAAGAGCTTCGCTCCGGTGTCCGCGCCGTATCGGGCCATCCAGTGCTCCTGCTTAGGCGAGCCCAAACAGACGAATACCACCTCCGCCCCGCTCTGGCGGATCTTCTCCACCACCGGAACGTCCTCCTTGAAGTACCCGTCGTTGGTTCCCACAATGGAGAGACCGGGGCAGGTCTTTCGCAGACGCTCCGCCGCCTGCTCCGCATAACCCGGCTTGGCCCCCAGAAGGAACAGGGATCTCCCCTCCGCCCCCATCCGTGCCATCAGGGCTTGGGCGTACTCGATGCCGGGAACACGTTCCCGCAGCGGCGTCCCCAGAAGTTTGGCTCCGCAGATCACGCCGATGCCGTCGGGCAGAACCAAATCCGCGGCGTTCACTACAGCGCGCAGCTCTCCGCTCTCCCGGCAGGCCTCCACAATCTCCGGGTTGGGGGTGACCACATAGTGACAAACAGGGTCATGGAGCATCCCCATGCTGGCCTCCACAGCCTCCTCCTTTGTGAAGTTGTCAAAGGCCACTCCCAAGACGTCAATACGCATGGTACTCTCCTCCCCTGGCCGCCGCCTGAGCATATTTCTATTCCAAAGCAGTATTTTACCACAGGATTCCGGTTTTGTCCACTGGGAGAGTATCCGACACCCTATGCGCTCCTTTGGGGAGCTCTTTTTGGTATAGAGGACAGTATAGCACAGCTTTTCGATGCTGTTGTGAATTTTTTGTTTCTACTTCCCTGTTCTGCTGCATTTTTCCCCGCTCCGGCATTTGCAAAACAGGTTCGTTCTATGGTATGATACATAAAAACCAGTGATTTGACACAAAGGAGCAACGCCATGACACGTCTGCACGCTGACTTCTATGCACGGGACACCCTAACCGTGGCCCGCGAACTGGTGGGCCGCTACCTGCTGCGCCGGCTGAACGGTGCGGAGCTGGTCTGCCGCATCACGGAGACGGAGGCCTACATCGGCGCGGTGGACAAGGCATGCCACGCCTACGGCGGACGGCGCACCCCCCGCACCGAGACCCTCTATGCCGCGCCGGGAACCAGCTATGTCTATCTGATCTATGGGATGTACTGCTGCCTCAATCTGGTGACGGAGGCCCAAGGTACCGCCGCCGCGGTGCTGATTCGGGGGGCGGTGCCGGTGCGCGGCATTGACGAAATCACCGGCAACCGCTTTGGTGTAAAGGCAGAGGATATGACAGCCAATCAGCGGAAAAATTTTCTTAACGGGCCAGGAAAGCTGTGTATGGGTCTGGGAATCACGCGGGCACAGAACGGCCTTGATGTGGAAAATAATGAACTGGTGGTCTGCACCGATATACCGGAGCTGGGGCTGGCGGCTGTGACGCCGGAGATTCGTGTCAGCAAGCGCATTGGCATTGACTACGCCCAAGAGGCGGCGGACTTCCCTTGGCGGTTCTACGAGCCGGTGTGAGACAGGCGGCTGCTATAGATAGATGGATATTAATATTAAGGAGAGCCTATGCTGATTTTTGATTTGGACGGCACCCTCATTGACTCCAACGGACTCTGGGTGGAGGTGGACAGGGCCTTTCTCAACCGCCGGGGCGCGCCCTACACGCGGGAGTACTACGAGGGGGTGGCCCACACCATTTTGCCCAACTGCGCCAAGTTCACCAAGGAGTATCTGCGCTTGGAGGAGTCCTGCGAGGAGATTATTGCCGAATGGATGGAACTGGCGGCGGACCGCTACGCCCATGTCCCCTTAAAGCCCCATGTGCGGGAGTATCTAAACCGCTGCCGGGAGGCGGGGCACGCTATGGCGGTGTTCACCGCATGTGTTCCCGCCCACTGCGAGGCCGCTATGGCCGTTCACGGCCTCCATACCTACTTTGAGCGGGTAATCTACGCGCAGGAGCTGGGGGTGGACAAGCGCAGCCCAGAGATCTTTCGCCGGGTGGCGGCGGACTTGGGGGTATCGCCTAAGTCCTGCGTGCTGTTTGACGACTCCCTCTCCGCCTGCAAGGCCGCCAAGGCGGCGGGGATGACGGTGGTAGGTGTCCACGACGGGTACTTTCAGGAGGCCGCGGTGGACATGCGGGAGGTCTGCGACCAGTATATTATGGGATTTGGAGAGCTGCTGTAAATCCCCCAAAAGTGTCTTTGCCGCTTTTTTAGCAAGGAATGAGCTGAGCGCAGCCCGCTTAGGAGCTATCCCTATCCACATAAAAGGATGCCGCCGGCAAAAACCGGCGGCATCCTCCTATGTACACTATTTCACTAAAGCCTCAAAGTCCGCCACGATGCCGTCGCAGTTCTCCCCCACTGTCAGCAGCACATAGTTTCCATACACCTTCACCCGGGACTGATTGGTCCAGATCTCCGTGGGACCGGGGTACCATGCGCCGCCGTCCACCATGTTCTGGACGCGCTTTTCAAAGATGGCCTTCACTGTCTCAGCGTCCGCCTCATTCTCCACCTCCACCATGGACAGCTCCCCATTGTTCAGGGACATCATAGTGATGTACAGCGCCTGCTGCTTTAGGGACACATCCGCCAGACCGGGGTAGATGTAGTCGATGGTCTCCGTGTCCGTCAGCTCCGACGTGCCCATGGGCATCTCGTACTTCTCGGCGGCGGCGGTGTAAAAGTCCTTCAGGCTGACGCCGTCACCGGCCTCTGTACCGGCACTGTCGGGCTGGTCCTCGGGCTTACCGGCATCAGGCGCCGGATCGGCGGGCTTGGGATCCTCCGGCTTAGGGTCTTCTGGTTTGGGATCCGCGGGCTTAGGGTCCGCAGGCTTGGGATCCACGGGCTTGGGATCCGCGGGGGCTGGGTCCACAGGCCCGTTGGTGTCCTCAGGCTTGTTCTCCTCAGACGGGGTCGGCGGCTCTTGAACGGGGTCGGTGTCCTCTGAGGGCGTCTGGGTATCGTCAGAGGTTGTATCGGTTGTATCGTCGGACTGGGTATCGTTAGGGGTGCTGATGTCGTTTTCGCCGCTGTCGGGAGTGGTCAGGCTCTCGTCGGGGTCAGCGCTGCTGGAATTGTTTTTGTTGCCGCCGCAGGCGGTCAAAAGCAGCAGGGCCGCAAGAACCAATACCGCGGCAAGGATTCTTCTGTTCATAGTTGGATGTACCTCCCAAATTTCTTTCTTGCCCCCGCCGCCCTAAGGGACGGACGGGGGATGGTGCGTTTGCTTACTGGCCTAAGAAAATGGCGTCCATATCCTTCTGGAAGTTGTCCACACTGTAGCAAACCAAGATCATGTCCGCCCCCATCTCTTGGGCGTAGGCCGCCACACCTGTCCGGTAGTACCGCAGGTCCAGCAGGCGGATCTCACTGAAATGCTGGGCGAGGAAGGGAGCCATGGCATCGCTGTAGCTGTCCCGGACGATGAGCAGCTTCTGATCCGTAGTCGCGTTGGGATTTTGAATGGTGTAGAGTGGCTGGTTGCCGCCGAGGAAGGAGGCGTATTTGTCCTTCTTCCCCAAAAATTCATCCACATACAGGCCATGAGTGGTCTCTTGGATCCCATCGAAGGCGGTGACGGTGATCCCTTGGTCACTCACGTAACGGTCAATGGAATCCGGGCTGAGCCAGTGAACACCGGAGGAGGAGTAGAGCGTGCCGTAGAAGTCCTCCGACACGGTGGCCTTCTCCCCTAAGGGCAGGGGCGTCTCCCCGATAGCCTCCATAAAGGCGGCGTAGCCGTAGTAGGCGCCCAAGCTGGTCCAGTGGTGGTCGGTGCGGTAGAAGATCTCCTCTCCGGCATGACCGATGAGAGCGGCGGCCATATCCACCCAGTTGGCCCCCAAGGCCTTGGCCTTCTCCAAATAGCCCGCTTGGTCAAAGCTGGCGGCCCCGGCAGGGAGCCGGTCCTTCCAGACTTCCGCCGCCGTGGGGATCAGGCCCAAGTAGACGGGGATATCAGATTTCTCCACCAGCTTGGGGATAAACGAGAGATTTTTCTCCGCGCGCTCACTCTCCTCCACTTTGGCGATCAGCCGATCACCGCAGAGGTAGACACCGCCAAACTCCCGCTGGCCCAAGACATACTCGTAGCGGGATTTCAAGCCGATCCAGCGGTCCCGCAGAGGGAATTGGTCCTCTAAATAGGTCTCTAACGCCTTGGTGTAGCTGCCGTCCACCAGCTTCTGCACGGTGAAGGCGGGCAGCTGGCTCAGGTTTCGATTTTCTACCGGGGAGAAGGGCTGGTCAGGCAGAAGGATGTGCAGTACACCCAAGCCGCCGAGAAACAGGCAGAAGATGGCGGCGGTGAGGAATTGGATGGTGCGTTTGATGGGGAACACCCCTCTTTCAAGTAGGAATTGACTTTAGAAACGGAAATATAGGAATGGGTTGTAGCTGGCCTCTACTAAGTGGGCGGTGCTGAGGACGAGGGTGCCGAGCACTAAAACTGGTGTCAGCAGGAGGCGGAGCTTTTCGGGGAGGCGGTTCCATGTGGTTTTGACCACTGGGGTAGAACCGATGGCGAAGACCGCCAGCAGGGGCAGGCAGGTGCGCAGGTGGTATATTGTGTTGGCGTTTATTAGGGCGCCTCCGCCGAAGCAGACGGAGAGATAGCGGCCTAAGCGGCCTGTGTCCTCGATGGCGAAGATGGCCCAGCCCACTACCACCGCCAGCATGGTATAGAGGTGCTGGAGGGCGGCGGGGAGCTTTTGCAGCCAGCGGCCCCAAAAAAGACGTTCACAGAGCATCAAAACGGCGTAATAGAGGCCCCAGAGGAGAAAGTTCCAGCCTGCGCCGTGCCAGATGCCTGTCAAAAGCCAGACGATCAGGATGTTGCGCACCCACTTCCACTTGGGAACGCGGCTGCCGCCCAAGGGGAAGTAGACGTACTCCCGGAACCAGTTGGTCAGGGAGATGTGCCAGCGCTTCCAGAACTCCACCACCGAGCGGGAGATATAGGGGTAGTTGAAGTTCTCTATAAAGGTGAAGCCCAGCATGTGGCCTAAGCCGATGGCCATGTCGCTGTAGCCGGAGAAGTCGAAGTAGATATGGAAGGTATAGGCGATAAGCCCCAGCCAGCCGCCGGCTACGGTGAGGTTTGACAGATCGGTTATATAGAAGACGTCCCACAGGCGGGAGGCCGCGTTGGAGAGGAGGACCTTCTTGGCAAGGCCCACAGTGAACCGCTCCACGCCCCGTTCAAACTGATCCATGGTCTCCCGGCGCCGCTGGAGCTGCTCCGCCACGGACTTGTACTGGATGATGGGCCCGGCAATCAGCTGGGGAAAGAGGGTGACGAAGGCCCCAAAGGTGACAAGGTTTCGCTGCACCGGCGCGTCCTGCCGGTAGACGTCGATGGTGTAGGACATCGTTTGGAAGGTGTAGAAGGAGATGCCGATAGGCAGCGGCACTCCCAGCACCGGCAGCTCCAGCGGCGTCACGGCGCTGATGCTCTTGGCCAAAAAATCCCAGTATTTGAAGAAAATCAGAATGGCCAAGTTGAAGATCACCGAGGAAGCTACCGCCCGGCGGGCCTTTTTATCGTCGGTGCGCCACCGCTCCACCAGCATCCCGTGGGTGTAGTCCACGGCGATGGAGAGGAGCATGATAAGGATATACACCGGCTCCCCAAAGCCATAGAACAGCAGACTCACAATCAGCAGCAGCAGGTTCCGCAGCTTCAGAGGGGAGAGCTTATATACCAGCAGCACTGCCGGCAGGTAGAAGAACAGGAATGGCAGGCCGGAAAATACCATAGGCCCCTCCCTTCTGATAATTCAGGAATGAGGAATTAGGGATTTTAGGAGAGAGAATCAAGCTGTCTCTTTGGGGCAATTCCTAATTCTAACTCCTAATTTCTAATTAAAAAAGCATAGCGCGGCTTGGCGTGGGTCCGTCAAGCCGCGCCCTCTGGTCCGTTGATTTACTTGAAAAGTGCGTTAAAGGCGGTTACAGCGTCGGCCTGACTTCCGCCGGCCACGATCAGCGCCACCACATTGCCGTTTACGATGAGCTCCGCCTTCTGCCAGCCCTCAATGGTCTCGGGGTAGAAGGCGCCGCCGCTGACTTGGTTGTCGATACGGGTCTGGAGGATGCCCCTCACAGCCTCCACGTCCTCCTCCTTCTCACACTCCAGCAGGGCGAACTCGTAGACCACCGAGTTCATGGCCGCCAGCTTGATTACACTCTGTTTGAAGGAGTAGTCGGAGAGGCCGGGGTAGAATTGATCCACAAGCCCCTCTTCATTGGCGTCCATCACCATGGGGGTGTTGTCCTCCCCCAAGGACGCCTCGAAGTCGGCATAGTAGGCGGCTAAATCCGGGGCTTCGGCATTCTTTTTGCCGCAGGCGGCTAGGGCCAGCAGCAGTGTCAGGGCCAAGGCAAAAGCAAGTAGTTTCTTCATATCCAATTGGTCTCCTTTTAGTTTTTTTCAGCGTCCGCTTTGCAGACTATGGGGTTAGACTGACGCACTTCCTAAAAGGTTCCCCAATTTTCAAAAAATTTTTCGCGGCGGCAGACGAAACATCTCCTCACCCCTCCACCGCCGACCAGACCAGCCGGTTGTCCACAAAGGAGGGCTCGATGCGCCCCGTGTCCCGGAGATAGCTGAGGTAGGACCGGACGGTGCTGCCCACGAGCACATACTGCTCAAAATTCATCCGCAGTCCCAGCCAGGCAAAGAGCAGGCGCAGGATCTCCTCAAAGGTCTCCCCGCCCCAGCAGAGGCTGTGGATCAGCTCAATCATCTCCTCGATCTTCCGCCGGTTCAGCTCCGCCAATTCCCTCACCGACGGCCCCGCGGGGGCGTGGGCGGGCACGAAGCACCGGGCCTCCAGCGCCCCCACCTTCTCCAGTGTCTCCAGCTGCTGGGCAATATCGTAGAGGAAGGTAAGCTGATATTTGGCCAAGGTCTCCTCACTGCACAGGCAGTCGGCCAAAAACACCACATCGTCCGGCGTCCGCAGACCGATTTGGTGGAAGAAGTGCCCCGGCAGCGGGATCACCTCCAATTCCCCGGGAAACCCCGGGTCCGTCACCGGCCGCACGTCGCAGCTCTGGGCCATCAAAAACTTATGGCGCAGATCGGCACAGGGGTACCCGCCGTAGAGAAAGGCCGGCTCCAAAATGGGATCAGCAATAAAAGCGGCCTCAATCCCCGCGGCATAGACGGCGCAGCCGGTCTGCTGCTGGAGATAGCGATTCCCCCCGGTGTGGTCAGCGTTGGAGTGGGTATTGACAACAGCCCGCAGCGTCCACCCATTGGCGTCAAGAATTTTCTTGACCTTCTTCCCCGCCTCCTTGTCATTGCCGCTGTCGATGAGACAGACCTCCGTATCGCTGAAGCGGTAAATCCCCATCTTGGCCGGACAGTCGATATAGTAGCTGTTTGCACCTACTTGGCATAGTTCGTACATAGAGCCCTCCTGTTTCAAATTAGGAATGAGGAATCAGGAATTTTAGGAGAGAGGAACAGGCTGCCTTTTTCAGATAATTCTTCATTCCTAACTCCTAACTCCGAATTCCTAATGGAATCAAACCTTCGTCATGTGCGGTCCTGCTGCCCGCAGCATCAGCTTCTTTGTGCCTACTTCTTCAAAGGCTACCTCGATGAGGGCGTCGTTGCCCATTTTGCGTATGGAGAGGACCATCCCCTTGCCGAAGGTCTTGTGCCGGACAGCGTCCCCCTGGGTAATCTGCAAAAGATCCGCTGTGGGGGAGGATGGGGAGGATGGGCGGGGGGCGCTGTAACCCCGGTCGGGGGCGGGCGCGCCGGCGGCGCGGCGGGTGGGGGCGCTCCAGACGTGGCTGCCGCCCTCGAAACCGGTCCGGTCGGCAAAGCCCCCCATGGCACTCCCCTGCTTTCCCTGCCACTCGCTGTTGGCCGAGGGGACCTCCTCCAAAAAGCGGGAGGGCATGTTGCTGGTAGTGCGGCCATAGAGCATCCGCTGGCGGGCGGTGGTCATTATTAGACGCTCCTTGGCACGGGTCATGGCCACGTAGCACAGCCGCCGCTCCTCCTCCATCTCCTCGCTCTCACCGATGGCCCGGCTGCCGGGGAAGAGGCCCTCCTCCATGCCTGCCACATAGACATTGGGAAACTCCAAGCCCTTGGCGCTGTGCATGGTCATCATGGTTACAACATTGTCGCTGTCGGCGGTGCTGTCCAAGTCGGTGTAGAGGGCCACGGTGTCCAAAAAGCCGGCCAAGGAGTCGTCCTCCGGCTCGCTCTCCAAGAAATTGACAATGCTGGAGCGGAGCTCTTGGATATTCTCTAAGCGGCCGCGGCTCTCCATGTCCCCCCGGGCTTGAAGGGCGGCGGTGTAGCCCGAACGGTCACAGACTAAGTCGTAGAACTCCGGCAGGGGCATCTCCTCGGAGAGATCGGTGAGGCTCTCGATCATCCGCACAAACTGGCGCAGCTTCCCTGCCGAGCGGCGAAGGTCGGCATAGCCCTCCGCGTCCTGGAGGATGTCGTACATGGGCAGGCCCTGCTCCGCGGCCAGCTGGCGGACCTTCTCAATGGTGGTGCTCCCGATGCCCCGGGCGGGAACATTGATCACCCGCTGGAGGCGCAAATCGTCGGCGCTGTTGGCGATCAGGCAGAGGTAGGAGAGCATGTCCTTCACCTCCGCCCGGTCGAAGAACTTCATCCCCCCCACCACCTTGTAGGGAATACCGTTGCGCCTCAAGGCCATCTCAATGGCGTTGGACTGGGCGTTCATCCGGTAGAGGATGGCGCTGTCCCGCCAGTTGCCCCCCCGGGTATAGTCGGCCATCAGGGAGGAGGCGATGAAGTTGGCCTCGTCGCTCTCACTGAACACGGTCTTGATCTGCACCCGCTCCCCGGTGCCGTTCTCCGTCCAGAGCTTCTTGCCCTTCCGGCCCACATTGTTGCCAATGACGGCGTTGGCCGCGTCCAAGATATTCTGGGTGGAGCGGTAGTTCTGTTCCAAGCGGATGGTCCGGGCGTTTTTGTACTGGCTCTCAAAGCTGAGAATATTCTCGATATTGGCACCCCGGAAGCGGTAGATGCTCTGGTCATCATCCCCCACCACGCAGAGGTTCCCCCGCTCCCCGGCCAAGAGGCTGGAGAACAGGTACTGGAGGTGGTTGGTGTCCTGATACTCGTCAATAAGCACATAGCGGAACTTTCTCTGGTAGTACTCCCGCACCCCCGCGTTGCGCTGGAGCAGATGGACGGTGTGGAGGATCAGATCGTCAAAGTCCAAGGCGTTGGCGGAGCGGAGGCGCTGGTCATAAGCGGTATAGATCTTGACAATCCGGGCCATGCGCCAGTCGTCGGAGGCATTCACACGGCGGGCAAAGTCGTCAATGGACTCCCCTTGGTCCTTACTGGCGCTGATAATGGAGAGCACCGTGCGCAGGGGGAACTCCTTCTCCTCTAAATTCAGGTCCCTCAATACGTCCTTCACCACCCGGCGGCTGTCATCGGTGTCATAGATGGTAAAGGAGTTGCTGAACCCCTCCCCCAAGTCCTCCATGTTCCGGCGGAGGATGCGCACGCAGGCGGAGTGGAAGGTGGCTGCCCAGATATCGTTGGCGGCGGCGCCGCAGGTACGGCCCAGCCGCTCCTTCAGCTCCCCGGCGGCCTTGTTGGTGAAGGTGATGGCGATGATCTCCCAAGGGCGGGGCGGGTTAACCGCGCAGAGCCGCTTAGCCCGCTGCCAGTCCTCCGGGGAGGGGGCGTGGGGGAAGGCCTCTAAAAAACGCAGGTCCTCCTCCCCTGCCCAGTCGGGGACCGCGTCGCTGTCGCTGCCTTGGCCGAAGGTCAGGAGGTTATCCACCCGGTTGATGAGCACGGTCGTCTTGCCGCTGCCCGCCCCGGCCAGCAGCAGCAGCGGTCCCTGAGTGGTCAGCACCGCTTGGCGCTGCTGTGGGTTTAAGTACCGGTAGCGCTGGGCAATCACTGCCCGCCGGGCGGCGGCGTACCGCTGGACAAAGTCTGTTGTCATAGTTCCCTCCTTCTGTGTCTCCCGCAAAATCAGGCGGACCTCAGCATGTTAAAAACAGATGGTTTTTGCCATGCTGAGGCGAATCTATCCGCCTGTATTCGTTTTTGTTCGCTCTATTGTAAGCTATTTCACCCCAGCGGTCAAGGCGAAAAACGAAATCCCTGTAGGAAGATTCCGGCAAAATCCTTCCCGGGAAATTCGCGGCGCTCACTTTACTTTTTTCCTCCCATATGCTACATTGTTAGTGTGTTATGTGGCGGACCTCCCCTTCGGCCCGCTGAATCTAAAGGAGGAACCTGACCATGAAAAAACCGATCTCCACAAAAGTGCGCGTTCTCTTCGGTGTCTTGGCGGTGGTTCTGCTGGTTATCGCCTGCCTGATGGGCTTTGACGCCGCAGAGGCCCTTGGCGCACGCCCCGATGAAGCCCCCTACTTTGACCCCTACGACGGCACCGAACAGCGGCAGGTTCTGGGCTTCAACCTGCTCTCCGACTCCTTTGCCACTTTCACCTTGGGAGAGAATCACGGCTGCTACTTCGCCATCGACAACAACGACTATGGGATTTTTCCCTATATCGTCTGCATGTCCAACCAGCAGTTTGAAAACTGCCAAGACATTTATGACTTCACCTTCTCCGACGAGAGCTGGGACGCCTCCCCCGGCTACACCGCTCTTTATGGCTACCCCATGAAGATCGACAAGGATCTGCGGGATATGGCCATCGAGTACTTCAACTACTTCTATGATGAGGACGTCCTCAACACGGAAAACTTCTCCGACTACGTCGGTGACTACTATTTAGATGCCACCTACCAGCCCAAGGGGGCCAATGACGGCGTGATCCTCACTGTGCTCACCGTGATCTTTGGCGCCGCCGCCCTGCTGCTTTTCTTCTTCGCCTTCCGCCGGAATCCGGAGACCCCTGAGAACGCCGCCCCCTATACCGGACAGGTCCTCTCCAGCGACGGCAGCGGTGTCACCATCCCTCTCTCTGACAGCCCCTTGAATGCCTCCTACTCCGTTGGCGGCGGGCCGGTGAGCACCTACGCCTCCCCCTCCGATATCTCCGCCGCAGACGATTTTACAAAGGACTTCTCCCGTATGATAGACAAGGTGGTGCGTGATCAGTCCTTCACAGCTCTATCGGCGGGCGAGGTGGCCGCCCCTATCAACCACGGTCTGGGCCTCTTAGGGGCCATCGGCGGCGCGGCCATTGGCGGCATTTTGTGGGTGGTGCTCTACCGGGCGGGGTACATCGCGGGTCTGGCCGGCTATCTGGCAGCATTTTTGGCGATGAAGTTCTATGAGAAGCTGGCCGGCGGCTTGGGCCGCACCGGCGTGATTCTCAGCACTCTGACCGCCGTGGCGGTGATCGTCCTCTCCAACTGCGTGGCACTCTCCTGGGTCATTGCCGACGCCCTCAGCGAAGGCCACCCCGGCCGGGCCACCATCGGCTACGTGCTCAAGAACTTCGGCAGTATGATGGACACCTTGGACCTGTGGCCAGACTTTGTGTTTGATCTGGTCATCGGCCTGTTTTTAGGGATCTTCGCCAGCATCGGCCCCGTCGGCGCGGCCCTCCGGGCGGAGAAGGCCAAGAAGGCCCTGCACGACCAGCTCTGATACCCCACCCCGCGTCAAACGCGTCCAGCCGCCGGAGGCGGCGGACGGAACATGGAGGAACAGTATGCTATATTTCCGCAATGACTACAGCGAGGGCGCCCACCCGGAGATCTTGTCGGCGCTGTGCGACACCAACTTGATCAAAACCCCCGGCTACGGCCACGACGACTACTGCCGCCGGGCGGCGAACCGTATCCGTGAGCTCTGCCGCGCCCCGGAAGCCGGCGTCCACTTCCTCTTTGGAGGCACACAGGTGAACAAGGTGGCCATTGGGGCCTTCCTGCGCCCCTATGAGGCGGTGATTGCCCCCGACTGCGGCCACATCAATGTCCACGAGGTGGGAGCTATCGAGCACAACGGCCACAAGATCCTCCCTTGCTCCTGCCCTGACGGGAAGCTCACCACTGACATGATCGAGAAGGTGCTGGATCAGAACAACTCCGAGCAGGCTGTGGTCCCCCGCTTGGTGTTCCTCTCCAACGCCACGGAGCTGGGCACGGTGTACAGCCGCGCTGAGCTGGAGGCCCTCCACAGCCTCTGCGAGGACCGGGATCTGCTCCTCTACTGCGACGGCGCCCGCTTGGGTTCCGCCATCACCGCGGTGGGCTCGGATCTGAGCTTTCCGGACTACGCCCGAATCTGCGACGCCTTCACCATTGGCGGCACCAAGAACGGCCTGCTCTTCGGTGAAGCGCTGGTGGTGACAAACACGGCGCTGCAGGAGGGCTTCCGCTACGCCATGAAGCAGCAGGGAGCGGTGCTGGCCAAGGGTCGGCTCTTAGGTGTCCAGTACGAGACGGTGCTGCGGGACGGGCTGTATCTGCGTCTGGCCCGCCACGCCAACATGATGGCGGACCGCCTCCGCCAAGGTCTGGCGGATCTTGGCATCTCGGTGCTGTCGGACTCCACCACCAACCAGATCTTCCCCATCCTCGCCGCCAGCGACGCGGCAAAGCTGCGGGAACAGTGCGACTTTGAAATTATCGAACCGATGAACAACAATCGGGTGTGTATCCGCTTTGTCACCTCTTGGGCCACCAAACCCGAGGAGGTGGAGCAGCTGATCCGCATTTTAGGCCAGCTTTGAAGCTGGACGTGTTTTAGGGGGCTGCTTTTGCAGCCCCCTATTATGTGCCAGTATGGGTTTTCCAGCTTGTTTTGCCCCACGAAATCCCACCTCTGGCCCTGCCGCACTGCCTCTTCCGTTTCAAAAGCCGTCAAAAAAACAGGCCGTCAAGCTCCGACAGATCGGCAGAATGCCCCCATATTATTACTTTCGAACGGAAAGGTCGGAAGTAATATTTGACATGTTTTGCGGTTGCTGCCGTAAACGGCGGCGAGCAAAACGGCTCAAATCATATCACAGTGTCCCTGTCCTTTCAAACGGGGGCAGCATTGACTTTTTTCCTGTTTCCGGTATAATGCCATAGTGAAACCATCCAATATATTAAGGAGAGCCTATGGAAAATTACTTCCACCTCCGCCTGCCGGAGGATACGCTGCGGGGCATCAGCAGCATTGGTCTGGCCCACTTAGGGGATGCGGTGTATGAGCTGCTGGTCCGCTCCTATCTCTGCGCCCAAGGCCGGGCCACCGGCAAAGGGCTCCACCGCTCCGCCGTGGAGCTGGTGCGGGCGGAGGCCCAGTCCCAGCGGGCGGAAAGGATCCTTCCCCTGCTCACCGAGGAGGAACTGCAAGTGTTCAAACGGGGGCGCAACGCCCATGTGAACACCATCCCCCACAGCGCCAGCCGGGGCGAGTACCTGCGGGCTACCGCCTTGGAATGCCTTCTCGGCCACCTGTACCTCACCGGTCAGACCGACCGGATCAACCAATTGTTCTGCGCCATGATGGAGGAAACACCATGCCCTTAGACGCCATCACCTTAAAAGCCATCCTCGCCGAGCTTCAGAGCGCGGCAGGGACTCGGATCGAGAAGATTCAGCAGCCCGCCAAAGAGCAGGTGATTTTGACCCTGCGGGGAAATCGGAAGCTCCTCCTCAGCGCCGGGGCGGCTCCCCGTATCCACTTCACCGCCCTCGCCCGGGAGAACCCCGCCGCGCCGCCCATGTTCTGCATGCTCCTGCGCAAGCACCTCAGCGGCGGCTACATTGAGGCCGTGGAGCAGGCCGGGCTGGACCGTGTAGCGGTGCTCACCATCCGGGCCATGGACGAGATAGGGGTGTCCTCCACCAAAAAGCTGGTGCTGGAGTGCATCAGCCACCGCTCCAACCTGATTCTTTTGGACGGTGAGGGCCGCATCTTGGACGCCATGCGCCATATCAATGAGATTGACCGGACGGACCGCCAACCCTCCCCCCAAGGGGCGCCGCCGCGGATGGTCCTGCCCGGGATGTTCTACCACCCGCCAGCCATACCGGAGAAGGCGGACCCCCTCAGTGTCACCGCGGAGGAGCTGACGGTCATGCTCCGCAGTGGGGACTTCGAGTGTACGGTCAGCCAGTTTCTGCTGAACCGCTTCACCGCCCTGTCGCCCCTCGTCTGCCGGGAGATAGCCTTCCAGAGCTTCGGCAGCGCCGAGCCCACCCTTGGAACACTGGGTGAACCGGGGCGGGAGAGCTTCTTCCGGGTATTTTTCCGGTGGCAGGAGGGCGTGCGGGAGGGCCGCTTTACCCCCTCCCTCGTTCTGCGGGACGGCAGGCCAACGGACTTCTCCTATCTCCCCATCACCCAGTATGGTCCGACAGAGGCCGAGGTCATCCGCCCCTCCTTCTCCCTTCTGCTGGACGCTTTTTATGAGGAGCGGGAACGGCAGGACCGGGTGCGGCAGAAGGGGCAGGATCTGTTGAAAACCGCCTCCACCGCCCGGGACCGGGTGGCCCGGAAGCTCTCCGCCCAAGAGGCGGATCTGGAGAGGACACGGGATCGGGAGCGGCTGCGGATCTGCGGGGAGCTGATCACCGCCAACCTCTACCGCATGGAGAAGGGGGCCTCCTGTTTGGAGGCTGAGAACTACTACGAGGAGGGATGCCCCATCCTCTCCATCCCCTTGGACCCCCTGCTGACTCCTCAGCAGAACGCCGCCAAATACTTCAAGCAGTACGCCAAGGCCAAGACGGCGGAGCGGGTGCTCACCGAGCAGATTGAGAAGGGCCGGCTGGAGCTTCAGTACCTGAGCAGTGTTTTAGATGAGCTGGGCCGGGCGGAACTGGAGCAGGACTTCAACGACATCCGCTCCGAGCTGCGCGCCGGCGGTTATCTGAAGGGCCGGAGCACCGGGAAAAAGGAGGCCAAGCGCCCCGCCGTCCGGCCTCGGGAGTTTCGCTCCTCCGCCGGTCTGCGGATTTTAGTGGGCCGGAGCAACACCCAGAACGACCTCTTAGTGAAGGGCGCGGACAAGCGGGACATCTGGTTTCACACCCAGAAGATCCACGGCTCCCATGTGATCCTCTGCACCGAGGGCGCGCCTCCCGATCAGAAGAGCGTGGAGCAGGCCGCCGCCTTGGCCGCCTATTTCTCCCAAGGCCGGGAGGGCGGTACGGTGGCGGTGGACTACACCCCTGTGAAGAACGTGAAAAAGCCCGCCGGCGCCCGTCCGGGTATGGTGGTCTATGACCCCTACCATACTGCCTACGTCCATCCGGACGGGGCACTGGCGAAGAAGTTAGCCGTGAAATAGCGCAAGGCAGCGGCGGCTCCTCCATGTGGAGAGCGCCGCTGCCAGTGTTTATGTATGCAGGGCTGTGACCTATTACGGTCACAGCCCTGCTTTTTCAGTCTGCCCCTCGCCCCCCGCGCCATTGTCAGCTTATCTGCGGGATCACAGCGGTAAAGGTAATCACTCCATCCGCATAGTGGTTAGAAAGGCGGCCTTTGTGCCGGGTGACAATGGCCTTGGCAGTGGAGAGGCCAATTCCATAGCCGCCGGTGGAGCGGGCACGGGAGGAATCCGCCCGGTAAAAGCGGTCAAAGTACATAGGAAGTTGCGCCGCATTTATCTCAGCGCAGGGGTTGGATACCATAATGTAAATGTTTCTCCCCCGCTGCGACACAGAAAACCGGATAACCCCCTCCGGGTCGCAGTACTTGACCGCATTATCCAGCAGAATGGAAAACAAGCGAAAAAAGTTGTCCTGCACGCCTTTTAGGACGATCCCTCCGGCAATTTCCGCCGCAAGCGTCTTTTGATCCGCTTCGGCCAATGGCTGAAACGCGTCCACATTGGCTTGGGCCACCTCGCTGATGGAAAAGCGGTCTACCGTGTCTTCCCGGATGGTTTCCTCGGTACGGGCCAGCTCTACCAGATTTTTGATCAGCTTATCCAAACGGATAATCTGTGCGCGCGCACTCTCCAGCCATTTGTCCCCTCCGCAGGTATCTTCCAGCAGTCCTATATCCGCCGACAAAATGGCCAGAGGGGTTTTTAACTCGTGGGAGGCGTCGGTGATGAACCGCCGCTGCCGCTCCAGATTGTCCACAAAAGGCCGAATTGCCCGCTTAGACAAAAAGAGCAGCAAAACAAAAACGATCAGGACACAGCTTAAAAATATGGCGGCTGTGATACGCAGCAGGTTATTGGACGATTGGAGCTGGAGAAAACAGTCTAATCCGATAATGGTATTCCCCCCGTCCTGATTCGGGAATACGCCGAAGCGGTAGCGGTCTACATATCCCTGCCTTGCCCCCGTGTCTATGATCTGACTGATAGTGTCCACCACAGTCCAACGGTCCAGCGCGGCAATATGGTCCAAATTGACGGACTTGATTTCTCTTCCCGCAGTAAGTACAACAATGAAATACCGTGTCTCGAAGGGAGTCTCCGGGGTAATCTGAAAATTAAAATCCGAGGGGTCAGAGCGGTGGTCAGGCGGCAGAAATCTCCCGCCGTTTTTCCACAGGAGGGCGATCACATGGTCTGCCCGGCTGGTGGTAATACAGTGATCGCCAATGCCAATAGCTGCGCAGAGAACCGACATCGTTCCAAGCAGGGACGCCATGGCAATCAGGATAAATTTACGGCGCAGAGAGCGGATCATACGGTCTCCTCCAGCAGATACCCCTGTCCCCGGCGGGCGGCAATTCGGACGTTGGCCCCAACCGCCTCCAGCTTCCGGCGCAGGTAGGAGATATAGGCCCAGACCACGTTGATCTCCGCCTCGCTGTCATAGCCCCAGATATGTTCCATGAACTGCTCTGTAGAGATCAGACGCCCCTCCTGCCGCATAAGCAGCTCCAGCATTTGAAACTCCCGGTTACCCAGCCGTATACAGGCGGCGCCGCACTTCAGTTCAAACGTGGAACAGTCCAAGATCACATTGCCGACAGTAAGGGCTGTCGGTGTGTACTCGCCGCCTCTGCGGGTCAGGGCCCGAACTCTGGCAATAAATTCCCGATTGTCAAAGGGCTTGGGCAGATAGTCGTCCGCCCCGCTGTCCAAGCCGGCTACCCGATCCTCCACTTGGCTCCTCGCTGTCAGCAGCAGTACAGGCGTGGTGACATTCTTGGCCCGCAGGGTCCGCAAAACTTGGATACCGTCCAGCCTTGGCATCATAATGTCCAAAATGATGCCGTCATAATTTCCCGCAAGCCCATAGTCCAGCGCGTCCTGCCCATCGCAGACCACATCCACAGAGTAATGCTCCCGCTTCAGCAGGGCCTCTAATGCCATGCTCATCTCCGGCTCATCATCCGCAACTAAAATCCGCACAGGATATCCCTCCTTGTTTCGTATCCCCTTGCCTCCTCTACTGTAAGGATGCAGGACGCAAAAAGCAAGAGCAAAATGATGAACAATGGCGTGGACACACATTTTTTTGGAAAACCATTGCCGCCCCCCTCTCCGATGCAAACGCTTTCTATCGCCACAAGTATACCGCCCCCACTCAAAAGGAACTTAAAAAAATCCTCCAGAAATTGTTTTCTTTTAACTTGATTTTAAGTTCTGGCCTTATAATAGACCCCATTCTAACCGGAAGGAGGACGCAAATAAAATGGACTTTCGTCACGAGTGGAAGCATGAGATCTCCTATATGGATATGCTGATACTCCGGCAGCGGCTGCGAGCCGTCGCACAGACAGACCGGCACGCAGTCGGTGGTAAGTATCTGATCCGGAGCTTATACTTTGATACCCCCTCAGACAAGGCGCTGCTGGAAAAACTGAATGGTGTCAGCCGCCGGGAAAAGTTCCGCATCCGCTATTACAACGGGGATTCCTCGGTTATCCACTTGGAAAAAAAGAGCAGGCTGGGCGGGCTGGGGAACAAGCAGAGCGTCCAGCTCTCCGCCCAAGAGGTGTCCGCGATCCTGCATGGCGATCTAACATGGATGATGGACAGCGGCAGGCCATTGGTACAGGAGCTCTACAGCAAAATGCGCATGCAGCAGCTCCGGCCTAAAGCCATTGTGGACTATACCCGTGAACCGTATATCTACCCGGCGGGTAATGTGCGGATCACGCTGGATTACAATATCCGAACCGGTCTGCGCTGTGCGGACTTTTTGAGCCAAGGCATCACCATTCCCGCGGGAGACGCGCCTATGATCTTGGAGGTCAAGTGGGACGCTTTCCTCCCTTCCGTCATTCGTGACGCAATCCAGCTGGAGGGACGCCGCGTCTCCTCTTTTTCCAAATATGCCCAATGCCGAATCTATCACTGTATCCATAAGGAGTTTTTTTATGACATTTAATGATATTTTCAAATCCAGTTTTTTGGAGAACGTCACCAGCGTCAGCCTTCTCGATATGGTGCTGGCCCTTGTGCTGGCTTTTGGCATCGGCCTGTTCATTTTTCTGGTCTATAAAAAAACCTATCAGGGTGTGATGTATTCCTCCAGCTTTGGTGTCACACTGATTGCCTTGACTATGATCACCACAGTAGTCATTTTGGCGGTCACAAGCAATGTGGTGCTGTCCCTCGGCATGGTGGGCGCGCTGTCGATCGTCCGTTTCCGCACCGCCATCAAGGAGCCGCTGGACATCGCCTTTCTTTTCTGGGCTATTGCCGAGGGCATCGTGCTGGCCGCCGGAATGATTCCTCTGGCCGTCATGGGCGGGGTTGTGATCGGTCTGATACTGCTGGTCTTCGTCAATCAAAAGAGCCGGTACAATCCTTATATAGTCGTCCTTCAATGTGATGACCACGAGGCAGAGCAGCGGGCCAAGAAATATCTCGAAGGACAGACCCACCGCTGTGTTGTAAAAAGCAAATCGGCACAGAAGGGGGCCGTTGAGCTGAACATGGAGATCCGCCTTGTGGACGATCATACGGATTTTATCAATACGCTCGCCGAAATAGCAGGGGTACAGAGCGCGGTTTTGGTAAGCTATAACGGCGATTACATGGGATAAGGAGGGACCGCTATGTCAACGCACAAGTATATAGACCGCATCTGCGTTGCCGCCGTTGTCCTCTCTCTGCTCCTCACACTGCTCTTAATGAATGGCGAGGCCTTAGGCCTCCAGTCGGCCGGCACGGTCATTGGATATGAAAACCGGCTGTTTGATACCGCTCGCGTGCATACGATTGATATTGTAATGGACGATTGGGATAATTTTATAGAAACCTGTCAAAACGAGGAGTACAGCCCCTGCAATGTGGTTATTGACGGCGAAAGCTATAAGAACGTGGGGATTCGCGCCAAGGGCAATACCTCCCTCAGCTCTGTCGCCGCCATGGGCAGCAGCCGCTACAGCTTCAAAATCGAGTTTGACCAATACGACAGCGCGAAAAGCTATCACGGGCTGGACAAACTCTGTCTGAACAATCTGATCCAGGACAACACGATGATGAAAGATTACCTGACCTATCAGATGATGAACGCCTTCGGTGCTCCCAGCTCCTTGAGCAGTTTTGTGTACATCACGGTAAATGGGGAGGATTGGGGGCTGTACTTGGCGGTGGAGGGTGTTGAAGAGGCTTTTTTGCAGCGCAGCTATGGCAGCGACTACGGCGAACTTTATAAGCCGGACAGCATGAGCCTCGGCGGGGGGCGCGGCAATGGACGGGACTTTGATCCAAACGATTTCGCCGCCCCGCCTGACGGGGAAGTCGGAGACATCCCGGCCCCATCCAGCCAAAAATCTGATTTTGGCAGTTTTGACCCGTCCGCTATGTTCGACGGCGGAGGCGGATTCGGCTTTGGCGGCGCTTCCGATGTAAAATTGCAGTATATTGACGACAGCCCAGACAGCTACTCCAATATCTTCAACAGCGCGAAAACCGATGTCTCCAAAACGGATCAGGCGCGGCTGATCGCCTCCCTGAAATCCCTTTCCAGCTATGCAGACTTGGAGGAGGTTTTGGATATAGAAGCCGTGCTCCGCTACTTTATTGTCCACAATTTTGTTGTCAATGGAGACAGCTACACTGGCAGTATGATCCACAACTACTATCTGTATGAAGAAGGCGGCAGGCTGTCCATGATCCCATGGGACTACAATCTTGCGTTTGGAACCTTCAACAGCGGCACAGCAACCTCGTCCGTCAACGCCGCCATTGACGATGTACTCTCCGACCGTCCCATGCAGGCGTGGATTTTCTCCGATGCGTCCTATACAAAGCAGTACCACGAGCTGTTTGCCGACTTCCTGCATACGGTAGATGCGGCCCAGATCATCCATGACGCCTATACACTGATTGCAGATTATGTGCAAAAAGACCCCACCAAATTCTGTACCTATGAGGAATTTGAGGCTGGCGTACAGACACTGCTCTCCTTCTGCTCTCTGCGTTGGGAGAGCGTCCAAGGACAGCTGGCAGGAACGATTCCCCCCACCAGTGAAGCGCAAAATGCACAGAGGGACACGCAAGTCAACGCAGACAACTTAGATTTATCCGATATGGGAACCATGAACAATGGCGGCATGGGCGGCGGCCTTGGTGGGTTTGGCAAAACCGGAGGCGGGGAGATGCCTCCCTTTGCCCAAGATGAGGCGGCGGATGACCTTGGCAAAACAAGCGGCGCCCCACCGAAACCGGAAACTCCTGACCCAGCAGAGAACTTTTCTGCTGAGAAGCAGGGTGATAATAGAGGCTTTCCATCCCTTGGCGGCGGTATTGCCCCATCTAATGGGCAGATATCCTCCACATCCCAGCAATCAATTGTGATTTTGCTGTGTTTGTCTGTAATCATACTGCTTATAGGGCTCGCGATTGCTGTCAAGTACAAACGGTGACAATAGTTCAGTTGCAAAGGCCATCGACATATGGTTCAGACCTGATCGAAGGAGAAAACATTGATGAGCGACTATCCCCCTAAATCCCTGCCCAACAGCCGAGGGGTCACTTTGAACAGTTTGAAAGATGAGCTGTACTCCCTTAATATGCGGCTGCTGTTAGCGATGCAGCATCATAATGAGGAGGCGCAGGAGGATATTCAAGTGCAGATAGCAGCAGTACAGGCAGAAATCAGCCGTATGTGTTTTGGCAGCGGATTACGGCGCTAATACGGAAAAATAGGAAATCAAAGCACGCTCTATTGGCAAGGTTTGGGGCCTTGAACCATCGGGACACATCATATCAGCAAAGCCACCGTCTACAGCGCTGTAGACGGTGGCTTTTTCCATCAATCTGCCATATTTTCTTGACACTAACGCCGTGAAACCTCAGCAGCTTAGAGACGCCCCGCTGCTTTGGCGTCCTATTGTGGGTATGGGGGCGCTTAGGGCATCAATGTAATATTCAGTACCACCGGGTTGTGATCGCTCCACTGAAAGCCAGTGTCCTGTACCCAAGCACCGGTAACTGACACGTTGTCGGAGACAATGAAGCCGTCCACCGTCACCACATAGCTGTCCGGACCGTAGGGCCTGTCAGCGTTGCGGCAGGAGGGTACCGGTGTGCCGCTGTTCAGGGGGGCCACGATGGCGAGGCCTTGAGGAACCATCTCCGGCGGGATGGACTGGGCCCACGTATAGTCCTCCCCGGAGACGCCGAAGATCTCGTCGGAGTTTCCCAGAAGATCCTTGTTAAAATCCCCGCCGGCGATAATATAGCTGCCCCGCTGGTACTCCGCCAGCATATCAGCAAAAAGTATCCTCAGCTGCTCCTCCGCGATGGTACCGTCGGAGGTGTAGGCGGAGAGGTGGAGGTTGTAGAGCACCAGCTCCCGCACCTCTCCCTGCTCCGGGGAATCGGCAGGCGCAGTAACCGGGATACGGCTGACGGAGTAACAGCGGTCCAGGTCCACCACCTTCATCACCCCCTCCTCAATGGGCAGGCTCCGGCGGAGGGCGGAGACAATGGAGCAGCGGGAGAAGGTCACCTGCCCCGCCCGGTTGGCCCCGTGGGGAGCAGTAAGGGGCCAAAAAAGGTAGGGACTATCATAATTCTGGGCGAAGGTGCTGCAATAGCTCTCCCCTGCCAGCTGCCGAGTCAGGGCCAGTTCGTCCACATAGCAGCTGCGGGTGCTGTCCACGTCCACCTCTTGGAGGAGAAGAAAGTCCGGATTCAGATCCGCAACCGCGGCCATGGCCCCTGTAATATTTTCCTTCACCGCCTCCGCCGACCGGGCCCGGCTCTCTCTGCCGCCGTCCATAAAAAAGGAGTAGTCCGGACTGTAGGCGCCAAACCCTACATTGTAGGTCATAACGCAGTAGGACTTTCCCACCTCTGCCCCGCCGGTCTGAACGGCAGAAACCACCTCCAATGGCAGATTGTCCGGGAGCCGACGCCAAGAGGCAAAGACATAGACCACATAGACAGCGGCCAACAGAGCCAGCGCCAGCAACCCCAACAGCACAGCGCGAATGGCCGTTTTTTTCCGCATGGGTCCTCCCCCCCCCCTCTCAAAAGCGTATGATTTATTCCATTATACGCAGATTCCGCACAAAAAGCAATCCCGTTTTCCCGGTTTACGAAAGCGGCAAAGCGTGGTATACTACCACCGTCAACACCCCCCCAAAAAGGAGGCTTCAGCCCATGCCTGCACTTGACGAGCTCCGTGCCCGCTTTGCCGCCGACCGTTTCGCCACAGAGCTTACCGGCGCGGAAATCCTCTCCGCGGAAGACCGGCACGCGGTCTGCACACTGAACCTGAGACCGGAGCATATGAACGCCGCCGGCACGCCCATGGGCGGCGTGGTGTTCACACTGGCGGACTTCGCTTTCGCCGTGGCAGCCAATGGCTTTACCGACGCCATTACCGTCTCTCAAAGCGCCGACATCTACTTTCTCGCCCCCGCCAGAGGGCACACTCTCACCGCCGAGGCCCGCTGCCTCAAGGCCGGACGGACAGTGAGCCTGTATGCGGTGGAGGTCACCGACAATCAGGGGGGCTATGTGGCCCATGTGACCATCTCCGGCTTCACTGTGTCCCGATAGCATCCCTTCCTGCGTCCGGCAATTTCTCGCTGTCACGACAACTTCTGACTTGCCATTCATCGGCAGCTGTGCTATACTACGTTATAATTGCGACAGAGAGGGGGTGCTGTGCTTTGGATAAGGCCGGAATCAAGATCGCCGCCCAGAACCGAAAGGCCCGCCACGACTACTTTGTAGAGGACCACTATGAGGCGGGAATTGAGCTGTTTGGCACAGAGGTCAAGTCCATCCGGGCAGGCACCCTGAATCTGAAGGACGCCTACTGCATAGCCAAGGGCGGAGAAATCTACATCCACGGGATGCACATCAGCCCCTATGAGCACGGCAATATTTTCAACCGCGACCCGGTGCGCCCCCGCCGCCTGCTGATGCACAAGCGGGAGATCCGCAAACTCCAGTCCTTGGTCGCCGAAGACGGCATGGCTCTCATTCCTCTGAGTGTTTACTTCAAAAACGCCCGGGTAAAAGTAGAGGTAGGTCTGTGCAAGGGCAAGAAGAACTACGACAAGCGGGACGCCGCCGCCAAGCGGGACGCAAAACGTGAAATTGACCGTGTCCGCAAGGAGCGCTGGTAGGCCGGTGCTGCATTGACAAGTGTCGATTTGATTTGTGGGCATCTATAATTACTGAGAAAAATAGGAGGAGGATCACTATGTCTGATCCGATTGTCACCATTGCCTTAGGAAATGGACAGGTAATGACCGGCGTTCTCTATCCGGAGAAAGCCCCCAACACAGTACGCAACTTTATTTCTCTGGCCAACAGCGGCTTCTATGACGGCCTGATTTTCCACCGCTGTATCCCCGGATTTATGATCCAAGGGGGCTGCCCCAACGGTACGGGCATGGGCGGTCCAGGCTACCACATCCGGGGCGAATTCTCCGGCAACGGCTTTGCCCAGAACGACCTCAAGCACACCTTGGGTGTGCTCTCCATGGCCCGCAGCATGATGCCCGACAGCGCCGGCAGTCAGTTTTTCATTATGGTGGATAAGGCGCCCCATTTAGACGGGCAGTACGCCGCCTTCGGTTTGATCACGGACAATGTAGAGGCCGCCGTAGCCATCAGCAAGGTGTCCACTGACTCCCATGACCGGCCCAAAGAGCCGGTTGTGATTGAGTCCATCCGGGTAGATACCTTGAACGAGGAGTATGAGGAGCCGGAGAAAAAACAGTAGGCTTCTCTCCTCTTCCGCCGAAAAGGCGGGAGGACGGAATTTTGTGTGCGTTTTTTCACACGGGGAGCGGCAGGACCGCTTCCCGTCGATCTGGGGGTGTACTGGTTTCGACGGGGATGAGGAAGCGGGATAAGCGGGCGGATGCGCCTAACATCCTTAAAATGGGCAACTTATAAATTAAAGAACAACAACACTGTTGCTGTCGCTGCCTAACTAAAGGCGGCCGTCTGAACCGGAGAGGCCACAGGCCGGGGAAGGCGTCGTTGATGTGGCGTCCGTGAGTACGGAAAGAGTTGACCGTGCCACGCATCATGACTCTCACCTGACTATCAGGCGTGATGGCTTGCCTGATGGAAGGGGAACGAGACGGGAGAGCCGTCTGAAATAACCATCTGCGCCCGGAGAAAGTCCCGTGAAATTGTTTTCGGACGGGGGTTCGATTCCCCCCACCTCCACCAGAAAAAGAGGTCAAAAAAGATTTTTGGTGAAAAAACCGAGAGATTTCAAG
>CANPBB010000021.1 GCA_947572235.1 uncultured Clostridia bacterium
AATCATAACCACCGGCCGTGCCGGTGGTATGCACAGGCCCCCTTAGGGCCTTTTACCAGCCGAGCCTATAGGCTCATCGAAATATTCTCGCTCACATGAGGTGCCCTACCGCTATTGAAATAGCGGTAGGGCACCTCTTTTCCAAATTTTCCGAACCATCAAATTTCTTTCCTATCGTTTTTGTAGTAGTTCCTCGCTTCGCTCGGATATTTTATTCCGGGCATAGCTAAAGCTTTTTGGAACCACCAGCTGTGCTGGTGGTTTTCTTTTTACAAAAAGATCCGCCGTTTGGGCGTTTTGACATTTCTCAAGCAGGGCCTATAGTGGGAATAACGGAGTATTTATGTTTGGGGAGCGTGGAAAAGTTCTCCTTCCGTCGGCGCAACTCAAATTGTCCGGCGAAGCCGGATCCGTTCACTCCTGACTTACTCCTAACTGATAAGAAACTTGAAAAACGCCTCCGCCGCCAAGCTCAGCGGGTGGCTCTCGTTTACCACCAAGCACACCCAGCGGGGCGGGATGGGCTCCTGTAGGGTCAGGGGGAAGATTTCACCGCTCGACAGGGCCTCTTGGGCTAATATGTCCGGTACGAAGCCCAAGCCTAAGTTCTCCCGCACCAGTGGCAGCACTAAATCCGAGGTGGCCGGCTCGATATCCGCGGAGAGCGTCAGCCCGTGGCGGCGATAGAGGTCCTCTACAAAGTCTCTGGTGGTGGTGCCCCGGGCCAGACAGATCAGAGGATAGTCCGACAGCTCCAACAGACGCAGGGGGCGCCGGGCCAGTGCGGCGAACTGGGGGCCGGCTACCAGAATATCCTGAAAGCGACGCAGGGGCCGCTGGGACAGCGGGTGGCGCAGGTGCAGAGGCGTGGGCGCCACCGTCAGATCCACTGTCCCGGCGCGCAGGGCCTCCACCGCCTCGCCGGAGCTGCCGTTGGTGATGCGGAACTTGATCCCCGGATACTGCTGGTGAAACCGCCCCAAGGCCCCGATCAAAAAGCACCGCATGGCGGTCTCCGTGGCCCCTATGTACACCACGCCGCTGTCCAAGTTCACCGCGTGGGTGATCTCCCCCTCCGCCCGCCGCAGCTGCTCACAGCCGCTCTCCGCCAGCTCGTAGAGCCGCCTCCCCTCCGCCGTCAGCGCAATCCCCCGCCCGGTCCGCAGGAAGAGCCGGCACCCCAGCTGCCGCTCCAAGGCGGCAACGGTGTGGCTCACCGCCGACTGGCTGGTGAGAAGCTCCTCCGCCGCCCGCGTAAAGCTCCCCCGCCGCGCCGCGCAGCAGAACACCCGGTAGTAGTCAAAGCTGATCATAGCGCCCCCCTTTTGATATGAGAAATAAATATGTCTGGTATAGAATATTATCACTTTACATCATGTTGCGCAAGGGGTATACTGGGCGATGGTTCAGTCAGGAGCGCAGGAGCCGCCTGACGGCGGCGGGATTTGAATTTTTTGAGTGGGAATAACGAAGTATTTATATTTCGGGAGCGTGCAGGGGTTTTTCCTCTGCCGGCACAATTCAAATTGTTTGGCAAAGCCGGACTCATCCACTCCCCTGCCCCCTCACTCCTCACTCCTGCCTCCTACCTGAAAAAAAGTGTTTTGGAGAACAACAATATGAACAAAGATCTGACTATCGGCTCTCCTCGGGCCGCACTTTGGCGGTTTTCCCTTCCCCTCTTTGGCAGTATCCTCTTTCAGCAGCTCTACAACATTGCCGACAGTCTGGTGGTGGGTAAGTTTGTGGGGGAGGGGGCCTTTGCCGCGGTGGGCAATGCCTATGAGGTGACGCTGATCTTTATCGCCTTCGCCTTTGGGTGCAATATCGGCTGCTCCGTGGTGGTGTCCCGGCTCTTCGGGGCTAAGGATTGGCGGGGGATGAAGGCGGCGGTGAGCACCACCTTTATTGCCAGCGGCGCGCTGTGCCTGGTGCTGATGGGGGCAGGCTTCCTTCTCTGTCCGGCGCTGCTGCGGCTGATTTTGACGCCGGCGGAGATCTTTGAGGACTGTATGCTCTATTTGCGGATCTATGTCGCCGGACTGCCGTTTTTGTTCTTTTACAACATCTCCACCGGCATCTTCTCCGCTATGGGGGACTCTAAGACGCCCTTTTTGTTTCTGGCGGCCAGCTCTACGGCTAACATTGCCGTGGACGTGCTCTTTGTCAAGGGCTTGGGGATGGCGGTGGACGGCGTGGCCTGGGCCACCTTCCTCTGCCAGGGGGTCAGCTGCCTTTTGGCCGTGACGGCGGTGCTTCGCCGGCTGAGAACGGTACCCCATGCCGGGAAGGCCGCCCGGTTCTCTCCGGCCCTCTTTCGGGAGATTGCCGTTGTGGCGGTTCCCAGTATCCTCCAGCAAAGCTTTATCTCCGTGGGGAACATTGTGCTTCAGGGGATTATCAACAGCTACGGCAGCGGCGTTATGGCGGGGTACTCCGCCGCTGTGAAGCTCAACAATATGGTGATCACCGCCTTTACCACCTTGGGCAACGGCATGTCCAACTTCGTAGCCCAGAATATAGGTGCGGGGAAAAAGGAGCGGGTGCGGCAGGGGTTCCGGGCGGGGCTGGAGATGGTGTACCTGCTCTGCGTGCCCATTCTGGCGCTGTACCTTCTGTGCGGGGAGCCGCTGATCCGGCTCTTTATTGAGGCCCCCTCGCAGGACGCCCTCCACGCCGGGACGGCCTTCCTGCGGATTGTGACGCCCTTCTATCTGGTGGTCTCCACCAAGCTCATTGCCGACGGCGTCCTCCGGGGCGCGGGGGCCATGCGGCGCTTTATGGCCGCCACCTTCAGCGACCTTATCTTGCGCGTGACGCTGGCCTATGTGTTCTCCGCCCTGTTCGCCTGGGGTTCCACGGGCATCTGGTGCGCCTGGCCGGTGGGCTGGAGTATCGGCACGGTTTTGTCTGTGATATTCTATCGGCGGGGGAGCTGGCATGAGGGGAGTCCGGCGGAGCATGTTTCGGTGCGGTAAGGTATGCGGGGAGGCTATTTATGATTACAGAAATAAAAGCTGCTGACAACTATTATAAGCTGACCGGAAAAATCTATTGGCCTCTCTTTGGGTGCGAAGTGAAGGTTCGATGGGGTGAAGGTGCTGACGTTTCAACCGAGTACGCGGAAAAATGTGTTTCGCAGCTATTGAATTTAGACCAATCAAGTGTTGAACCGCTCTTAAAGGCAAGTATCCGCTTTTTTTATGATGCGGAAAGATGTCATGGAGAGCCGCTTACATTTATGTTTGCGTTTGAGAATATGGAATACCCAAAAGAATTGAATGCACCCGCGAACATTCTGCCCTATATCATCCCAGTTGAAATGTATATTGACAGAGAGATTGAGGAGTGTTACTCAATATCTGTTTTTTCAGAATGCGCGTGGGAACCGGAGCATGGATTACAGTGGGTGGTGAGAAACGGAATGCCTCTATATGTCGGAGGATATGACGGGCTTGGTTCACACGATGATGAGCGTATTTATTTGGAGAATTGGAGAGAAAGCAACTACCTATTCAACCATTTGATGCAGCTGTGAGCGATAAAAGTGAGGATCGACCCAAGGCCCTCATTTCGCTGCCCCCACGGTCTGCTGCTCGTGGGCGCGTGATTTTTTGAGAAAAAACAGAGGAGAGGCCGGCTTTCACCGGCCTCTCCGCAGTGCGTTTTTCGGGTTGCGGTCCAAACCAGATACCCGCGTAGAGCTACCCCACGGGGCGCTCCAGCGGCGGCGGCTCCGGCTGGGCCGCGGCCCTGCCGCCGGCGAAGCCGGCGATCACCGCGCTCAGGTCGATCCCGGTGGACTCCTTCATGCCGTCCACGATCTGGCTGGCGCTGGCCATCACGTCCCGGACCAGCTTGGTGGAGTTGCCGTCGCCGTACATGACGATCTTCTCCGTCTGGGCCAGGGGGGACGCCGCGTTCTTCACCACCTCGGGGAGGGCGGTGAGGTACATCTCCAGCACCGACGCCTCGCCCATCTTCTTCTGGGCCTCGGCCTTCTTCTCGATGGCCTCCGCCTCCGCCAGACCCTTGGCCCGGATGCCCTCGGCCTCCTGCTCCATGGAGAAGCGCAGGGCCTCCGCCTCGGCCTTTTTGGCCTCGGCCTCCTGGATCACCCGGTACTTTTGGGCGTCCGCCTCGGCCTTCTTGGCCTCGGCCTCCTGCATCACCCGGTACTTCTGGGCCTCCGCCTCCTGCACGGCCTTGAACCGCTGGGCCTCCGCCTCCTTCTGCCGGCGGATCAGCTCGGCCTCCGCCTGCTTCTCCGCCTGGTACTTCATGGCGTCGGCCTGCTTGCGGATCTCCGCGTCCAACTGGCGCTCCTTCAGGGCGATCTCCTTCTCCGCCAGCTCCGCCTCCTTCTCCTTCTTGGCGATGTCGGCGCTGGTGCGGGTGACCTCGATGGTCTTTCTCTGCTCCTCCTGCTGGATGGAGTAGGCGGCGTCGGCCTCGGCCTTCTTGGTGTCCGCCCGGACCTGCATCTCCGCCTGCTGAACCGCCAGCTCCGCGTTCTGCTCGGCAATCATCTTCTCCGCCTGCACCTTCACGGCGTTGGCCTCCTGCTGGGCCTGGGAGGTGGCGATGGCGATGTCTCGCTGGGCATTGGCCTTGGCAATCTGGGCGTTTTTGCGGATCTGCTCCACATTGTCGATACCCATGTTCTCGATGGTGCCCGCCCCGTCCTTGAAGTTCTGGATGTTGAAGTTCACCACCTCAATCCCTAACTTCTGCATGTCGGGGACCACGTTCTCCGTGATCTTCTTGGCCACGCCCTGCCGGTCCTGCACCATCTCCTTGAGGCCCACGCTGCCCACGATCTCGCGCATGTTGCCCTCCAAGACCTGCGTCACCAGGCTGATCAGCTCCTGCTGGCGCATTCCCAGCAGGGCCTCGGCAGCCTTTTTGAGCAGCTCCGGGTTGGAGGAGATCTTGATATTGGCCACGCCGTCCACGGTGACGTTGATGAACTCATTGGTGGGCACCGCCTCGCTGGTCTTGACGTCTACCTGCATCACACGCAGGCTCAGCTTATCCACCCGCTCGAAGAAGGGCACCCGCCAGCCTGCACGGCCAATGAGTATGCGCTTTTTCCCCAAGCCGGAGATGATGTACGCCGTGTCCGGCGGCGCCTTCAGATAGCCGAGGAAAAACAGCAGCAGAACCACGACCACCAGGATAATAGCAGGCAGGAACTTCAGCAGAATGTCTAACATGTTCTTTTCCTCCTAAAAATGATTTGTCTTGTACCATAGGAATAGTTTTGCCGGCAAACTCATCGGGGAGCCGCGGGAATATGAGAAAACGAGACTTTTACCCAGCGGTAAAAGTCTCGTTAAAATCTCTCGATTCCCGCACCGCCCGAACCAATTCTGGCCGTCTTGACGAGCGCGCGCCACCCATTTCCCAAGGGGTGGAACTACTCCCTTTTGATGTTTTTATCATACCACAATCCCGGCGGTCTTGCAATTCGCAATACGACAAAAAATTAACATAATTTTTTGTGCATAATGAGGCCGCCCCCGGCGGCTATCCTACTCCGCCGCCATATAGATGAGCCCGAAGGCCCCAGGGCCCACGTGGGCGCCCAAGGTGGCCCCCAGCCCGCAGGTGTGCATTCTGGTGGGCAGAAGGCCGGACCCCCGGAGAAGCTCCACAAAGCTGTCCAGCATGGCGTCGCTGTCGGTGTAGACAAAGTAGGAGGGGAAGGTGTCGTCCACCGGGTGCTGTCCGATGAGCTTCAGGAGCTGTTTTACCGCCGCCGCCTGTCCAAAGGCCTTGGAGGCCACCGTCACCGCCCCGTCGTGGACGCAGATCACCGGCTTGAGGCGGGACACGGTGCCGATGACCGCCTGGGCAGTGCTGAGCCGCCCCCCCTTGCGCAGGTACTCCAGCGTGTCCACCACCGCGTAGGCCCGGATGCGGGGGAGCACCCGTTCCAGCGCGGCGGCGATGTCCGCGCCCCCCAAGCCGCTGTCCCGAAGCTTGCAGGCGTAGTTGAGGAGGATCTGGATCCCCCCGGAGGCGGTGGCGCTGTCCACGATGTAGATCCCCTCGCCGCCGCACATCCCCCTCGCGATGCTGGCACTTTGGCAGGTGCCGCTGAGCTTGGAGGCCAGCAGGATGCACAGCACCTCATCCCCTTGGGCCCGGGCGGCCTCGAAGAGCTTTAAGAAGGCCTCCGGCGAGGGCTGGGCCGTGGTGGGATGGTGCTCCCCAGCGGTAAGCAGCTTATAGAACAGATCGTTGGTCAGGGTCTTGCCGTCGTAGTAGGTGGCCGGCCCGAACTGAACCGTCAGGGGCACCACCTCCACCCGCTTTCGCTCCGCCTTGGCGGCGGGCAGATCCGATGCGGAGTCCGTAATAATGCGCAAAGCCATGTCTGATACCTCCATGGTCTATGTAGTAAGTGGGAGAACAGAGGGGCCGTCAAAGGGCGGCGGAGGGGCGGCTCTCCCCTCCCCCCGCCGCCCGCCGCGGCTGGCGATGACAGCCATATAATTCACAAAGTGAACTATATACTACATGGGGGCATTTGTCAAGCAAAAAAAGGAAATCGGGGGAAAAAGGCTTCGGCGCAGCGGTAAATTGGAGTCTGCGGCGGCAAATTTGTCCCGATCTGTCAAAAAACCTCGCCGGCGGCGAGGCTTTTGACAGGCGAGGCGCTCCCGCCTCAGCCGGGGTAGTTCTGGGGCAGGCTCTGGGTCTGGTGGAAGTCCACGAACTTCAGGGCGTAGAGGTCGCCGGTGACGAAGCGGCCCTTATCCGGCTGGTAGAGTACGATGTAGTCGTTGCCCACGGTGTAGAGGAAACCCGGCACGGACACCGTGCCTTGACTGCCGATCTGGAAGGTGGCCACCACGTAGTAGCCGATGTTGCGCGCCAGCAGGCTCTTCATGGACGCCTGATAGACCTCCGAGTTGCTGGTGGGATTGGCCATCACCTCTTGGGACACCGGGTTCTCCAAGTCCAAGGGGGCCCGGGCGGGGGCGGCGGGGAAATCCTCCCGGCGCAGCTCGTCATAGGCCAAGTGGTAGTAGGGCGAGGCCCCTTGAACCGCTTGGACCACCGGCGCTGTCGGGGTCGCTTGGACCACCGGCGCTGTCGGGGCTGCGGGAGCCGCGGGAGCCGCCGGGGTGGTGACGGTGACCTGGGTCTCCTCTACTGTCTGGGCGGGGGCGGTGGCGCTGGGGGAGGGCACGTCGGGGTAGCGCACCTCACCGCTCCAGTCGATGTCCATCTGGGCGGGGGTAGTGGTGTTGATCTGTTCCATAGGGTTTGCTCCTTTTCTGGTCGGGATTAGGTTTTGTAGTACGCGTTTGTCGGGTTGTAGAAGCAGTGGTCGCCGATGCGGGTCTGCCAGTAGCCTACGGTGGTGGGGAAGTTGTTGCGGCACTTGGGGCCGAAGGGGTTGTAGAACCACAGGGAGTCCGCCACCACCGACACACGGCCGCCCTCGATGGCCCAGTCGGCGATGAGGAAGTGGATCTCCTCCGGGCGCATGTTGTATATGTTCTGCGGGTTGTAGGCGCCGCCCTCGGTCTCGCTGGCGCAGACGAACTGGCCGGGCTGGAAGATGATGTTGCGGATGCTGCCCTTCCCTACCCGGGCGTACTCGCCGCCGGCGGCGTGGACGCGGTTCATCACCACACCGGCCACCGCGGCCATGCCGATCTCTCCCTCTCCCCCCGCCTCGCACTGGATGAGCCGCGCAAGCAGCTCGCGGTCTGAATATGCCATAAGTATTTCACACTCCTGCTCGCTCTACTATATGCCGCGCCGATGGCGGCGGTGCCCTTTGGCTGTGCCGGGGAGGATCGCGTTTCTTGGGAAGGATATGCAAAAAGAGGACTATTCCGGCGGAATAGTCCTCTTTTTCTCCACTTTACTCAGAAAAGAAGTGCTGACGCGTCAGCCAAAATACTTTACCGCCGAGCGGAACAGGCCCATGTCGTAGCGGCCCGGCACGTTTCGGTAGAGGTTGGGGCCGATGCGCTCGCTGTGGCCCATCTTGCCCAGCACCCGGCCGTCGGGGCTGATGATGCCCTCAATGGCCCAGACGGAGCCATTGGGGTTGAAGGCCGTGTCCATGGTGGGCGCACCGGTGGGGTCCACGTACTGGGTGGCAATCTGGCCGGCGGCGGCCAGCTTCCGGAGCAGGGCCTCCGAGGCCACGAAGCGGCCCTCGCCGTGGGAGACGGGCACGCTGTAGATCTCCCCCGCCGCCGTCTCCATGAGCCAAGGGGAGTTGTTGGTGCAGATGCGGGTGCGGACGATGGACGACTGGTGGCGGCCGATGGCGTTGCAGGTCAGGGTGGGACAGGTGCTGTCGGTAGTAGCGATGCGGCCGAAGGGGAGCAGGCCCAGCTTGACGAGGGCCTGGAAGCCGTTGCAGATACCTAACATCAGGCCGTCCCGGTGCTCCAGCAGGTCGGTGACCGCGTCGGTAAGCCGGGGGCTGCGGAGGAAGGAGACGATGAATTTCGCCGAGCCGTCGGGTTCGTCGCCGCCGGAGAAGCCGCCGGGGAGGAACACCACTTGGGCGGAGCGGATGGCCCGCTCTAAGGCTTGGGCGGACTCCAAGAGGACGCTCTCCGTCAGGTTGCGCACCACCACGATCTCCGCGTCCATCCCCGCGGCCATACAGGCCCGTGCGCTGTCGTATTCGCAGTTGGTGCCGGGAAATACGGGGATCACCGCCTTGGGCCGGGCGATTTTATGGGCGCAGACCACAGGGCTCCCCTGCTCGTATGTGACGGGGGCCACCGCCTCCGCGGCGCCGGTACGGGTGGGGTAGACGGACTCCAAGACGCCCTCGTTGAGGGCCAAGAGCTCGTCGATGGGGGCGGTGTCAGCGCCGATGGCTACCACCGGCTCAGCGGTGGTGTGTCCGATCTTGCCCCACAGACCCTCCGGGTGGCAGTTGCCCATGTCCTCGGTCAGCTCCGCGATGATTGCCCCGGGCCGGGAGGTGTACCAGACCGGGCTGTTCTTGCCCATTCCCTTGAAGCCGATCCGGCTGCCGAAGGACATCTTCATCACCGCCTCGGCCATCCCGTTCTCCACGGCCCAGGCGGCGGCAATCCTCCCCTCCTGGTGGAGGCGGTGGAACTCCTCCCAGACCGCCCGCCGGTCCTCCGTGATGGCCTCCGGCTGGAACAGGTACACCGGGTGGTTCGCCTCCTTGAACTCCGGGGACAGCACCTCCCCGGCCTGGATGGGGGCAATGGCGAAGGAGATCAACGTGGGGGGCACGTCTTTATCCAAGAAGGAGCCGGACATGGAGTCCTTGCCGCCGATGGCCGCCGCGCCGTAGTCCATCTGGGCGCTGAGGGCCCCCAGGAGGGCGGCGAAGGGCTTGCCCCAGCGGTCCGGATCCGTGCGCAGCTTCTCGAAGAACTCCTGTAGGGTGAGATACGCCTTTCTATAGTCCGCGCCGGCGGCCACCAGCTTGGCGAGGGAGACCGTCACCGCATCGTAGGCCCCCTGATAGGGATAGGCGGAGAGCCGGTCCGGGTCACAGCCCCAAGCCATGACGCTGGCCTGCTCGGTGGTCTGACCGGGGAGGACCGGCAGCAGCGCCGCCATGGCCTGCGCCGGGGTCCGCTGGGTCTCGCCGCCAAAGGGCATCAGGACGCTGCCCGCGCCGATGGTGCCGTCAAACCGCTCGGTGAGGCCCCGGCGGCTGGCGCACTTGAGGCTGGACGCCATGGCCCGCAGGTCCGAGGCCCCCTCCTGCTGGAAGGGGGAGCGGGCCTTCCGGTCCGCCTCCGCCACGCGGAGGGCGGCGTGCTTCACCGCGCCGTTAGTGTTCAGGAAGTCCCGGCTCAAATCGGCGATCTTCCGGCCCTTCCAGTGCATCACCATCCGGGGGCTCTCGGTGACGGTGGCCACTTGGTAGGCCTCCAAGTTCTCTTTTTCCGCGGCGGCGATGAATTTCTCCGCGTCCTCCGGGGCCACCACCACCGCCATGCGCTCCTGGCTCTCGCTGATGGCCAGCTCTGTGCCGTCCAAGCCGTCGTACTTCTTGCGGACAGCGTTTAGGTCGATCTCCAGGCCGTCGGCCAGCTCGCCGATGGCGACGGACACGCCGCCGGCACCGAAGTCGTTGCACCGCTTGATGAGGCGGGTGACCTCCCCGTCCCGGAACAGGCGCTGGATCTTCCGCTCCTCCGGGGCGTTGCCCTTCTGGACCTCGGAGGCCATGGTGGTGAGGGATTTTTTATTGTGGCTCTTGGAGGAGCCGGTGGCCCCGCCGATGCCGTCCCGGCCGGTGCGGCCCCCCAGGAGGATTACCACATCCCCGGGGGCGGGGCGCTCCCGGCGGACATTCTCAGCCGGGGCCGCCCCCACCACCACACCGCATTCCAAGCGCTTGGCGATGTAGCCGGGGTGGTAGACCTCCGCCACGTGGCCGGTGGCAAGGCCGATCTGGTTGCCGTAGGAGCTGTACCCCGCCGCCGCCGTCTGGCACAGCCGGCGCTGGGGGAGCTTGCCCTCCAAGGTCTCCTCAAAGGGTACCCGCGGGTCCCCTGCGCCGGTGAAGCGCATGGCCTGGTGGACATACGCCCGGCCGGAGAGGGGGTCCCGGATGCAGCCGCCGATGCAGGTGGCCGCGCCGCCGAAGGGCTCGATCTCAGTGGGGTGGTTGTGCGTCTCGTTCTTGAACATGAGCAGCCAGTCCTGGACCTCGCCGTCCACGTCGGCGGGGACGTGGATGGAGCAGGCGTTGATCTCCTCGCTCTCGTCCAGCTCGGGGAGGAGGCCCCGCTTTTTCAGGGCCTTGGCCGCGATGGTGGCGATGTCCATCAGGGTTTCGGGACGGTCCTTGGCCTTGTCGCCGTAGACCTCGGTCCGCAGTTTCAGATAGTGATAGTAGGCGTTTTTGACCTCCGGGTCCTCGATTTCTCCGCCGCTTAAGTGGGTGGAGAAGGTGGTGTGGCGGCAGTGGTCGGACCAGTAGGTGTCCACCAAGCGCACCTCGGTGATGGTGGGGTCCCGGCGCTCCTCGTCCCGGAAGTAGGTCTGCAAAAATTTCAGGTCGTCCATGTCCATAGCGAGGCCCAGCCGCTCCAAAAGGGCGGAGAGGGCGCTCTCATCCATGGTGGTGAAGCCCTCCACCACGGCCACCTGATCGGGGAGCGGGTACTCTTGCACCAAGGTCTCCGGCTTCTCCATGGAGGCCTCCCGGCTCTCCACCGGGTTGATGAGGTAGGCCTTGATCTTCTCCAGCTCCTCCTCGGAGATGACGCCCTCCAAGAGGTAGACCTTGGCGCAGGCCACCAGCGGGCGCGCCACGCCGGCCATGAGCTGAATGCACTGGGCCGCGGAGTCCGAGCGCTGGTCAAACTGGCCCGGCAGGGCCTCCACCGCCAAGAGGGCCCCGGCGCTGAGGGGCACGGGAAAGTCCTCGTCGTAGGTCACGTCCACCTGGGGCTCGGAGAATACCACGCCCTTGGCCCGCTCATATACATCGGCGTCGATATGATCCACGTCGTAGCGGTTCAGAATCCGCAGGCCGGTAAGCTGCCCGATGCTCAGAAAGGTTCTGAGGTCCGACAGCAGGCTCTCCGCCTCCGGGTTCATCCCCGGCTTTTTCTCCACAAAGATGCGATAAACCATCAGTTTTCTCCTTCTGCGGTGGCCTTTCGGCCAATATCATGGCGGAAATGGACATCGGCGAAGTGGATGTGCGCCGCCGCCGCGTAGGCATTTTTCACCGCCGCAGCCAGATCATCGCCAACGGCGGTGACGCCTAACACACGGCCCCCGGCGGTGCAGCAGGTCCCGTCCTCCGCCCGCTTGGTGCCCGCGTGGAACACCGTGGCCCCGGCCTTCTCCGCCTCCTCCAGACCGGTGATGGGGCAGCCGCTCCGGTACTTCACCGGGTAGCCCCCGGAGGCCAGCACCAAGCAGCAGGCCGCGCCGGGTCTCCATTTGATGTTTAGCTTGTCCAGCGTGCCGTCCACGCAGGCCTCAAGGATGTCCATAAGGTCGGTATCCAGCATGGACAGGATGGGCTGGGTCTCCGGGTCGCCGAAGCGGGCGTTGTACTCCACCACCTTGGGACCGTCAGGCGTGAGCATCAGGCCGAAGTAGAGCACGCCCTTAAAGGGCCGGCCCTCGGCCTCCATGGCCCGCACGGTGGGGAGGAAGATCTCCTCCATGCACCGCTCCGCCATGGCCGGGGTGTAGTGGGGGGAGGGGCAGAAGGCCCCCATGCCGCCGGTGTTGGGGCCCTGATCGCCGTCGAAAGCCCGCTTGTGGTCCTGGCTGGAGAGCATAGGCACCACGTGCTTTCCGTCGCAGAAGGCCAGCACAGTGACCTCCGGGCCAGTCATGCAAGCCTCGATGACCACCTTGGCCCCGCTTTTGCCGAATTTGCCGCCCTCCATCATGTCTCTAAGGGCCTCTTGGGCCTCAGCCACGGTGGCAGCCACGGTGACGCCCTTGCCCAGGGCCAAACCGTCGGCCTTCACCACGATGGGCGCCCCCTGCTCCTCCACATAGCGGAGGGCGGCGGAGAGGTCGGTGAAAGTCTCGTATCGGGCGGTGGGGATGTGGTATTTCTTCATCAGCTCCTTGGAGAAGGCCTTGCTGGCCTCGATAATAGCGGCGTTGGCCCGGGGACCGAAGGCGGGGATGCCCGCCGCCTCCATGGCGTCCACCATGCCCAAGGCCAAGGGGTCGTCCGGGGCCACCATGACGAAGTCCACGGCGTTCTCCTTGGCATAGGCCACCATAGCGTCTATATCGGTGGCCTTGATGGGGACGCAGGCGGCCACTTGGGCGATGCCGGCGTTGCCGGGGGCACAGCAGAGCTCCGTTACGCGGGGAGACTGGGCCAGCTTCCAGCAGATGGCGTGTTCGCGGCCGCCGCCGCCTACGACGAGTAGTTTCATGTGGGCACAACCTTTCTTTTGAGGTAGGAGTGAATGTGTCCGGCCTGCGCCGGACGTTTTTTATTTGTTCCGCGTGGTTTTTGTGATGGAGGATGGGCGTTTTCGGAGTTCTGCGCAATCTTTTAGTGGTGGAACAGACGTATGCCGGTGAAGGCCATGACCATGCCGTATTTGTCGGCGGTCTCGATGACTTGGTCGTCTCGGATGCTGCCGCCGGGCTGGACGATGTACTGTACGCCGGACTGGTGGGCACGCTCCACGTTGTCCCCGAAGGGGAAGAAGGCGTCGCTGCCAAGGGTCACGCCGGTGAGGCACTGGGCAATCCACTCCTCCTTGACAGCGGGCGTCAGGTCCTTCGGACAGGTCTTGAAAAACCGCTTCCAAGCGCCGCCGAGAGCGAGGGTGGTGAAGTCCGCGATGTACTGGTCGATGACGTTGTCCCGCTCCGGACGGCGGAGCTCGTCTAAAAAGTCCAGCTCAAGAACCCAAGGGTGCTGGCGCAGCCACCAGATGTCTGCCTTGTTCCCCGCCAAGCGCGTGCAGTGTATGCGGCTCTGCTGGCCCGCGCCTACACCGATGGTCTGGCCGTTTTTCACGTAGCAGACGGAATTGGACTGGGTGTATTTCAGGGTGATCAGGGATAGGAGCATGTCATTTTTGGCCGCCTGGGGCAGGTTTTTATTCTTTGTGACAATGTTCTCCAGCATCCCCCCGTCGATGGCCAGATCGTTGTAGCCCTGCTCGAAGGTGATGCCGTAGATGTGGCGGCGCTCCACGGGGGCGGGCTGGTAGCCGGGGTCGATCTGGACCACGTTGTAGCCGCCCTTGCGCTTGGTCTTCAGGATCTCCAGTGCCTCGGCGGTGTAGCCGGGGGCGATGACGCCGTCGGAGACCTCCTCCGCAAGGTACCGGGCTGTGTCGGCGTCGCAGGTATCGCTGAGGGCCGCCCAGTCGCCGAAGGAGCACAGGCGGTCCGCCCCCCGGGCCCGGATATAGGCGCAGGCGATGGGGGACAGCTCACCGGAGGGGGCGAAGTAAATCTGCCGCTCCGTGTCGGTGAGGGGCTGGCCCAACGCCGCCCCCGCCGGGGACACGTGCTTGAAGCTGGCGGCGGCGGGGAGGCCCGTGGCTTTTTTGAGGGCTTTCACCAGCTGAAAGGAGTTCAGCGCGTCCATGAAGTTGATGTACCCCGGCTTGCCGTTTAACACGGTGAGGGGCAGCTCGCCCTCCTCCATCAGGATGCGGGCGGGCTTCTGGTTGGGGTTGCAGCCGTATTTCAGTTCCAGTTCTTTCATAATATGCTTCTCATCCTTCCTCACAATGCTATCCTTCGTTACCGTGCGTCAGATTGGATTTTTCAACGCGGTACAGAGCGAAATTAAAATCCTTTTTTCTTTCAACAAAAAGAACTATACCTTTACTTCCCCGCTGAGGCCCTCGTCGGGGTAGCGGGACAGCAGCTCCGCCACGGGGCCGGCGAGGTACTCCTCCACCTGTCCGGGGGCACGGCCCACGTACTTCTCCGGGGCCATCTGCGCCTCGATCTCCTCCCGGGTGAGGGGGAAGAGGGGGTCGGCCAAAATGCGGTCGATGAGGTCGTTGGCCCCGCCCTCCAGTTTCACCTTCCGGGCGGCGGCGTGGGAGTGCTCCCGCAGCGCCTCGTGGAGCTCTTGGCGGTTGCCGCCCCGCTTCACCGCCTCCATCATCACATTCTCCGTGGCCATGAAGGGCAGCTTCTCCATCACACGGCGGCGGACTATTTGATCATAGACCACCAAGCTGCCGGTAACATTGATATAGATTTCAAGGATGGCGTCCACGGCCAAGAAGGCCTCCGCCACGGCGATGCGCTTGTTGGCGCTGTCGTCCAAGGTCCGCTCGAACCACTGGGTGCCGGCGGTCATGGCCGGGTTCACGGAGTCGGCGATGACGTAGCGGGCCAGGGCGCAGATGCGCTCACTCCGCATGGGGTTGCGCTTGTAGGGCATGGCGGAGGAACCGATCTGGTTCTTCTCAAAGGGCTCCTCCATCTCCTCGAAGGACTGGAGGATTCGGAGGTCGTTGGCGAATTTATAGGCGCTCTGGGCCACACCGGAGAGGGCGGCGAGAAAGTAGGCGTCCACCTTCCGGGAATAAGTCTGGCCGCACACCGGGACGCACTGGGCAAAGCCCATCTGCTCCGCCACCAAGCGGTCCAAGGCCTTCACCTTCTCCTCGTCCCCCTCGAACAGCTCCATGAAGCTGGCTTGGGTGCCGGTGGTGCCCTTGGCCCCCCGGAGCTTCAGGCGCTCCATCTGGAACTCCAGGTTCTCCACGTCCTCCGCCAGCTCGTTCATCCACAGCGTGGCCCGCTTGCCCACGGTGGTGAGCTGGGCGGGCTGGAGGTGGGTGTAGGCCAAGCAGGGCAGGTCCTTGTACTGCCGGGCGAAGGCGGCGAGGTTTCGCAGCACCTGCGCGGACTTGCGCAGGACGATCCTGGCCGCGTCCCGGAGAATCAGCACGTCGGTGTTGTCCCCCACGTAGCAGCTGGTGGCCCCCAGGTGGATGATGCCGGCGGCGGCGGGGCACTGCTGGCCGTAGGCGTAGACATGGCTCATCACATCGTGGCGGACAAGGCGCTCCCGCTCCTCGGCCACCTCGTAGTTCACGTCCTCGGCGTGGGCGGTGAGCTCGGCAATCTGTGCATCGGTGATGGGGAGGCCCAGCTGCTGCTCCGCCTTGGCTAGGGCGATCCATAGCCGCCGCCAGGTGCGGAACTTATGCTCGTCGGAGAAGAGGTACTGCATCTCCTTACTGGCGTAGCGGGTGGAGAGGGGGGAGATATACCCCTGACGGTCCTTTTCCATCCTACTTCCCCTCCTTGAGTTTGTTGTAGATCACCGACTCGGAGAAGCCCCCCTCGATGCAGATGGTGCGCACGTAGAGGGACACCTTGTTCTCCTCGTTGAGGCTGTCCCAGAGCTGGGCGGCCAGCGCCGCGTTGGGCTCCCTCCCGCTCAGGCCGCTGAGATCCACCAGGATGGGCTCCCCGGCGAAGGAGGGCAGCGGGCTGCCGTCCCCCTGGTAGGTGCTGATAAAGTGGCCGGTGCCGGCCACGGGGGCGTCGTACTCAAAGAAGTACCGGCAGCAGCAGGCCGGGTCCCCGTCGAGGCTTTTGAGGATGGAGAGGCTGTAGCTGCCGTCGGGCTTCACCACGCCGGAGATACGGGGGGTGTAGTTGGGGCCGTCGGGCTCAAAGGTCCGCTCCAGCAGGGCATGGCGGTAGCAGTGCCCCTCGTTCAGGGCGTCCCGGATGGTGTCGGTCTGGTCGCCGTTGGTGACGATGGTGACGCCCCCCCGGAGCCGGCGCACCGGGTGGTAGATGATAAGGGAGGGATCGGTCATCTTGCTCTCGTCAAAGGCCCGCGTGCGGATGCCGTCCTCGGTCTTCTCAAAGACACGGTTGCGGCTGTTCTCGCTGCGGCCCATGATGAAGTAGGCAATTACCGCCTGTTTATTGTCGGCGCTGCGGCCCAGGAGAATCCCCCGGCCGGGATAGCTGTTTTGGCGCAGCAGGGCGCAGATATCCTGTCTCATTGCTTGTCCTCTCCTTTCACGATCTGAGCGCAGAGCAGCTCCGCCGCTTGGGGCAGCAAAACCCACTCCGCCTGTTCCATCACACGCCGCTGCAAAATCTCCGGCGTATCCCCCGGCAGAACCTCCACCGCCCTTTGCAGGACAATGGGACCGCCGTCGGGGATCTCGTTGACCAAGTGGACGGTGGCGCCGGTGATCTTGACGCCCCGGGCCAGCGCCGCCTCGTGTACCTTCAGCCCGTACATCCCCTTCCCGCAGAAGGCGGGGATCAGGGAGGGGTGGATATTCAGAATGCGCCCCGGCCAGCAGCGGGTGAAATCCTCGCTGAGGATGCTGAGAAACCCCGCCAGCACGATCACGTGGATGTCGTGCGCCGATAGGGCCTTGCGGATGGCGGCCTCAAAGGCCTCCTGAGAGCCTATCTCCCTCCGGGAGCAGACGGCGGCGGGGACGCCGGCCTTCTTCGCCCGCTCCAAGGCGTAGGCCTCCGGCGTGCTGGCCAGCACAAGGGCGATTCTCCCGCTGCGGAGCGTCCCCGCAGCCTGGGCGTCCAGAAGGGCTTGGAGGTTGGTGCCGCCGCCGGAGCAGAATACGGCGATGTTGGCTTTCAGCATAGGACCACCTTGTCCTCGCCGCCGGGGACGATCTCGCCCAAGATGTAGGCCTCCTCCCCGCTCTCCCGCAGGAGGGACAGGGAGCGGTCCGCGTCGGCGGCGGACACCACAACGGTCATGCCCACGCCCATGTTGAAGGTGTTGAACATATCCCGCTCAGGGATTTTCCCAGCGCCGGCGATGAGATCGAAGATGGGCAGTACCCGGACGGCCTGCCGCTCGATCCTTGCGCAGAGCCCGTCGGGGATGGCCCGGGGGATGTTCTCGTAGAAGCCGCCGCCGGTGATATGGCTGATGCCCTTGGGCTGTATCTCCTCCAAAAGGCGGAGCACCGGCTTGACGTAGAGCCGCGTGGGGGTCAGCAGGGTCTCCCCTAACCCCTTGCCTCCCAAGGCATCCAAGGGGGCGCGCAGGTCCGCGTGCTCCACATGGAAGACCTTGCGCACCAAGGAGAAGCCGTTGGAGTGGACGCCGGTGCTGGGCAGGGCCAGAATCACGTCCCCGGCGGCCATGGCGCTGTGGTCGATAATCCGCTCACGGTCCACAATGCCCACAGAGAAGCCGGCCAAATCGTAGTCCTCGGCTTCCATGACGCCGGGGTGCTCGGCGGTCTCGCCGCCGATGAGGGCGCAGCCGGACCGGACGCAGCCCTCGGCCACGCCGGCGACGATGGCGGCCACCTTCTCCGGCTCGTTCTTGCCGACGGCGATGTAGTCCAAAAAGAACAGGGGCTTTGCCCCGCAGCAGATGATGTCGTTGACGCACATGGCCACGCAGTCGATGCCGATGGTGCCATGTTTGTCCATCAGCTGGGCGATGCGCAGCTTGGTGCCCACGCCGTCGGTGCCGGAAACCAGCACCGGCTCCTTCATGCCGGTCAGATTGGGGGCGAAGAGGCCCCCGAAGTCCCCGATGCCGCTGACCACGCCGGGGATCACCGTCCGCGCCACGTGGGATTTCATCAGCTGTACGCCCCGGTAGCCGGCGGTGATGTCCACACCGGCGGCGGCGTAGCTACCGCTGTAACTATGTTCCATCTCTCTTCTCCTTCCCGCGCTCAGTCCTTGCTGTTCCTTTTTTCTGACAGGCGGCGCTCAAACCGATTTTTGTCCATAGCCACAGGGACCTCTGTGGGGTACTCCTCATCGAAACAGGCAGTACAGTAACCCCGTCCCTCTCCGCCGCAGGCCATTTTCTTGGCTCCGTCGATACCCAAAAAGCCCAAAGAATCCGCGCCGATGATCTGGGCAATCTCCTCGGCGTTGTGGCGGCAGGCGATCAGGTGCTCTTTGGAGTCGATATCCGTGCCATAGTAGCAGGGAGCGATAAAAGGCGGCGCGGAGACCCGCACATGGATCTCCGTGGCTCCGGCCTCCCGCAGCAGGTGGACGATCCGGGCGCAGGTGGTGCCCCGGACGATGGAGTCGTCGATCATAACTACCCGCTTGCCACGGACAACCTCGGCAATAGGGTTGAGCTTAATACGCACCTTGTCCTCCCGGCTCTCCTGCCCGGGGGCGATGAAAGTGCGGCCGATATACTTGTTCTTGATAAAGCCGATCTCATAGGGGATACCGGACTGCCGGGAATAGCCGATAGCGGCATCCAATCCACTGTCAGGGACGCCGATGACCACGTCCGCCTGCACCGGGTGCTCTAAAGCTAAATAGGCCCCAGCCCGGGTGCGGGCCACATGGACGTTGCACCCGTCCACCTCGGAATCTGGACGGGCGAAGTAGATATACTCAAATACGCACAGGCTCCTCTCCGCCTTGCCGCAGTGGTCCCGAATGGACCGAGGACCGTCCTTGTCAAAGACGACGATCTCCCCCGGCTCCACGTCCCGGATCAGCCTTGCCCCCACGGAGGAGAGGGCGCAGCTCTCGCTGGCCACCACGTAGCGGCCATCGGCGGTCTGTCCGTAGCAGAGAGGGCGGAAGCCGTGCTCGTCCCGGACGGCAATGAGCTTTTGGGGAGACATCACCACCAAGGAGAATGCCCCCTTCAGGCGGCTCACCGCCCGGTTGACAGCCTCCTCGATGGAGGGGGAGGTAAGGCGCTCCTTGGTGATGAGGTAGGAGATCACCTCGGTATCGCTGGTGGTGTGGAAAATGGAGCCTTGGAGTTCCAGCTCCGTGCGCAGCTCGTAGGAGTTGACCAAGTTGCCATTGTGGGCCAAAGCCATACGGCCCTTTACATGGTTGACCAAGATAGGCTGGGCGTTGGAGCGGTCGTTGCTGCCGGTGGTGCCGTAGCGCACGTGGCCGATGGCCATACAGCCCTGTCCCAAGTTCTTCAGCCGATCCTTGGTAAATACGTCCACCACCAAGCCCGTGTCCTTATAGGAGCGGAAAAGCCCGTCGTCATTGACCACGATGCCGCAGCTCTCCTGTCCCCGGTGCTGGAGGGAGAACAGCCCGTAGTAGGTCATGCCCGCCACATCGTAGCGCTCGGGACTGTAGACGCCGAATACGCCGCATTCTTCTCTCAGAGAGCTCATGCCTGCCCTCCGAACACCCGGCGCATCATCTCCTGATAGGCCTCCTCCACGTTGCCTAAATCCCGGCGGAAGCGGTCCTTGTCCAGCTTCTCATTGGTCTTGGCGTCCCAGAAGCGGCAGGTGTCGGGGCTGATCTCATCGGCCAGGACGATGGTGCCGTCGCCGAGGCGGCCAAACTCCAGCTTGAAGTCGATCAGCCGCACGCCGCAGCCGGCGAAGAAGGCCTTCAGCTCCTCGTTCACCTTCAGGGCCATAGCCTTGATGGTGTCGATCTCCTCCCGGGTGGCCAGCTTCAGCGCCAAGGCGTGGGAGGTGTTCAGCAGGGGGTCGTGAAGGTCGTCGTTCTTGTAGGAGAACTCCAGCACCGGCTCGTCGAAGAGGATGCCCTCCTCCACGCCGTAGCGGCTGGAGAAGTGTCCGGCGGAGGCGTTGCGCACGATGACCTCCAAGGGGACGATCTCCACCTTTTTCACCACGGTCTCCCGGTCATTGAGCTCCTCCACAAAGTGGGTGGGCACCCCGGCGTCCATGAGCTTTTTCATCAGGAAATTGCTCATGCGGTTGTTCACCGCGCCCTTGCCCATGATGGTGCCCTTCTTGGTGCCGTCAAAGGCGGTGGCGTCGTCCTTATAGGAGACGATCACCAGAGCGGGATCAGCGGTGGCGTAGACCTTCTTGGCCTTGCCCTCGTAGAGCTGTACAGTCTTTTCCATAGTCATTCATCCTCCAAAAAATTTTTATCAATCACCGGTTTCCCGTTGTTTCGCGTGGGTCTGCCGCCTCACCCCTATAACTGCTTCTGGAGCTCGGCATCGGCGGCGAGAACCTTGGCGGCGTCGGCAGCGCGCTTCTCGCTGAGTTTTTTCGCCAGCTCCTGATCCTCCACCGCCAAGATCTGGATGGAAAGCAAGGCGGCATTGACCGCTCCGTCGATGGCCACGGCGGCGACAGGGATGCCGGAGGGCATCTGCACCGTGGCGAGGAGGGCGTCAACGCCGTCTAACGCTTTGGACTTCATGGGAATGCCGATGACAGGCAGGGTGGTATTGGCCGCAATGGCCCCCGCCAAGTGGGCCGCCATGCCGGCGGCGGCGATGATCACGCCGAAGCCCTGCTCCCGGGCGGTCTCGGCAAAAACCTTGGCCTCGTAGGGGGTGCGGTGGGCGGAGTAGACGTGGGCCTCGCAGGGTACGCCGAAATCGCGGAGGGTGTCCACCGCCTTCTGCACCACGCCCAAGTCGCTGACGCTGCCCATGACAACTGCTACTTTCTTCATAGAGGTCTCCTTTCTCCTCTTAAATCTTAAATCTCGTAAAAAAGCAAAGGGGCAGTCCGGTCCCGCCAAGGCGCACTTGTGCCCCGGTACAAGACAGGACTGCCCAGACGGCCGACAGAAAAAATCAAGGGCAAAGTCACACGATCCCGGTACCATGTGCCGCTTCGGTCCCACGCGGCAGCCGCTGTTCGTCCTCCGCGGCGCCATGGCGCCAACAGGCCAAAGGATGGAAGGTGTGAAGTTGCCCAAAGCCGCCGGCTCCCCTGTGGTATCCCACTAATCCGTCAGTCACCGGCGCCTCTTTTCACTTACAATCATAGAGTACCATTTTCTATCAAAAAACGCAAGTCATCTTTGTTCTAAATCGCACCCAAATTTCCCTCCCGCCGTCTATGGAATATGGATAAAAGGTGTGGGACGGCCATGGCGCACAGATCCCCAGCGGGGCCGAGCAATTCGGCATGTGCCGGCAAAACCCCCGCTCTAAAAAAATTCCTAATTCCTGCCTCCTAATTCCTAATTAAAGAACCTCCTCCTGCCGATATAACATATAATAGTAACGCCACACAGAGAGGAGGTTCGCCTCATGGGTATTTCCGGCATAAGTGCCGCCCCCTCCCCCGCCTGCCAAGTTTCCCAAGCTGCCCAGACCCCCCAGGCGGCCGCGCCGCAGGCCGCTGCCGCTCCGGCGGAGCAGCGGGATCTGGTGGAACTGATGCGGGAGGAGCAGGAGAAGCAGCCCAGTCTGGCGGAGATGATGCAGGAGGCCCGGGAGAAGGCGGAGGAGCAGTCGGAGCGCTTTAAGCTCCCCAAGAACAGCCGGCGCTACGGCGACGCCGCCCTGACCGCCTACTCCAAGCTGGCCCGGGCCAGAACTATGGGGGACGTGGACGCCGCCTCCGGGTACGCCCGGCGGCAGATCGCCCAGCTCCAGTCCGCCAAGCACAGCGACAGCGACAACGCCCAGCGGATCGAGGCCGCCATCCGCCAGCTGCGCAAGGCGGTAAACCGGGCAGGCCGGAAGAAGCGGGAGCTCTCCCGGGAGAAGCTCACCGCCGCCCGGCAGAGGCGCCTGATGAAGGAGAAACGCCTTCGTCAGGCCCGGCGGCTGCGCCACCAGCTGAAGGGGCAGCAGACCCAGCGGATGATCCGGGAGTCCGGCTACCTGCGGGAGGCGGAGGTTGACAACCGCACGCAGGACCAGCTGGCGGCCTCCCGTCTGGAGCTGCGCCAGCAGATGCAGCAGCTCAACGACCAGTTCGGCGCCTCGGTGGAGAGCGCCATCGCCCAGTACGCCGCCGCCGAGGCCGCCCCCCCGGCGGAGCCGGCCGTCAGCGTGGAGGCGTGAGGGCTCAGGCCTCCTCCCGGGCCTCCCGGACCGCCCTGTCCCACTCTTGGAACAGCCCCTCGAGGAAGGACTCCCGGTCCGGGCAGATGAAGCGGAGAAACAGCAGGAAGGTGATCAGCCCGCAGCAGGACTCCCCGCCCTCCAGCGCGGCATAGGCCCGAACGCTCATATGGAGGACCGCCGCGGCCCGCTCCTGCGTAAAGGCACCGCCCCGCGACTGGAGCAGCTGGCTGCGGAAATAGTTCCTGAAAATGTCGTGAAATTGCTCTCTCATGATAAAAACCTCCACCTTCTGCAAAATTTACCAAAATTCTACAAAAGGCATGAGGTATACACCATGAAGCGCGGTTCACGAAAGGGCCGGCGGTGCCCGTCCTCCGGGAAACAGCACGGTTTTGACGCAAGCAGTACCCCCGGTAACGCTGTTGCCGGGGGTATCAGATTTCGGCCCAAAAGCCGGCATCTGCCGCTGTACCTGAGCCGCCTCTTTTGAACCGGCATTTTTTCATGAAAAAATGCCATCTGCTGATTGAATCCCACATCCATATATGGTATAATACATGGGTTATTAGTATAGTCTTCGTATACCGCTGCACACAGGCGCCGGAGTCCCGCGCGTTTTGGGAGGGAAGCTGAGTTGGAGAGCAGAGACTATGAGATCATCCTCAACGCCATGCCGGAGACCGGGGTCTATGTGATCCGGGAATCGGACAGAAGCGTTTTATATTTTAACCGCAGGGTGCAGGCGGTCTGTCCCAGCATTCGCTTGGGCGCCCCCTGCCGCGAACTCTGGGGCAGCGCCTGCCGGTGCTGTCCTCTGCTGACCTTGGGTGCGGAAGAGGAGAGCCAGTCCGTCAGCTGCGCCGGCCCCGATGGCGGCACGGTGGACATCACCGCCGCCCGGATCCTCTGGAGGGGGGACACCCCCGCCTTTGTGCTCACCGCAGCCCCCCGGACAGACGGCGGAGGGTACACCTACCGGAAACTCCTCCGGGTGGACCTATGGGGGGACCGCTGCGAGGTACTTAAATCCGACCACGACGGCTGGCAGCTGGGAGAGGGCCCTCTCTCCTCCCAGCTGGCCGCCTTCGCGGAAGGAGGGTCTGTCCACGGCGACGACAAGGACCGCTTCCTCGCCTTCACCTCGCTGGAGGCCCTCCGCGCCGCCGCCCGCTCCGGCCCGGAGGGGCAGAGCCTGCTCTACCGCCGTCAGGCGGGGGAGGTCCTGCGCTGGAACCTGATGGAGGTGATCCCCGACGCCGGCAGCCGGGGGCGCTGCGCCATCCTCTGCGTGAAGGATGTCCACAACGTGCTGCGGGAGGGACAGGTCCGGGAGGGCCCCCGGGCACAGGAGCTGATCCGCAGCTTGGGCGAGCGGAATTTCAGCATCTACTTGGTGGACCTGAACGCCGGCACCGCGGAGATCGTCCGCTTGGACGGGCAGATGAGGAGCCCCTTGGCCGCCTCGGCCCATCCCTATGACCGGCTTCTGGGAGAACAAGTCAAAAGCCGCCTCCACGCCGCCTATCAGGACGCGTTCCACCGCTGCTTCTCCTTGGAGAGCCTGCGCCGCCTCAAGGCGGAGGGGCGCCAGAAAACCGAGCTCCTCTGCCAGTGGCGCAGCGGAGCGGACTACCGCTACATCTCCGCCACCGCCTACTCCGGCCGGGACCTGCCCGGCAGCAGCTACGCGGTGCTGGCCCTTCAGGACGTGGATGAGCGGGTCCGCCGGGAGCTGGCCCACACCAAGCGGGATATGCAGATGGCGGCCATCCTCCGCTCCCGTTTCCGCGTGATGAACACCGTGGACCTCAACACCGGCCAGTGCGAGCGGGTGGACCTCTCCCTCTCCGCTGACTCGGAGAACACGCTGATCGGCAACTACACCGCCTACCTGCAAAACACCGCGGAGCACCATGTCCACGGCGACGATCTTGACGCCTTCTGGGCCGCCCTCTCCTTGGACCACCTGCGTGAAAAGGCCGGGAGCCTCAAGGGGGACTATGAGGAGGAGGTGCTGCGCTACCGTCTCCGCGGGGAGCCGGTGCGCTGGATCGAGGTCCGCGTCACCTACTGCCGGCAGCAGGATCAGGTCATGGTAAACCTGCTGGGTCAGGATATCACTGACCAGCAGCAGTATGAGACCATCCAGCGGCAGGCGCTGGAGGACCGGGCCTACATCATCAGCAGCCTGAGCAGCCTGTTCTTTTGTACCTACTACATCGACCTGCAGCGGGATACCTACCGAACCGTCACCCAGCTCCACCGGGTGGGGGACGTGCTGGGGGACGAGGTGAGTTTCACCGCCGGCCTCCAGATCTACGCCAACCACTTCATCCATCCCGACGACCGGGAGGCCTATCTCAGCGTCATGAACACGGAGCACCTGAAAAACACCCTGCGCTGGTGGCAGCCCTCTGTAGCGGTGGAGTACCGCCGTCTGCCGGAGGGCCCCCGCCCCGGGGAGTACAGCTGGGTCCGGGCCACCGCCATGCTCTCCCACGCCGGCGGGGACGACGTGCCCCAGACCGCTGTGTATGTGGCGCAGGATATCACCGAGGGCAGAAGGCCCCACTGAGGCAATTTTTTACAGGGGGAGTCCCCCCTGAGGCGCGCCCCACGCTTTCGTGAAGAAAGGACAAGATACGTGATCCATGGATAAGATTTTGGTAATTGACGACAGCGCCGTACAGGCGGAATACCTGCGCTCCATTCTGAAGGAGGAGTACGACGTTACCGTGTGCAACACCGCTAAAGAGGGTCTCTCGGCCGCCAAGGAGGGCTGCTTTGGTCTGATTCTTTTAGACATCGTTATGCCGGATATGGACGGTTTCGTTCTGCTCCAGGAGCTGAAGGAGACGGACCTCACCAAGCACATCCCCGTGATCATGCTCACCAGCCTCTCCGACGTGCAGTACGAGGAGCGGGGGCTTCTGATGGGAGCGGTGGACTATGTGGCGAAGCCCTTCAGCCCGGTGATCATCCGGGCCCGTGTGAACAGCCACATCCAGCTCTACCACTACCAGATGGAGTTCAAGCAGCAGGCCATGGTGGATGAGCTCACCGGCGTGGCCAACCGCCGGCGCTATGAGGGGGAGAGCTTGGCCAAGTGGCGGGAAGCCATCCGCTTCGGGATGCCCCTGTCCATCTGCATGTTCGATATCGACAAGTTCAAGCTCTATAACGACACCTTCGGCCACCCGGCGGGGGATCAGGTGATCTCCGCCGTGGCCAAGACCGCCTCCTCCTACTTCCAGCGGTCCATGGACCTCTTCGCTCGCTACGGCGGGGAGGAGTTCATCGCGGTCTTTGTGGGCAGCGACGGCCACAATGCCTTCGAGTTTCTGAAAACCATCCGCCAGGCGGTGGAGGACCTGCATATCCCCCACTGCTCCCCGGTGAGCCAGTGGGTAACGGTCAGTGTAGGCGGCGTCAGCCTGATCCCCAAGGTCGGCGACAGCTACGACACCTACCTGAAGCTGGCCGACACCATGCTCTACGACGCCAAGCGCCTAGGCCGCAACCGGGTGGTCTGGTCCTATGAGGGAAAAGAGCAGTGGTTTGAGAAGGAGTGAAAAAGGCCGGCGGAAACAGTACCGTTTCCGCCGGCCTTTTATTTTGGTCCGCCGCCGCTCCCTTCCAAGCGGTACCCTATACATACCCTATACATACTCTCCAAAACATTATTAAAACTGGTATCGTCCTCCTTAGCGATCCGCACATCAAAAGCAGGATAAGCCAAATTTATGCTGTAAGATTTATGGATATATCTCGCAGTGGATCAGAGGTGATAAATAATGGTCAATTGCAAGATAATATCATTAAGTTACGGGTTTTCTGCGCTCGGAAAAAAGCCCACTCCCTTTTCAAAAAAGCAATGGTGGAGGGTATTTTCCACAGGTTGTACTGTCAGACCAAGGCGCAGCGCTATAGTTAGAATTAAGGACTTGATTTTCTTTTTCATCTGCTTTCTTCCTTTCAAATTTAGGTCCCAAGAAAGCCCCAAAGAGCAGGCAGGGGGGCCAGACCCAAGGGTTTTCGTTGGAAACATAAAGCGGCGCCGAGCTTTTGACAACCCAACACCACACGGAAATGCACGTACAGAAAAATCCGTGTTCAGCCTTGAAACGGTGTGCTGAACTGGGTACCGTGTCTATGGCGCAATATAGCCGCTGTGCTGAGTGTCGACTTCATTTGCACAGAACAGCAGGGAATTGCCAGCACCCCGCGGCCTGCCGCTTCTGTGTCTCCACGGCTATTTTACTATTTTACCCTACAGCACAGAAATTGCAGGGGTGTTTTCGGGAAGAGTCTGCAAAAATAGTCTGTCCCGCTTTTTTATCGACATTTTCCGGACTGGATATGTTTCAAACAAGGCCTAACCATCTCTGGCAGCCGGCACAGCTTGGAACTGCTGGATGCCCCTGTTATTGACTTCTGATTTTCTATCTGATACACTTTTGACATTAAAGCCTTACCGCAAGTCAGCCGCTTCTGATATCTCGCAGTCCGCCCCCGAAAATTTCCTGCTTTTCGGGGCTTGCTTTCGCACCCCTTCCGGCAGGTTCCTGCTCCAAGGCGCTTTCACACGATATTCCCGCAAGGGGACGCGGGAAACTATAGGATAAAAGAGGTCAAGATCAAGAAGCCTCTGGATGCCATGAAGCAGGGCATCGGCTATCTGCCCGAGGACCGGAAGGGCGACGGCATCGTGGGCGACCTCTCTGTCCGGGAGAACATCATCTTGGCCCTCCAAGTGATGAAGGGCTTCTTCCGCCCCTTCTCCCGGGCCCAGGCGGAGGCCTTCGCCGATGAGTACATCAAGCTGCTGGAGATCAAGACCGCGTCGGCGGATACCCCCATCAAATCCCTGTCCGGCGGCAACCAGCAGAAGTGCATTCTGGCCCGGTGGCTCCTCACCGACCCCAAGTACCTGATTCTGGATGAGCCCACCCGGGGCATCGACATCGGCACCAAGATTGAGATTCAGAAGCTGGTGCTCAAGCTGGCGGCGGAGGGCAAGAGCGTCACCTTCATCTCCTCGGAGATTGACGAGATGCTGCGCACCTGCTCCCGGCTGGTGGTCATGCGGGACCGCAAGACCGTGGGTGAGCTGACAGGCGAGGATCTGACTCAGAGCAAGATCATGGCGACGATTGCAGGAGGTGATGAGGCATGACGACCCCCGTGAAAAATCCCGAGACTAAGCTGAAGCGCCCCAATGAGAGCCTGTTTAAGCGGCTGACCCGGCAGCAGCTGTTTATCCCCATAGCGGCGCTGGCCCTGCTGGTGCTGTTCAACCTGATTGCCGATCCGTCCTTCTTCGCCGTCACCATGAAGGAGAACAGCTTGGGCAACCCGGTGCTCAGCGGCAACATTATTTCCGTGCTGGACAACGCCTCTGA
>CANPBB010000022.1 GCA_947572235.1 uncultured Clostridia bacterium
CTACTGTACCTTTTTCTCTCTTCGACTTCCTTTAACTCTGTTTTTGGACACTCCCATCAGGGGCATACCTGTTGCACTTTTTCTTCCATTGTGATATAATATACCAATTGATTATACATCTCATCTGCGCCTGACGGCGCTTTTACCCAACGATAAAGGAGCAAATTGCAATGGAAGAAAAAAAAGTCATGCTCTCCGGCGTCCAGCCCAGCGGGGATCTTCACTTGGGCAACTACCTCGGGGCCATCAAGAACTGGTTCGCCCGGACGGAGGAGTTCGACTGCTACTACTTTATGGCGGATATGCACACCATTACTGTGCGGCAGAACCCGGCGGATCTGCGGCGGCGGACACTGGAACAGCTGGCTCAGTATATCGCCTGCGGTCTTGACCCGGAGAAAAATACCCTCTTTATCCAGTCCCACGTCCATCAGCACGCGGAGCTGGGATGGGTGCTCAACTGCTACACCATGTTTGGTGAGCTCTCCCGGATGACCCAGTTTAAGGACAAGTCCTCCAAGCACAAGGACAACATCAACGGCGGCCTCTTCACCTATCCCTCCCTGATGGCGGCGGACATCCTCCTCTATCAGCCGGACTACATCCCCGTGGGGGAGGATCAGAAGCAGCACTGCGAGCTGACGAGGGATGTGGCTATCCGCTTCAACCACATCTACGGCGATGTGTTCAAGGTCCCTGAGCCCTACATCCCCAAGGCCGGGGCCCGGATTATGGGCCTCACCACGCCGGAGAGCAAGATGTCCAAGTCCATCCCAGAGGGCTGTGTGTTCCTTATGGAGAAGCCCGAGGACATCCAGCGCAAGTTCAAGCGGGCCATCACAGACAGCGACACGGAGAACCCCGTCCGCTACGACCCGAGGGAGAAGCCTGGTGTGGCCAATTTGATGAACATCTACGCCGCTGTCACCGGCAGGAGCTTCCAGGAGATCGAGGCGGAGTTTGCCGGACAGGGCTATGGAAGGTTTAAGCCTGCTGTAGGGGACGCGGTGGTGGAGTGCCTGCGCCCCATCCGGGAGGAGGCCCAGCGCATTCTCTCCGACAAGGCCTACTTGGAGAGCGTCTACAAGGCCGGGGCGGAGAAGGCCTCCTATGTGGCAAACAAGACCCTGCGCAAGGTCTATAAGAAGATCGGCTTCGTGGCGAAGTGAGGTGCGGGGCAGAGATGTATATTGAAAAGGCATTGATTGCCGATGTGATGCTCGCCTTGGTGGTGGCGCTGACCATCAGCTTTGTCTCTACCCCCATGGTCCGCCGTCTGGCCTTCAGGATCGGCGCGGTGGATATCCCCAAGGACAACCGGCGGATGCACGACCACCCCATCGCCCGGCTGGGGGGGCTGGCTATCTTCTTTGGCTTCTTGGTTTCCGTGCTGATCTTTGCCGAGCTGGGGCGGCAGCTCCAAGGGATTCTGATTGGAGCGGTGGTCATTGTGGCGCTGGGGATCGTGGACGATATCCGGTCCCTGCCGGCCAAGCTGAAATTTGTGGTGCAGATTCTGGCGGCTGTGGTGGCGGTCTACCATGGGGTGTCCATTGAGGTCATCAACAACCCCAACATCTTCAGCAGCGAGCCATACTGGGTGCTGGGGATCTGGAGCTGGCCCATCTCCGTCATCTGGATTGTGGCCATCACCAATTCCGTAAATCTGATCGACGGCTTGGACGGTCTGGCCGACGGCGTGTCCTCCATCGGCGCGCTGACCATGCTGATCATCTCCATCCTTTTAGGGGAGGCGGACATCGCCCTCATCTGCGGGGCCCTGCTGGGGGCCTGTGTGGGGTTCATCCCCTACAATATGAACCCGGCCAAGATCTTTATGGGGGACACTGGGGCCACCTTTTTGGGCTTTGTGCTGGCTACGGTATCAATACAGGGGCTGTTTAAGTACTACGCGGTGATCTCTTTTCTGGTGCCCTTTATCATCTTGGGGCTGCCCATTTTAGATACCACCGTGGCCTTTATGCGGCGCATCCTCCGGGGGCAGAGCCCCATGGTGGCCGACCGTAGCCACATCCACCACAAGCTCATCGACTTGGGACTGAGCCAGAAGCAGGCGGTGGTCACGCTGTACATCGTCTCCGGCGTGCTGGGTCTCAGCGCGGTAATGCTTACCACTACCGGCGGGGGCAAGGCGGCATTGTTTATTCTGGCTCTGATCATCTGCGGCATTGTGGCGGTGCGGGCTATCTGGCCCCACCATGAGAATCATGAACACCGCGAGGATCAAGGACAGCCGGAGGAGCCGGAGCAGACGGAAAAGGAGAGAGAGAAATGAGTGATCTTCGGATTATGAGTGTGTTTGGCACCCGGCCGGAGGCCATTAAGATGGCTCCCTTGGTGCAGGAGCTGGCCCGGCGGGAGGGAGTGAGATCCCTCTACTGTGTCACCGCCCAGCATCGGGAGATGCTGGACAGTGTGCTGGACATCTTTCAGCTGCGGCCCGACTTCGACCTAAACATCATGGAGCCCCGGCAGACCCTCTCCACCATCACCTCCAAGTGCCTCACCGGGATGGACCGGGTGTTGGAGGAGGCCAAGCCCGATATAGTGCTGGTCCACGGGGACACCTCCACCACCTTTGCCGGCGCCCTGTCCGCCTTCTACCACAAAATCCCCGTGGGACACGTGGAGGCGGGACTGCGGACCTACGACAAATACTCCCCCTACCCGGAGGAGATGAACCGGAGAATGGTGGGGGCCATTGCGGAGCTGCACTTTTGCCCCACTGCCGCCAATCGGGAGAATCTGGAGCGGGAGACGATCAGCAAGGGGGTGTTTTTGACGGGGAATACCGTTATAGATGCCCTCCAAACAACAGTTGTAAAGGATTTTACCTTTTCGGATGATATCCTCAACCGCTTGGACTATACAAGCCGGAAGGTGATCTTAGTCACCTGCCACCGGCGGGAGAACTACGGCCAGCCCATGGAGGACATCATGTCCGCCTTGGCCCATATTGCCCAAACCAATCCCGAGGTAGACATCGTCTATCCGGTCCATCTGAGTCCGGCGGTACAGGAGTGCGCCCACCGGCACTTGGACGGGATTGAAAACGTCCACCTCATCGCGCCGCTGGACGTGCGGGAGATGCACAACCTGATGGCCAGGTGCTATATGGTGATGACCGACTCCGGCGGGCTTCAGGAGGAGGCGCCCGCCTTGGGTAAGCCGGTGCTGGTGATGCGCCGGGAGACCGAGCGGCCTGAGGCCGTGGCAGCCGGCACAGTGAAGCTGGCGGGGGTGGAGTATGGGCGCATCACCGAGCTGGCGGAGGAGCTGCTGAATGATCCTGCGGCCTACGCCGCCATGGCCCACGCGGTGAACCCCTACGGTGACGGCCGCGCCTGCCGCCGGATTGCCGACGCCATCCTCTGGCATTTCGGCCGGGGGGAGCGGCCGGAGGATTTTGTGGGCTGAGAGGGGTTTAAGACAGTCAGAGGGGAGGATGTGCCTTGAAGAAGCACCGATTTACGCTGATTGCTATGGGGTTTTGCATCCTCATTCTGCTGCTGCTGATCCTGTTCATCCGGGGAACCTCCCGGCAGCGAAGCCACATGGAACTCCCCGATGACAGCGCCGGCCTTCCGGGAGGCGAGGAGGAGCCTGACAGCAGTTCCTCGCTGTCCATAGTGGAGATTACGCCGGAGACGGTGCAGCAGGCGGTGGCCACCATGGCACGGCCTGCCGCCTATGTGCGGACGGTGCGCATCACCACCCACTGGTCCGGCGGGTCCCGGACAGTGGACGTGCAGACCGCTGTCCGGGAGCCATATACCCGCACGGATGTGCAGACCGCCGGCGGCAGCACCCGCCATCTCCTCACCGACGGGGAGCGGACCTGTATCTGGTACGATGAGGAGCAGGAGTGGGCGGAGTTTCCGGCCGGGGGTTTCAGCGAGGACGAGGAGCAGCGGATTTTGACCTATGAGGATCTGCTGGAGCTGCCGGTGGAGGAGATCGCCGCTGCGGTATATCGGGACTACAAGGATCTGTCCTGCATCTGCGTGCTCACCGCCGCCGACGGGGAGGGGTATGACACCGCCTACTGGATCTCCGTGGACACGGGACTTCTGGTGGCGGCTGTCACCCGGCAGGACGGGGAGACAGTGTACGAGATGGAGTCGCTGACCATGGACACGGCGGTGGACGAGAGCCGGTTTTTGCTGCCGGATGGGAGCGCGCTGGCGTGAGAGCGGGATAGCCCGCTGTAGGAGCCGCTGTGTCTGTCGCTGTACAGGCCGGCGCTGGCGGCGCTTTTATAGGCGGAGCGCCGTAGGAATACTGACAGGGGCGGGAAACGACGGGGCGTGAATCGGTCGGCAAATTGGCGTTTAAAGGAAGAATATCTATGAAATATTCCTTAGATTTCGCGGTGTTGGCGCTTCTGTATGCCCGTTGTTTTTACAGAAAGTGGAGAAGGCAGGGGTGGGATGTGTTCCTTGTCAACACCCTTTTTTATCTGTACTTGTCTCTTGTGCTGTATTTTACTTTGATGCCGGTAATAGCAGCTCTTCCGTTTGTCCTGAATCACCCCTATAAACCGATGAATTTGGTGCCGTTTGTGGACGTTTTGGCAGGGAGAGGGGACTTTATAAGGCAGATTGTGCTGAACATGATCATGACCATGCCATTTGGCTTTCTCTTCCCGCTGACCCGCTGCGGAGCGGCTAAATTTGATAGGACGGTATTTTTTTGTTTTTTGATGAGCTTAGGCATTGAAATACTACAGCCGCTCATCAGCGGTTTCCGCTCCTCGGATATTACGGATTTGATAACCAATACCATTGGCGGGGTGTGCGGATATAGCCTCTATGTGCTGTTCAGGCCGCTTACCTTTTGGATCTTGGGCCGTCTGAGGGCGAAGAGGTAGACGCCTGACGGTTTGACGCGCTGTGGCGGGCTGTGCTGTATTGTGAAGACAGAGTAAAAGGGCAGGACAAACCAACTCGGTTTGTCCTGCCCTTTTACTCTGTTTCCGTCCCGCCATTTTACAGCAAGAACACCAGCGCCAGCGCCAGCAGCAGCTCCTCATCCTCGCCCTCAGAGAAGAGGAGGGCGATCAGAAGAAGCAGCAGCAGGTCGCCGGTGTCGATGTCCTTCAGCTTCAGCCGTCCCAAAATCTTCTGGAGGAAGCCGCCCTCCCCTGCGGCCGACGGCTCACCGCCGGAGGGCGGCGGAGAGTCGGGGGGCGGGACGGGACAGTAGCCGCCGTTGTCGTTTTGTATGTAGCGGTTATACATCACGTCTCACCCAGTGTTCCGAAGAATTTTTTTCCCACCCGGAGGAGGCGGGCAATCTGTATGGCTTTATCCAGCTTCTCCCGCCGGCTCTCCTTCAGAAAGGGGCGCAGGGATTGGAGCAGCTGGGTGCGCTGATCGTTCTCTCCGCTGCCCAGCTCTTGGAGCAGCGGCAGAAGGCGGGAGAGCAGGGCCGGGTCCGCCTGTCCAAAGAGCGAGGAGAGGTCCGGCATCGGCGGCGGCGGTGAACTCTCCGGGGAGCCGTCGGTCTCTGTCCCCGCCGCCGGCTGGGCGGGGGAGAGGCCTAAGGACTGAGCCAAGGAGGCCACTTGTGCCATGGCCTCTGGGGAGGACAGTATCGTGTTCAGTTTTTCCTCAAAGTCGTTCACGATACGGTCCTCCTTAGCTTTTTACTTCCCGCCCCCCATGGTCCGGTTGATCCGATCCACCAGCTCCGCGCCCTCTTGGGTCCGCATCAGCTGCTGCACCATCTGCGTCAGTTGGGAGGCGTCCCCCCGGGCCGCGGCCCCCGCCGCCTGCTGGAGGCCGGACTGCTGCTGCATCATGGCGATCAGCCGCTGGCCGTCGGCGGAGTGCATCATTTGCAGCAGCGCGTCCTTGTTCTGCTGGAGCTGCCGCATAAGGTCTTGGTTGTTGTCCATAGTCTGCTCCTATCCTATTTGATACCATAGTATATGTGGAGAAGGAAGATTATGTGAATGCGGAATGCAGAATTAGGAGTTAGGAATTTTTTTCAGCGGAGAGAATTTAGAGTGAAGAGATAGGAATTAGGCGTTTTGGCGGCCGGCGGAGCGGGACAGATTTGAACTTTTGTTTGCAGGTCAGCCGAGAAGAGCTAAAAAAAGCAGGTGCAGGGGGTAGACGGCGTACCACAGGTACTTGGGGAGGGGGCGGCCCGGTTTTCCGTTGTAGGTGAAGGTCAGGGCTATGCCTAAGAAGGGGCCTAAGGCGTTGAGGCACCAAGGGCGGAGCCAGCCAAGGTCGGTGAGGAGGAGGGCGGTCATGCGGTAGCGGGACAGGGGGAGGATCAGCAGCCACAGGAGGGCGCGGCGGGGGACGGACCAGCTTTCAGTCAGGTGGAAGAGGAGGATGAACAGGAGGTAGGGGCCTCCGCCCTCTATGGGCAGGAGCTCCCCGAGGACCACCGCCGCGGCTGCCGCGGCAAAGCCTCCGGCCGGGTGAAGGGCGCGGCAGCGCTCGTAGAGGGACAGAGTCAAAAGCCCTGCTGAGAGGGTGAAGAGGATGTTGCCGCCGATCTCCCAGTCGGTGAGGAGGCCGCCGGTCCAGACCCGGTTGGCCAGGAGGTAGGGGTACTGGGAGAGGAGGGCGAAGAGGAGCAGGCGCAGGGCGTATTTTGGGCGGCTGCGGGTGTGCCGGAAGCCCTGGGCCACGGACCAGAGGAAGATGGGGGCGGCGATGCGGCCCAAGTATTTGAGGGCCGTCTGGAGGGTCAGCAGGATGGCGGGGGGAGAGGCACTGCCGGGAAAGAAGGTGTCCCAGAGGAACAGCTGGACCGGGGTGGCGAAGGAGGCCATCAGGTGGTCCAAGAGCATGGAGGCTAAGGCGATGAGCTTGAGGGCGGTGTAGGTCATAGGGGTCTCTCCTTTTTGTTGGGATGGGGAGAGTATACCAGAGATTTCTTACGGATTACCGCCATATTTCTTACAGCTTTCCTACAATTTTGGGGAGGACGGCTGGCCGTCCTCCCCTTGGTCAGGCTTTCTTCGGTTTCTTGCGGAGCTTTAAGTCGACGGCCCGCTCCGCCGCCAAGGCGCGCAGTACCTCCGCCGCCCCGGCGGAGCGCTCCTTCTCCGGCAGGGTGAGGGGGTACTGTGCGCTGATCACCTCACAGGCCTGGCGCAGATCGGCCAAGGGAAGCAGTGCGGCGGCGGTGCAGAAAAACGTCTTGCGCCGTCCGTCGTTGTAGCCGGCGAGCAGGTCCCGCAGGATGTCCTCCCTTTCACGGAGCGCCTGGCGGAGGGCGTCGAGGCCTGCCTCCTGGGCCCGGCGGACGTTCTCCGGGACGCAGCGGTGGGGGAGGAAGGAGTCGCAGTCGAAAAAGCCCTCATACTTGGCACAGGGGTACTCGGGGCACTGGAAGCAGTGCTCCACGCCGCCGTGTTGGAGACTGCACCGGGCGATGGCGCAGCTCTGGTTGCCCTCTCCGCCGCCGCAGCCGGGACAGCTCCTCTCCATGTGGTGCATGGGGCAGAGGGAGCAGGCCAAGCCGCACAGGGCGAAGCCGGGATCGGGCCTTGTAAACCCCTTCACGCCCTGTTCCCTCCGTGGTCGCAGTAGGGGCGCAGGGTGCAGTTTGCGCAGTCCGGCCGGCGGGCCACGCAGACCGCCCGGCCATGGAGGACCATCCGGTGGCAGAAGTCGTTGCTCTCCTCCGGGGGGATGCACTGCCGGAGCTGCATCTCCACCTTCAGCGGGTCCTTGCTGCCGTCGGTGATACCTAAGAGGCCCGTGATGCGGATGCAGTGGGTATCACAGACGTAGCCCTCCTTGCCGTACACATCGCCTAAAATCAGATTGGCGGTTTTGCGCCCCACGCCGGGGAGACGGAGCAGGTCATTCATGTTGTCCGGCACCTGCCCGTCGAATTCCGCCAGCAGCATCTTGCTGGCGGCGGCAATGTCCCGGGCCTTGGCCCGCCAGAAGCCGGTGGAGTGGATAATCTCCCCGATCTCCTCCTCCGTGGCGGCGGCGAGGGCCTCTAAGGTGGGGAATTTTTGGTAGAGCACCGGCGTCACCATGTTCACCCGGGCATCGGTGCACTGGGCAGCCAGACGGACGGAGAACAGCAGCTCATAGGCCTTGGATCTGTCAAAGGGCAAAGAGCACTCCGCCTCCGGGTAGAGGACTTTCAGCTCCTCAATGATGCTTATAACGGTCGCTTTTTCTTTCATACCATCACCTCCCGAACATCCTATCACACTTTTCGACAAATTACGAGGAAAAAATCTGGGCAAGAGCAAAAAAGTGTGGTAGAATACCCTATACAAAAGGAGATGAGCAGCGTATGCGACTGTATTTCAAACAGAGATTTTTCTCTTGGCTGGACAGCTACGACATTTACGGCGAGAGCGGGGAGACCGTTTTCACCGTAGAGGGAAAGCTGAGCTGGGGCCACTGCCTCCACGTGCTGGACGGCACCGGGCGGCACATCGCCACCTTGCAGGAGAAGGTGTTCAGCTTTTTGCCCCAGTTTGAGATCTACATAGAGGACGAGTATGTGGGCTGTATCCGCAAGGAGTTTACCTTCTTCAAGCCCCAGTTTACCATCGACTGCAACGACTGGCAGGTGGACGGGGAATGGATGGAGTGGGACTACCGGATCGAGAGCGACAGCGCCGGACACATCGCCGCCATCAGCAAGGAGATCTTCAACTGGACGGACACCTATGTCATCGACGTGCCGGACCCGGGCAACGCCTTGGGGGCGCTGATGGTGGTTCTGGCCATCGACGCGGAGAAGTGCTCGAGAAACTGAGAAAGGAAATACCATGGAACAGCCCTTAGCCGACCGCATCCGCCCCCAGACGCTGGACGAGGTGGTGGGTCAGCGGCATCTTTTAGCCCCCGGCGCCCTGCTGCGCCGGTTTATCGACGGCGGGTCCAACGCTAACATGATTTTCTACGGCCCCTCCGGCGTGGGGAAGACCACGGTGGCCAACATCATTGCCCAGCGGACCAAACGGCCTCTGTACCGCCTCAACGCCACCAACGCCTCCACCCAAGACATCCGGGATATTATGGCGGACATCGGCACCATTGTGGCCCCCAACGGGGTACTGCTGTACTTGGACGAGATCCAGTATTTCAATAAACGCCAGCAGCAGAGCCTGCTGGAGTTTATGGAGAATGGGAAGATCACCCTCATCGCCTCCACCACGGAGAATCCCTACTTCTGCGTGTTCAACGCCCTTTTAAGCCGCAGTACGGTGTTTGAGTTCAAGGCCCTCACCGCTGCTGATGTGTCCCCTGCGGTGGAGCGGGGCCTCGCCATCCTCGCCGGGGAGAGCCATCTGCCCCTCCGCTGGGAGGAGGGGGTGGTGGATTACATCGCCTCCGCCTGCGGCGGGGATGTGCGCAAGGCCCTCAACGCCTTGGAGTTTCTCTATGAGGCGGCGGAGGTCCGTGACGGTACCCTGACCATCACCCTATCCGATGCCTATAGCGCCACCCAGCGCAGCGCCATGCGCTACGACCGGGAGGGGGACAATCACTACGACCTTCTCTCCGCCCTCCAGAAGTCCATCCGGGGCAGCGACCCAGATGCCGCCGTCCACTATTTGGCCAAGCTCTTGGTGGCGGGGGATCTGCTGTCCCCCTGCCGGCGGCTGCTGGTCATCGCGGCGGAGGATATCGGTCTGGCCTACCCCATGGCCATCCCCATTGTGAAGGCCTGCGTGGACTCGGCCCTTCAGATCGGCCTGCCGGAGGCCCGCCTGCCCTTGGCCGACGCGGCCATCCTCTTGGCCACGGCCCCCAAGTCCAACACCGGGCACAATGCCATCATCGCCGCCATGCAGGACGTGGAGAGCGGCCGCACCGGGGATGTGCCCCGGCACCTTCAGAACGTCCACGCAGACTCCGCCGGCAGCGGTCCACACGAGGGATACAAGTATCCCCATGTGTTTCCCCGGCGCTGGGTAGTCCAGCAGTATCTCCCCGACGCGGTAAAGGACGCGGTCTACTACGAGTACGGCGACAACAAAACCGAACAGGCGGCTAAGCGGTACTGGGATGAGATCAAGGGCCTCGAATAGGAGCGGCAGGAAGAGGATTTGTGAGCCTATATTGGTATGTTCCGTCCTTTGGGGATACCTCTGCGCCTTGGTCTATCTGCTGTACCGCCGGGGGCTGGTCACATCGAAATGTATCAAGGCGGCGCTGTTCCTGTTTCGGCCGGGACGCGGCGCGGACAAAGTGGCCGTGGGTACTGCGCCGGCTGGGCCAGCCATGCCGGCAGGTTCAGCGGAGGCCAGACCTATGTATTTACTTTAGATATGCGCCTGTCAAGAGGGGTGGCGGCGTTTCTGCTGGACAGCGGGAAGCGGGAGCTGCTGCGTATAGACTGTCACACCTCAAAGGCGTGGTGGAGCTGGACAGGCAGAGCCGATACCTTCTCCGCTGGGCCTTCCTGAATGCCACAGGGAGGTGTGAACTGCGGTGGCCCTATTCGGCTGTCTGAGGCGGGGCCGCTGTCCCGGATTGTGCCGCCGAACCATACTGCCACGGCTCCTCGATGGCGCCGTCGGTGATGTAGTAGCGGAGGGGCTGGGGACGCTGCTCGGTTTTGTGCAGGATTTGCAGCTTGATCTTTTGCTGCTCGGGCCGGATGCTCTTGATAAAGACCGCCACCGCGTCGTTTTCCTCCAAGCCCTCACGCAGGTCCGCCAGACCGGAGAGATTGGGTGTCAGCTCCACAAACACGCCGTAGTCCTTGATGCCCCGGACGAAGCCGGTGACGGTCTCTCCAGCGGCGAACTGGGCGGCGTTCTCCAGCCAAGTGCCAAGCAGTTCCTTATGTGTCAAGGTAAAACGCTTTGCACCGGCGTCCACCTGCTTCACTGCCGCCAAGATGTGCTGGCCCACGGTGAAGCGGAGCCTTGGATGGCTGATCCGGGCCACGGAGATGTGCTCTAAGGGCAGCAGGGCCACCACGCCGCAGCCGATATCCACAAAGGCGCCGAACTTGGCCAGGTGCGTCACCCGCCCTCGGACCACGCTCCCCGCCGGACAGCGGGTGAGGAGGTGCTCCAGCGCCAGCGCCTGTGCCCTTCGGCGGGAGAGGCGGAGCAGCGGCTTTCCGCCGCCGTCGATGTCGATGCCGGTGATGACAAAGGCCGCGCTGTGCCCCACCCGGGACAGTACGGCGATCTCCCGGTCCGCTCCGCTGATCTCCGGCAGCACGGCCTCCTCCCGGGGGATGACGCCGTCGTAGCCGCGGAACTTCACGTGGAGGTCGTGCTGGGCGTCGCAGCGAAGGACCATGCCCTCCGCCACCGTCCCCTGTTCCATCAGCTCCTCCACCGCGGGGAGGGGGAGGGGCAGGGTGGACAGCGGGGCATAGCCCTCTGGCAGAAATCGCGCATTTTTCATGGGAATACCTTCCTTTTTTAGTCTAAGACAGTATATGCAGCGGCAAAGCGGAAAGAGCCTGAGGAGGACAGATATGGAGCTGAGGATTGGAGATCGGGTGGAGCTGCGCAAGCAGCACCCCTGCGGCAGCAAGACGTGGCAGATCTTTCGGGTGGGGATGGACATCAAGCTCCGCTGTGAGGGCTGCGGCCACGAGCTGATGCTCCCCCGGAGCAAGTGTGAGAAGGCCATCAAGAAAATTCTGACGGAGGAGGCGTCAAAGTGAAACCAAAAACTGCGCGGATCATTGCCTGTGTGATTATCGGACTGCTGGTATTCTCCATGGTGCTGAGCATAGTCGCGCCGATTTTTCTGTAGAGGAGGGATTTGGGGAGGGCGAAGCCGCCGTCCCAAGGTCCTGCGCACCTAAAACCGCCTGCCGATGCCCGGCAGGCGGTTTTTCTCCCTCCCCGCTTCTCACCGCGGCGGCGGGGAGGGGAGGAATCTTTCCCTCCCCCAAATTCTGACCGCTTTCCCGCCCCCTTTGTCCTATAATATCCCCATGCAAATAACCCGCGCCGCCGGCGTGGAGAAGGGGGGCAGCCGCTTTGCGTGTGGTCTACGCGGACTTGGCGTTTTTCCTCAACGCAGCCCTGAATTACCTGACCCTCTGCTGTACGGTGCGCCTGTTCGGTCTGCCTCTGCGGCACCTGCGGCTGGCGGCGGCGGCGGCTCTGGGCGGGATCTATGCCGTGCTGGCCCTGCTGCCGGGGTGGACGCTGCTGGGCACCGCGGCGGGGAAGTGCCTGATGGCCCTATGGATGGTCTGGATCGTCTTTGGCCGCGGAAAATACTTCCTCCGCCGCTATCTGCTGTTTTTGGCGGTGTCCTGCACCCTCTCCGGGGCGGTGGTGGCTGTGGAGGCCATCCTGCTCTCCACAGACAGCCCTTGGGTGGTCTTTTTGGTCTCGGGAGGGTTCTGCGCCTTTGTGCTGGCGGTGGTGTTCTTCCGGGGTGCCGCCGCCGTGCCGGGACTGGTCCGGGCGCGGATCGGTCTGGGTGGGCGGTCGGTGACTCTCACCCTCTTCCGGGACACCGGGAACACCCTCCGGGATCCTAAAAGCGGACAGGTGGTCTGCGTGGTCTGGGCAGAGGCGCTGGCGCCCCTGCTCTCGGGACAGTCCCTCCCGCGGTACACCGTGCCCTACCAGTCCTTGGGGCAGAGTACCGGGGCGCTGGAGGTGTTCCGCTGCGACACGCTGACCATCGACGGGAGAACATTCAGGCACTACCCCATCGGCCTATCCCCCCATCCGCTGTCTGATGGCGGCGGCTTTGTGGGGCTTTGGGGAGGAGAACAGGAAGGAGCAAGAGACTATGATCCCTCGTTGGCTGCAAAATCTACATAACCGCATCTGCGGACTGCTTATGCGCTGGGGCCTGCTGCTGCCCGGCCGGGTCCACTACATCGGAGGCAGCGACACCCTGCCTCCGCCCCTGCCCCGGGAGGAGGAGGCGGTGCTGCTCCAGCGGCTCCAGCAGGGGGACTTGGAGGCCCGGCAGACGCTGATCGAGCGGAATCTGCGGCTGGTGGTCTACATCGCCCGCCGCTTTGAGAACACGGGGATCAACATCGAGGATCTGATCTCCATCGGTACCATCGGCCTTATCAAGGCCATCAACACCTACAAGCCGGACAAAAATATCAAACTGGCCACCTATGCCTCCCGGTGCATCGAGAACGAGATCCTTATGTACCTGCGCAAGAGCGTCAACCAGAAGGGGGAGGTGAGCTTGGATGAGCCGCTGAATACCGACTGGGACGGCAACGAACTTCTCCTCAGTGACATCTTGGGCACCGACAGTGACGCCGTCTCCCGCCCCATTGAAGAGGACGTGGACCGGACCCTGCTCACAGAGGCCATCTCCCATTTGGAGGAGCGGGAGCGGGAGATCATCATTCTCCGCTTTGGCCTCTTCGGGGCCAAGGAGCAGACCCAGAAGGAGGTGGCGGACCGGCTGGGGATCTCGCAGTCGTACATCTCCAGACTGGAGAAGAGGATTATCCTGCGGCTGAAGAGGGAGATTTTAAGAATGAGCTAAGGGCTTTTTGAGTTAGGAGTTGTGGTGTCCTGCGGAGCGGGACGGATTTTAATTTGAAAATTCCGGCGGCAGCTCCGTCGGAATTTTTTTTGTGCCGCCTCTTGACAAATGGATCTTCTTGTTCTATAGTTAGCTACATGAGTAATGAACCAATGAACAAGAGGAAGGAGATGGGGTGTTGCAGCAGCTGAGTGACAGCAAGTCCATCTATTTGCAGATTGGGGAGATGATTGAGACGGATATTCTGCGGGGGGTTCTTTTGGAGGAGGAGCAGGCGCCCAGTACCAATGAGCTGGCCCGGCGGTTTACCATCAATCCGGCCACGGCAGGGAAGGGGCTGAATCTTCTCATTGAGCAGGGGATTCTCTACAAGCGGCGGGGGATCGGGATGTTTGTCTCCCCCGGTGCAAGGGAGAAAATTCTCAACAAGCGCCGCGCGGCCTTTTTTGAGGGGCGGCTGAGAGAGCTTCTGGCCGAGGCGGGGCGCCTTGGGATCACCAAGGATGAGATGATTAAGATGATAGAGGAGAGCGACCTATGAAACTGATTTGTGAGCATTTGACCAAAGCCTACAGCGGCCGGGAGGTGCTGCGGGATGTGTCACTGACGCTGGAGCAGGGAAAGATTTACGGACTGATCGGGCGCAACGGGGCAGGAAAGACCACGCTGCTCTCCGCCCTCACCGCCCAGATCCCCATCACCGCCGGCGCGGTGACATTGGACGGGGCGCCGGTGTGGGAGAACCGGGGGGCGCTGAAGGAGCTGTGCTTCTCCCGGGAGCTGAACATCTCCTCGGAGAGCGGCCTCAGCAGCATGAAGGTGCGCGATTACCTGCACTACGCCGCCATCTACTGTCCCCGGTGGGATGAGGTACTGGCCCAGCGGCTCATCGGCGAGTTTCAGCTGCCGGTGAAAAAGAGGCTGGGGAAGCTCTCCAAAGGGATGCTGTCCATGGTGACCATCGTGGCGGCCTTGGCCAGCAAAGCCCCTTTCACCTTCTTAGACGAGCCGGTGGCGGGGCTGGACGTGATCGCCCGCGAGCAGTTTTACAAGCTGCTCTTGGAGGAGTACCAAGCCACCGGGCGGACCTTCGTGGTGTCCACCCACATCCTGTCAGAGGCGGCAAATGTGCTGGAGGAGGTGATCATCCTCCGCGGCGGGGAGCTTCTGACCATGACCGATACCGAAAGCCTTCTGAACAGTGCCCGGTATGTCACCGGCAGGGCGGAGGACGTGGACGCGGCCACGGCGGGGCTGGAGGTCCACCACGGCGAGGTTATGGGCCGCAGCAAAGAGGTGACTGTATTTCTGCGGGAGGGCCAGGCCATCCGGGAGGGCTATGACCTGACGGTGCAGCCCATGAGCCTCCAGCAGGTGTTTGTGGCCCTGTGCGGGGAGGAGGAGAACCGATGAGAGAGACCATCCGCTACTGGCTGCTGTTTCTCTGGCAGACCGCCAAGATCGCCCTGTGGGCCGTCCTGTTCATTGGGATCATCTTTCTGGCCCGGGTGGACTTCACCCGAATGAGCTTATCCCCCTATCTGCTGCCCACGATCATCACCGCCAGCGCCGCCCTGCCCCAGCTGATCTGTGGCCCTGGGGCCTACACCCTGTACATGCCTTTGCAGCTGGCCTTGGGGGAGACCCGGCGGAACGTTTTTTGGGGCTACCTTACCAGCATCCTTGTCTACGCCCTGCCCCCGGCGGGGGTCTGCGGCGCGCTGCTGGCTCTGAGTCCCAGTGTCCCCAACCGCTTGGGGCTGACCTTGGGCCTGCTGCTGGTGCAGCTGCTCTCCGGCGCCTTCAGCAGTATTTTGGGGGTGCTGTACGCCAAATTCAAGATCATCGCCTGCTTTATCATCGGTGTGGTCTCCGCCTGCGCCGGCGGCGGCTTTGTGACCATCAATATGCTGAACATATTCTCTGACAAGCTGTCGTTGAGCTTCTTGGGCCAAGGCGATGTCCTGACGGTACTGGCCGTAACCGCGGCGGTACTGCTCTTGGCGGGGGCGGTCCTCACCGGCCTGCGCCTGCGGCGTTTGGAAGTGAAGTTATAAGGGGGGAGAGAGATGAAACAACTAAAACGGTATGCCCGGCTGGCCTGTTTCGACCTGCCCTATATGGCGCTGATCACCGTGGGAATCTTCGCCCTCGGCGTGGCCATGACGATGCTGATATGCGTATTTTTTGTGACTCGGAGCGACGGCTTCGGCATGCTCGGCACTTCGATGGGCTTTGTGGGTATCTTGGTGGCGGTGCTGGTCCGGCACAACCTGAATCCCCACACCCGGCTCTTCATCGCCCTGATCATGGGCGAGAGCCGCCGGAGCTACCTCTTTTTCGACAGTGTGACAGCGGCGGCGGAGTGCCTCCTCCTGTGCGTCCTGCTGTGGGTCCTCGGCTATGTGGAGATCGCCGCCTACCACATCTTCCTGCCGGGCTGGCAGAATGAGCTGAATATGCTGTCCTACTTCCGCCCGGACACTATCGCTGTCTTTATCGCGGCACTGGTGACGCTGAACCTGTTCTGGACCGCCCTCATGGGCCGCTTCGGCATCAAGGGGTTCCTCCTGACCTGGTTTCCCCTGTGGCTGCTGATGGTCCTGATGGCCCCGGCCATCGACGCGGCCCAGTCCGGCGAGCGGTCGCTGCTGGGCCTCATCGGCGGGGGAATGTTGTGGGTGATCGACACCTGTTCCTTCATCCCGTGGCAGGCCATCGTGGCGGCAGCGCTGGTGGTGATTTTAGCCCTCAGCGCGGCGCTGCTGCGGCGGATCGCGGTGAAGCTTTGAGGAGATAGAAGTGAAGAGCGGAGATAACGGAGCGCCGATGTTTTGGGAGAGAGCAATCAGCCTCTTTTTATCGGTGCAATGCATCGGTGCCATTCAGATCGTCCGACGGGAGCCGGATGCATCCACGCCTCACTCCTATCCCAGCCCAAAGAGTTTCCCCTACTGCCCGGCGATTGGCAAAACCTCCTCCAGCGTCCGCACCTCGTAGTCGATGCGCAGGTCTGCCGGCCGCTCCGCTCCCTTGGGATTGTACCAGCAGCAGGGGAGGCCGGCGTTGTTGGCCCCTTGGATATCGCTGGAGAGGGAGTCGCCGATGACCAGACAGTTGTCTGGCCGCAGACCGGGGACGGTCTGAAAGATGTAGTCGAAGTAGGCCTTCTGGGGCTTGCCGCAGCCCACGGTGTCGGAGATGAACACCTCCTCAAAGTAGGGGACCAAGGCCGAGGCGGCAAAGCGCCGGCTCTGGACGGCAGCCACGGCGTTGGTGATGAGGTAGAGCCGGTGTCCGGCGGCGTGGAGGTGCCGGCACAGCTCCAGCGCACCGGGGAGGAGGATGGCGGAGCTGCCCAAGGCGTCGATGTGGTCAGCGCACATCCGCTCCGGATCCCCCGCCTCCCCGGAGGCCTCCAAGTAGCGGCGAAACCGCTCCACCAACAGAAACTCCTTGGTGCAGAGCCCCCTGTCGTAGTCCCGCCACAGTGCGGCGTTGCAGCGGTGGTAGAGGGCGTAGTTCTCCTCGGTGAAGGGCAGATTTGCGCGCGCGCAGACCGTTTGGTGGGCGATACGCTGGGCGGCGTCGAAGTCGAAGAGGGTGTTGTCCGCGTCGAAGAGCAGGTAGGGGTATCTCATAGGGTCTCCTTCCAATTGTGCGGCGGTTAAATGACGGTACTACATGGGGGGGAGCATCCGCCCCCATATGATTTGCGCCTATTATAGCACAGATTCTACCCCATGAAAAGCCCGATCTGCCTTGCGCGGCGCCGCTGTGTGTGGTATGATCGGGAAAAAGGAGGTGTCCCTATGCCGAAAGTTACCGTGCTCTTGGACGGGAACCGCCGCACCGTCCAAGCCTCTCTGGTCTTTCCCTCCCGGAACCCGGCCACCGGGACGCACAATGTCAATTTCCGCTACACCCACGCCGGCAGGCGGCGGTATGTCCAGCTCTTCTGCCAGAGCCGGGAGGAGGCGGAGACCCTGTCCGCCGCCATCCGGGAGGGCCGTGTTACAGACCTCACTGCCTACCCTGCGGAGAGGCGGTAGAGGAATTGACAACCGTCCCTCTCCGCAGTAAAATATGGGGAAAACCGTTGATGGAGAGGTGCCCGCCTATGAAACGATCCTTTGTCAGTATCCTGCTCCTTTTGACCATGATCCTCCTCGCCGCCTGCGGTGACGGGAGGGTCATGCAGGGCGTTACCATACTGGAGGACGACAGTACCCTCCAGTCCCCGGCCTCCACCGGTCAGCTGCCCTCTGCTCCCGCCGACAGCGGCGAGATAGCCAAGGGTGATCAGCTGCCCGCTGACAGCCCTCCCGCGGCAGAGGAGAACGCCGAGGGTCCGTCCCTCTTTGCCCAAATGCCGCCCTATTTCACCTTCTCCAGCGGCGTGGGGGCTTGGAGCACGGATATAGAGCTCTCTGATGACGGCAGCTTCACCGGCTCCCACCACGACAGCGATATGGGGGACTTGGACGAGGCCCTCTACCCCAACGGAACGGTGTACTACTGCAATTTCAGCGGCCGGTTCTCCCAGCCGGAGAAGGTGGACGAGTTCACCTACACCATGCGCTTGGAATCCCTCGCTGCCGAGGGTACCGAGGGGGAGGAGGTCTATGAGGATGGCTTACGGTACATCATCTCCGCCCCCTACGGCTTGGAAAACGCCGACGAGGTGCTGATCTACCTCCCCGGTACGCCAATGGACAGCCTGTCGGAGGAGGTTACCTTCTGGCTCTTGGCCCACCTGTATACCGATATGCCGGAGGAGCTCCCCTTCTACGTCCTCTGCAACGTGTCGGAGGAATATGCCTTTGTGGGCTATGGGGAGTAAAAATGAATAAAAAAGGTGAGCGCTTATAGCGCTCACCTTTTTACGTCTTACATAGACCTATCATCCACATAGATCTCCCGCACCGCATTGGGATCAGCTGCGGCCTTGGGGGCCGCTGCCGCGGGGGCGTCATGGGGACCGTCGCGCCAAGCCAAGAACTTGGGCGCCACCTGGGGGAAGAGGGCCAGACTGAGCACATCCTCCTCGCTCTTGGCGATGTCCTTGAACTCATTCTTATACTTCTCCAGCTCCGGCTCCAGCTGGTCGGCGGGACGGCAGGTGATGACCTCCTCCGGCTTAATGCCGGCCTTGGCCCGGACCTCCTCGTTGACCTTGCCGGGGAGGGCGCCATACTCGCCTCTCAGCACCGCGCGGGACTCCTTGGTGAAGGTCTTGTACCGCTCACCCATGATAATGTTCATCACGGCCTGGGTGCCCACGATCTGGGAGGAGGGCGTCACCAGCGGGGGGAAGCCGTAGTCCTCGCGGACGCGGGGGATCTCCGCCAGCACGTCATAGTACTTATCCTCCTTGCCCGCCTGCTTCAGCTGGCTGATCAGGTTAGAGAGCATGCCGCCGGGCACCTGATAGAGCAGGGTGTTGGTGTCCACGTTCAGCACCTTGGGATCGAGAGACCCGGCGTCCTTCAGGCGCTTGGCCACCTTGCGGAAGTGGACGGCGGCGTCGCTCATCTTGGTGAGGTCCAGCCCAGTGTCCCGGACGGTGCCCTGCAGGGTGGCCACCAGAGACTCGGTGGCGGGCTGGGCAGTACCGTTGGCCAAGGGGCTCAGGGCGGTGTCCACGATGTCCACGCCGGCGTAGGCGGCCATCAGATACACCATGTCGCCAGTGCCGGTGGTGTTGTGGGTATGGAGGTGGATGGGCATCTTGACACTCTGCTTCAGCCGCTTCACCAGAGAGTAGGCGTCCATGGGCAGCAGCAGGTTGGCCATGTCCTTAATGCAGAGGGTGTCGGCGCCCATCTGCTCCAGCTCCTTGGCCATCTTCACGAAGTAGTCCTCGCTGTGGATGGGGGAGATGGTGTAGGAGAGGGTGGCCTCTACCATGCCGCCGTACTTCTTGGTGGACTTGATGGCCTGCTCCAGATTTCGCACGTCGTTCAGAGCGTCGAAGATCCGGATGATGTCGATGCCGTTCTCAATGGACTTGCGGCAGAAGGCGTCCACCACGTCGTCGGCGTAGTGCTTGTAGCCCAAGATATTCTGGCCGCGGAAGAGCATCTGCAGCTTGGTGTTGGGCAGGGCCTTGCGCAGGGTGCGCAGCCGCTCCCAAGGGTCCTCATTGAGAAAGCGCATGCAGACGTCGAAGGTAGCGCCGCCCCAGCACTCTAAAGAGTAGTACCCGATAGAATCCAGCACCTCACAGGCGGGGAGCATATCCTCGATGGTCATACGCGTAGCCGCCTGAGACTGGTGGGCGTCACGAAGAATGGTATCGGTAATCAGCAGGGGCTTTTTGGACAGAAATTCCATAGTTTCCATAAAAACTCCTCCTTTCAAAGGTAAGTTTCAGCAAGACAGCAGCCTCACAGCATACTGCGCGAAGCGCAAAGCCTCGCAGAGTTTGCGCCCTCCGGGTGCAAACAAATTGAAATCGTTTTTCCGGGGACCGCGTCCTCGGAAAAACACTATGCAAACCGCGCTCGGTTTGGACCTTTTTTCGGGAATCGCCCCCGGCGCTTCCCGAAAAAAAGCCTCCTGTAGATAAAATCCTCGATTGAAATCCGCAGATTTCAATCGAATGGCATTATCCAAATAATGCCATAAGTACCCCCGCCGCAATCGCGGAGCCGATGACGCCGGCCACGTTGGGGCCCATGGCGTGCATCAGGAGGAAGTTGGAAGGATTGGCCTTCTGGCCCTCCACCTGGGACACACGGGCGGCCATAGGTACAGCGGACACACCGGCGGAGCCGATGAGGGGATTGATCTTCTCCTTGAGGAACAGGTTCATCAGCTTGGCCAGCAGTACGCCGCCGGCGGTGCCGAAGCCGAAGGCCACCACGCCCATGCACATAATGAGCAGGGTCTGCAGGGAGAGGAAGGTGGTGCCGGTGGCGGTGGCGCCCACGGAGACACCCAAGAAGATGGTGACGATGTTCATCAGTTCGTTCTGGGCGGTCTTGCTGAGACGATCCACCACACCGCACTCCTTAAAGAGATTGCCCAGCATCAGGCAGGCAATCAGGGGACCGGCGGAGGGCACCAGCATGGCCACGAACACGGTGACAACGATGGGGAAGATAATCTTCTCACGCTTGGAGACCTCCCGCAGGGGGCGCATGACGATCTTCCGCTCTTTCTCAGAGGTGAGAAGGCGCATGATGGGGGGCTGGATCACAGGCACCAGAGCCATGTAGCTGTAGGCCGCCACGGCGATGGGGCCCAGCAGCTCCGGGGCCAGCTTGGAGGTGACAAAGATGGCGGTGGGGCCGTCCGCGCCGCCGATGATGCCGATGGAGCTGGCTTGGGCATCGTTGAAAAACCCGGAGAGCTTGCAGCCCACGAAGGTCATGAAGATGCCGACTTGGGCGGCAGCACCTAAGAGCAGGCTCTTGGGGTTGGCAATCAGGGGGCCGAAGTCGGTCATGGCGCCTACGCCCATGAAGATGAGGCAGGGGTAGATGCCCAGCTTGACGCCCAAGTACAGCACGTCAAGGAGGCCCAGCGTGATAGTAACCGGTTCAGTTGCCGTCTGCACCGCCTGATACCAAGGGGCCAGCACGTTTTCGGCCACCTTCAGGTCGTTGGCCAAGTGGTCCAAAAACTCCACGGTGATCTCACCGCCGCCGAAGATGCCCCAGTTCACATGGCCGCCGGCGAAGAGCAGCTCATGGTACATACCCGCCCCGGGCAGGTTGGTCATCAGCATACCGAAGGCGATGGGGACCAGCAGCAGGGGCTCAAACTTCTTCACGATGGCCAGATACAGCAGGATGAAGGAGATGACCAGCATCGCCAAAGCCTGCCAGTTTCCGCTGGCAATCTGATAGAAGCCTGTGTCCTGCACAAAATTCATAATAGCTTCCATATGTATTTACCCTCCTACGGACGCGATCAAGCGATCACGCACAGCAGAGCGCCGGATTCCACAGCCGCGCCCTTGCTGGCGCTGAGGCTGGCCACAGTCCCGTTGCAGGGGGCCATGATCTCGTTCTCCATCTTCATGGCCTCTAAGATGAAGAGGATGTCGCCCTTCTTCACGGCGGCGCCGTTGGCCACCTTCACGTCCAAGATGGTGCCAGGCATGGGGGCGCAGACCTTCTCACCGCCGGCGGGGGCCGCGGCGGCGGGGGCGGGGGCAGCAGCGGGGGCCGCGGCAGGGGCGGCGCCGTCCATCAGCTCAATAGCCACCTCGTAAGCGGTGCCGTTCACATTGACCTTGTACTTTTTCATGATTTCATACCTCTCCTTTGCTTGTTATTACAGTTGTTTGACAGACAGAATGCGGATGCCCGTAAGATCGGTGCCCTCTTCCTCCGCGATGGCGGCGGCGATGGCGGCGATCATGGCCTGACGGTTGGGGATGGCGGCGGCCGGCGCGGCGGAGACCGCGGCGGGGGCTGCCTCCGTCTGCTTCTCGGTGCTGCGGCAGATCGCACTCATGATGTAGCTGAGGACGATCAGGCAGATCAGACCGAAAAAGACGGTGCCGATGCCCATCAGGACGACGAACCCTAAATTCATAGCGTTTCCTCCTTCTACTGGTAATTCAGCGGAGCGGGTCCCGGAGGATCCCGGAAACACCCCGCTGTCATCCGGTAAAAACCCGTGGGGTTCCACCGGCGCAAATATGGTGCTATTATATCAAAGGGGATCGAATAATTCAATAGCCATTCCTGTTTTTCCCCATGTTTTTGTCACGGGCTTTACGGCGGGGACGGGGATGTGGTAAAATACAAAATAATCAGACATACAGGTTCATTTCCCCCCTTTTTTCTCCTGCCCTTGGAAAAAAGGAAAGGGATGCTGTTTTGTAAGCAAAATGTACAAATATATGTTTTGCAGGGAAAGAGGCGGTCTGTATAGTACCAAACAAAGGGCCGGCGTGTATGTTTATGCAGAGAAAATGGCCGCTTTCGGCGGCGGAGGGAGGCGCGCAGGATGCGGTATGAGAGGGTGGTGAAGGGGCGGTTTCTATCCCGGCCCAACCGGTTTATCGCCCATGTGGAGATGGAGGGCCGGGTGGAGGTCTGCCATGTGAAGAATACGGGGCGGTGCCGGGAGCTGCTGGTGCCGGGGGCGGCAGTGTATCTCTCAGAGGCGGAGAATCCGCTGCGAAAGACATGCTATGACCTTGTGGCCGTGGAGAAGGGAACGCGGCTGATCAACATGGACGCCGCCGCGCCCAACCGGGTTTTTGGCGAGTGGGCCGCCGCCGGGGGCTTGGGGGCTGTGCCGGAGGCACTGCGGCCTGAGGTGGTCTTTGGGGATTCCCGCTTCGACTTCCGCCTTGAGATGGGGGGAGAGGCTCGGTTTGTGGAGGTGAAGGGGGTGACGCTGGAGGAGGATGGGGAGGTGCGGTTTCCTGATGCTCCTACGGAGCGGGGGGTGAAGCATTTGAAAGGGCTCCAGAGGGCGGTGGAGGCCGGGTTCGGGGCGGCGGTGTTTTTTGTGGTGCAGATGGAAAATGTGAGCTGCTTTCGGCCCAATGACGCCACCCATCCCGCCTTCGGACAGGCCCTTCGGGAGGCTGCGGCACAAGGGGTGGAGGTTATGGCCTATGACTGCCGCGTGACGCCGGAGAGTATGGTGATTCGAGCACCGGTGCGGGTTGTGCTGTAGCGGCGGCGAGGGTGAGAGTGGGGGCGGAGACAGGGGATTCGTCAAAATGACGGGGGTTTGGAGGGCGGTTTTGGACAGGGAAATTTTTGCGGTTTTTGCGTAAAAATGGGCATATTTTCCCTCTTTGGACATACTTTGTTGCATGTGAGAGAGCAACGGCGGAGAGGGGGATGGGGCTTTGGTGGAAATGCTGAAATTGACAGCGGGGGCGGCCCTGTTTCTTTTAGGGACCGGTCTTTTGGGGGAGAGCCTGGAGGGGCGGTGCAGCCGCCTTCTGATTCGGCATCTGCTGGGGAGTCCCCGGCGGGGGTTTGTTACGGGGCTGCTGGCTACGGCGGCGGTGCAGTCGTCCTCGGCGGTGACGGTGCTGCTGGGGACCTTGGGGCGGCCTTTGGCGGAGAGCTTCCCGGTGATTATGGGGGCCAACGTGGGGAGCACGGTGACGGCTTGGCTGGTATGGGCGGGGCTGTCCCTGCCGGGGCTGGCTGTTTTTCTGCCGGTGGGGCTGCTGGTGTCGGTGCTGATCTATCTGCTCAAGGGGTGGAAAGGGCCGGCGGGGTTCTGCCTGCTTCTCACCGGGATGGAGGCCATGACGTCCGCCGCCGGCGGGCTGGGGGAGAGCGGGGCCCTGCGGGAGGCCCTGCTGCTGGCGGAGAGCCCTTGGCGGGGAGTGCTGCTGGGGGCGGCGACTACGGCGGCGCTCCAGTCCTCCGGAGCGGCGATTGGGATTTTACAGGTTCTCTGCGCCGCGGGACAGCTGCGCGGCGGGGCGGTGGGGCCTATTCTCATGGGACAGAACATCGGCACCTGCGCCACGGCGCTTTTGGCATCCTTGGCCGGGGGGCGGGAGGCCCGGGCGGTGGCCTTGGCCCACTTGGGGTTTAATTTGGTGGGAACGGCGGTGTGCCTGCCGGTTTGGCTGCTGGTGTGGGGACGGGCCGCCGTCGTGACGCCGCTGGGGGTGGCGCTGCTCCACACGGGGTTTAATCTCTTGACCTGCGGCGTGTTCGCCCTGGCCGGGCCGGCGAGGCGGGGGATGCTTCTGTCAAAAAAGTCGGCAGAGTATCAACGGCGGTAAGGAGGACCGTGTGAAAGGAACCCCAAAGGGCTCTTTTCGCGTGCAGTCAAGCCGCCGTATCCCAAGGGCGTTCCCTTGCCGCTGGCCTATCTCGGGTACAGCGGCAAATTTTGGCCCCGGTCAACATTTGTTCCGGGGCGTCCCATGGGAACTGCCAGCATGACAAAAAAACGGCCCGATGAGGGCATCGGGCACGGCGGGGAAGGCGCGGGGGCAAAATTGATTTCCGTGTAATCGTACAAAAAACGCTTGCGTATGGGGTCGAAATAGTGTAAGATGTGTTTGCAAGACAGCAGAGGCAAAAAGGCAGGGCGTGAAGTATCGCAAGTACCCCACGCCCCTATGCAGGAGACCCCGTTGAGGCAAAGTCCCACACATCAGATATTATCTGCGCCCAAAGCCCCTTATAGCGGTTTCCCCGGCAATCATCAATGGGGAAATCAATGGCTTGTGTGCGCAGCTTCGGCGGTGTAGGGATCTATGACCCCTGCGCCGCTTTTGTTGTCTTGATAGGAACGTCTGCGGGGGTTAGGAGGTACCGCCCCCAAGGGCTGAACCATTGAGACAGGGGGAGAAAACCCCTATTAAAAACAAAGGAGAGAACAAGATGCGTAGAAAACTGTTGTCCTTTGCGCTGGCTCTGGCGCTGTGCCTGAGTCTGCTGCCCGCCACGGCGCTGGCCGCGGAGAATGATCCGCCCGACTGGTACTTCCTGTTCGCCATCTTCAAAAACGTGGACGCCGATGGCAAGGACAAGGAGGGCAAGGCCATGCACGCAAAGTATGCCATGACCCAAGAGGAAATCGACTTCATCCGGGAAAATGCCCAGCAATTTGAAGAGTTCATGAGTGAGGTCGGCGTCATGCGCGCCCATGTGGACGTGGTGGAGATTGATGCGTCTGTCACGGAGTTGGCGGACTACAGCGGCGGATCGTGGCTCTCGGCAAAGGCGGCGGCGCCGCTTTTGAAGGGACGGGTGGACTTGGACAAGTACGACCACGTGTTCTGCGTTGTCAGTCTGAACACCCCCACCACCTATTTGGGTCTGACTGGCGCTGCTTTTGAGAATGGCACCGGCCACTCGTGCATCAATCTGAGAAATCGGGAGTACTGTCAGAATACGCTGCGTGTCACAGAAAAAAATTTCCCACCAAGCCTGTATGTGCATGAATTCCTCCACTTTATGGACGCGCTGAGCAATAAATGGGGCGAAGATTTTGACATACATCTCATCGGGGACAGATTCTATGCGCCGTCTCAGGATGTCTGGAAAACCTGCTATACGAATGCGATTCGGAACCGGGTCAAGGGGGACAAGGAAACCGGAACAGGCGTACCCTCCGTCGCTTGGCAATACCCGCCTCACGTGCTGCGGACCATGACGGAGCTGACGATCCCCACCGGCGTCACCGGCCTCGGCAACCGTGCGTTTCTGAACTGCGCCGCATTGCGCAAAGTGACGATCTCCTCCACGGTCGCTGACATCGGATATGGCGCGTTTATTTACTGCACCGGTTTGACGGAGGCGGTCATGCTTCCCGGCGTCGCCCGTTTAGACGGCTGGGTCTTTGGACGGTGCACCGCGCTGACCAAGGTGACCATCCCCGCCAGCGTTACCAGCATCGGGGAGTGCGCGTTTTACAATACCGCTCTGACCGACGTCTACTACGGCGGAACGGAGGCGCAGTGGAAGGCCATCCAGGTGGGTGAGCACAACGAGGCCCTGACCAAGGCCAATATCCACTACAGCAGCACAGGCACTACTGCCCAGCCCTCCGGTACCGCCGCGGCCGCGCCTACCAATGACAGGCTGACGGTGGATGGGAACGCCGCCGAGCCTACGGTGTATAAGATTGACGGCAGCAACTATTTTAAGATCCGGGATGTGGCGGCGCTGCTGAGCGGGACGGAGAAGCAGTTTGCTGTGGGGTATGACAATGTCACCAAGTCCGCTACCGCTACCACCGGGCAGGGGTACAACAAGCAGGCGGGGGATTTGGCCGGGGCGGCTGCCGGCGGCAGTCAGACCGCCGCGGTCAGCAACGACAGCATCTATGTGGATGGGGAGAAGATTGACGCGCAGGTGTACAAGATCGGCGGCTCCAACTACTTTAAGCTCCGGGATTTGGGGAAGGCCCTGAATTTCTATGTGGGCTGGAGTAGGGAGCAGGGGATGTTTATTGAGACAGACAAGCCCTATAGTGAGTAAGATACCAAAGAGGCCGTCCCGGATGGGGCGGCCTCTTTGGCTTTGAAAGGGCTGCCCTCAGCTATACTGGGGGAACTCTTTTCTGATCCTGCCGGGAGAGCAGGGCCTCCCACTCCTTGCGCCAGAGCTGGGTGAGCTGGCCGGCGGGGGAGAGGCGGAAGTAGGGGTCACAAAGGCTCAGAAGCAAATCCCGATTTTCAGAGAGGAGGCGGGGACTCAGGTAGAAGGGGCCAAAGCGGGGCTGGCTGATCTCGCGGAAACGGGATTTGATTCGGGCGGCGAAGTCCCTGTAGAGGGTATCGCCGTAGACGTTGGGGATTGCGGCGGCCTCGCTGAAAACGGCGATATCTCCGGAGGCGCGCCATAGGCCGCCAATCTGTAGGTGCAGCGCCGTGCGGTGGTCGGGGCGGAGGAGGTACAAGTTCCGGGGGGCAGATAGATTGGCGTCTATCCATGTGCCCGCTGTGTCAAAGCGGGTTTCATAGGAGCGGCCCCTTTCCCCGCGGGAGACCTCCGTATAGATCAGGGGGGCGGCGGACTCCAGATTGCTGAGGAGGGAGAGAAGATCCTCCGCCGCGGCGAAAAAGCGGAGCTTTTCCGGGGAGCGCTGGTACCGCTCCCGCTGTTCTCCGCGGACGTCATACCAAGTGTCGATGTCTGTGGGGATGTGCCGGTCCTCCGGGCCGAACTGCCAAGCGGGAGCGAGATCGCTGTGGTCCCGCTGGATGAACAGGTAGTCTGTCCGCTTTTCATAGACAGCGGGGGAGAGGCAGCAGAAGCCGGATTTGATGAAGCGTCTGGTGAAGGCGCGGCGGATGGCTTTATAGAGGGTGCGGGGCAGCTCCTCCCGGCTCTCCGGGGAAAGGAACCAGGAGCCCTCACAGAGGACGCGAGGGTCGTCGAGGACAGCCGGCGGGCCGCTGAAGCGCAGGAGACAGGGGGCGCAGAGGGCAAGGGAGGGGTCATCGGGGGTATAGACGTCGAAGGGCGGCGTGTCGCGGAAGGCTTGGCCGAAGGCGGGGAGAGCGCGGCAGGAGGGGAGGGGGGCTCGGAGGGGGCCGTCAATGGCTTTGATCCGGGGGAGATTTCCAAAGCGGGGGGTGTAGGTCAGGGGGATGGTGCGCTCAATCTCCTGAAACAGCGATAGGAGGTCGGCGGGGGTACAGTAG
>CANPBB010000023.1 GCA_947572235.1 uncultured Clostridia bacterium
CCGCTGGCCAACCAGCTGAAGGGCGCTCTTTGCGCAGGGCAGCACCCGGTATGGATCCGGACAGGCCGGAGGCCAGGGAACTGCGTATTGCGGCGGGGAGGGCGGGGAGGGCGGCGGGGCCGGCGGGGTCGGGGGCGTGGGCTGCGGCGGGGACGGGGGCTGGACCGGGAACGCCGGCTGGGAGGGCTCGGGCGGATGCGGGACAAACTCCAACACATGGTCCAGCTTGTTTTTCAGCAGCATCTGGTTGTGTGTCACGGCCTCTATCAGGGCAGTGATGCTTTTGTGGGCGGCCAGCACATCCTGGGAGCTTGTTCCAGGCAGCGTTCCCAGGATGAATTGCAGATGTTCACCCCCGGCGTTGAGAATATGGCTCAGGGCAAGCTCCTCCATGGCAATACAGGCGATTATCATAGTTAGAGCTTCTTCCCGTGTCATATCCGCTCCGTTTTTGGGGAAGGAAGGCATAGACATATTCAAAAACTCCATAGCGCATCCCGGCAGGGCCGGGACAGAAATGTGCGGCAGGATATCCGTGCCGCCGTCCTACCCTATGACAGCGGAGCCCCTTTGGTTCCGGCTGGAACACCCAAACGGCCGGGTGCATAGTGTATTTCGGGTGCGGCGCGGCAGAGCGTTTTCTCCCGCTGCCGCACCCATATATTCCCAGCGCGCTTAAGAATTGAAAGGAGATTCTCAATTATGTCTCTGCCCAGCTTTCCCAAAGTTGACCCCCCTATTGAGCGTGAAAACGCGGTCAATCAAATTCTCTCCTCCATCGCCATGGAGGAGCTCGGACTGAGCCATATCCTCAACGCTGAGGGCGAGAAACTGCAATATATTTTAGGCACCCTGCCCGGTCTCAGCGGCCCCTCCGCCACGGTGGGCGACGTGCTGACCGCCACCGAGAGCGTCCGCAGCATGCTGGAGACCGCCGTGCAGAACCAGCTCTTCCTGAAGGCGAAGATGCAGGGAGCGCTGGCTGCCTCCCCCATGCAGGGCCCCACCGGCCCCACCGGTCCCACCGGCGCTACCGGCCCCGCCGGCGGTCCCATGGGCGCCACCGGTCCTGCTGGTCCCACCGGGGCCACCGGAGCTACAGGGGCTACCGGCCCTGCCGGTCCGGAGGGTCCCCAGGGGGCTGACGGTGCTACCGGCGCCACGGGCGCCACCGGCGCTGCCGGGGCCACCGGCCCCACCGGCGCTACCGGTCCCGCCGGCCTCCCCGTCACTGCCACCTCCGCCTATTTGGCAAGCATCAGCGGCCAGACCATCAGTGTGTTGGCAGATGGCGCTGTCATCCCCATGAGTGAGGTCATGCGGAAGTCCTCGGATATCAAGAGTACCCCGACCGGCACGCAGCTCACGGTGAACACCCCGGGACGCTACCTGATCTCCTACAACGTCAACACCAGCGTGCCCTCCAATGCCGGCACGCGTCTGATGATCAACGGCAAAGCCGACCCGGCCTCCGTCATAGCGCCATCCATCGCGGTGCCACCCACGGTGCTCAAGAGCCATTTTTCCGCGGAGATCATTGTGGATCTGACCGCCGGGTCCACCGTATCCCTTCAGATGTTTGGCCCTCTCGCCAATATCACCCTGATGCCCGGCTCCGGCGGCGCGAACCTGTCCGTCATCCGTCTGAGCTGAGAGGAGGGATAGTATGCCGATGCCAACATTCCCTCAGATTGACCCCCCGCTGACCCGAGAGGGCAGCATCAACGGGATCATCTCCTCCATCGCCGCTGAGGAGCTCAGCCTGAGCCATATCCTCAACACCCAGGGGGAAAAGCTGCAATACGTTCTTGGTACCCTGCCCGGCCTTGAGAAGGCGGCGGACCTCGAGGAGGTCATGAAGGTCAACAAGAGCGTGCAGGACACCATGTCGGACGTGATGGAGCAGCAGATGCTCCTGACCGCCAAGCTGAGCGCGGCCATGAAGGCCCCGGTGTATCCCGGCCCCACCGGCCCCACCGGTCCCGTGGGTCCGCAGGGTCCCGCCGAGGGTCCCACCGGCCCCACAGGCCCCATGGGCGCGGAGGGCCCCGCCGGAGCGACCGGCGCCACCGGTCCCACCGGCCCCCAAGGGCAACCGGGCGCGGCGGGCGCGACAGGCGCCGCCGGTGCGACGGGCGCGACGGGCCCCGAAGGTCCTGCCGGCCCCGCCGGGGCCGTCGGTCCCAGCCTGATTTCCGCCTATGCCGCCAATACCAGGGGTCCCAATCTCCAGGTGTCTACAGGAGGCACCCCCATTCCCCTGCCCGACGCCCAGCTCCTCTCCCCGGAGATCACCGTCAGCCCGGACAACACGGTGTTTACGGTGAGCAAAAGCGGTATCTATCTGATCACCTACCATGTGAATATCACCGCGGCCCTGAAAATGGGAACCCGGCTGATGTACAACAACACGCGCATGGAGGACTCCGTCATCGCGCCGGTGGCTTCCCTCTCCAGCTTTGAATGCCGGATCCTGCGTACGCTGCATGCGGGCATCCCCCTTTCCCTTCAGATGTACACCGATACAATCGGCGGCGCCACTCTGATGGGCAACGGAGTGGGCGCGTCCCTGTCCCTCGTTCGACTGAGTGATTAAGGACGGCGCAGCCGTTTTTCCAGCAAAAAGGGACTCCCATCGGTTTAACCGGTGGGGGTCCCCCCTAATATCCAAGCAAAGGAGACTGCTATATGGTGAGCATCAGCCTGTGCATGATTGTAAAAAACGAGGAGGATGTGCTGGCGCGCTGTCTGGACAGCGCGGCGGAGCTGGTGGACGAGATCGTCATTGTGGACACTGGCTCCACCGACCGCACCAGGGAGATCGCCGCCCGCTACACGGACAAAATCTTCGACTTCCTCTGGCGGGACGACTTCGCCGCCGCCCGGAACGAGTCCTTTTCCCACGCGGCCATGGACTACTGTCTGTGGCTGGACGCCGACGACGTACTTCTTGAGGAGGACCAGGGGAAATTCCGAGCCCTGAAGGAGGAGCTGGACCCCGGTGTCTCGGTGGTCATGGCACCCTACCACACCGGCTTCGACGAGAGCGGCCGGGTGACCTTCTCCTACTATCGGGAACGGCTTATCAAAAACCGGGCCGGTATGAGCTGGGTCGGAGCCGTCCACGAGGTGGTCCCCTCGATCGGGACTGTTCTGTACGGGGATTTTGCCGTCACCCACAAAAAGACCCGCCCCTCCGACCCGGACCGAAATCTGCGTATCTATCAGAGTCAGCTGGAGGCGGGAAAGGAGCTGGAGCCCCGCCAGCAGTTCTACTATGGCCGGGAGCTCTACTACCATCACCGCTGGGAGGAGGCCCTGGAGGTCTTTGAGGCATTCCTGGAGGAGGGCCGGGGATGGGTGGAGAACAACATCGACGCATGCTGCCACTGCGCCTACTGCCACAAAGAGCTGGGCCGCGGCCAGGCGGCGCTGGCGGCGCTGCTGCGCACGTTCACCTATGACCGGCCCCGGGCCGAGGTCTGCTGCGACATCGGCCTCTGGTTTTTCCAGCGGGAGCAGTACCGGCAGGCCGCCTACTGGTACGCTTTGGCCCTCACCTGCGCCCGTGACGACCGCCGGGGCGGCTTCGTCTCCCCTGACTGCTACGGCTATCTGCCCTGTATCCAGCTGTGCGTCTGCTACAGCCGCCTGGGCGGCCTCCAAAGAGCGGAAATGTTCAACGAGCTGGCCGCCCTCTATAAACCCGATTCCCCCGCGGTCCTCCACAACCGAGCCGTCTTTCAAGCCTCGTCAGCACAGACTGCGTAACTCGGGAATGCATATAGTAAACTGGACTGGCTGGTTGCCCGTCCCTTTACTACGGCTTTTGTGACGGGCAACCACGAAAACTTTGACGCCTTACAAAAATATCCGCTGGAGAAGTGGCGGGGCGGAGGTATCCGGCGAATCCGCCCTTCGGTGATCCTTCTGGAACAGGGGCAGATATTTACTCTGGGTGGAAAACGATTTTTCACCATGGGCGGGGCCAGCAGCCACGATATCCAAGACGGCATCCTAAAGCTGGACGCCAAGGGCGCGATGTACCGGATCAACCACCTGTCCTGGTGGAAGGAGGAACTGCCCAACGAGGAGGGGTACCGGACGGCCAAGGCCAGCCTAAACAGAGCGGGCTGGGGGGTGGACTACATCATCAGCCACTGCTGTCCCACCAGTGTGCAGGACATATTCAGCGGCGGGCTTTATCAGAGGGACGCCCTAACAGAGTTCTTTGATGAGGTACGCCAACGGTGCCGGTTCAAATACTGGTTTTTCGGCCACTACCATGAGGACATGGTCATAGAAAAGAAATATGTAATGCTCTACGAGCAGATCATCCGACTGAAGCTGTGAAAAGAGTCCGGCAGGGCAGGAACGCATTTGTTCCCGCCCTGCCGGACTCTTTTCCGTTAAAGCCCACAATTCAGCGCAGGTTGGGCGGTATGTATTTGAATCCATTGCGCTGTAACGCTTATCCAAGCGCATCTTTTTTATTGATAGAAGGAATAGGGGAGAAGGGCGGCGGCGGGAAGGGGCTTCGCTTCCTGTTTTCTTTGAGGGATTCCAATTTTTTTCTTGCATTTATGGATAAACTATGGTATTATATCTCAGCATTCCACACGGGACCGGATGCTCGGTTGGTGCTTACTGACAATTTTTTGCGGTGAGTTAGCTGAAAAAATGATGGCCCCGGAGGGCAAAACTAAATCTTTTGGAGGAAAAATCAATGGCAAGTGTCGTATCCATGAAGCAGCTGCTGGAGGCCGGCGTCCACTTCGGACACCAGACCCGCCGCTGGAACCCCAAGATGGCACCCTTTATCTACACCGAGCGCAACGGCATCTATATCATCGATCTGCAGAAGACCGTCAAGAAGCTGGAGGAGGCTTACAACTTTGTCCGCCAGCTCAGCGAGAACGGCGAGTCCCTGCTGTTCGTGGGCACCAAGAAGCAGGCCCAGGAGGCCATCAGGGAAGAGGCCGGCCGCTGCAATATGTTCTATGTCAACGCCCGCTGGCTGGGCGGCATGATGACCAACTTTAAGACCATGCGCACCCGCGTGGACCGCCTCAATCAGCTCAAGCGGATGCAGGAGGACGGCACCTTTGACATGCTGCCCAAGAAGGAGGTCATCAAGCACTTAGGTGAGATCGAGAAGCTGGAGAAGTACCTCGGCGGCGTGAAGGAGATGCGCAAGCTGCCCGGCGCCCTGTTCATCGTGGATACCCGTAAGGAGCGCAATGCCATCGCCGAGGCCCACAAGCTGGGGATCCCCGTGGTGGCCATCGCCGACACCAACTGCGATCCCGATGAGATCGACTACCCCATCCCCGGCAATGACGACGCTATCCGCGCCATCAAGCTCATTGCCTCCGTGATGGCCAACGCCATGATCGAGGGCAAGCAGGGCGAGCAGACCGAGGAGGCCGAGGCCCCCGCGGAGAGCGCCGCCGAGTAAATAACAGGCAATCGGTATATGCTATGGGGCGGGGGAAGTCCCGCCCCATTTCTCTTTGCCGCTTCTGAGATATTCATAGAAGAGGACGGTTTCTCCGCTTTCTCAGGGGGCGCCGCGATAGGAATGCTTGATACGGGGGCATCTATGTGCCCGCGGGCGGCTGGCGGCCGCTCCCACAGGTGTTCTTGGCGCGATACCCTTGCAGGGGCGGGGCATACGATAACGATTTATTTTTAGGAGGACTGTATTATGGCTTTTACAGCTGCTGACGTAAAAACCCTGCGGGAGAGAACCGGCGTGGGTATGATGGACTGCAAGAAGGCTCTGGCCGCCTCTGACGGCGACATGGACAAGGCCATTGAGTACCTGCGGGAGAAGGGACTGGCCGCCTCCATCAAGAAAGGCGACCGCATTGCCGCCGAGGGGATGGCCTACGCCGCTGTCATCGACGGTGTGGGCGTGATGGTGGAGGTCAACGCCGAGACCGACTTCGTGGGCAAGAATGAGAAGTTTGTGGACTTTGTCAAGGGCGTAGCCGCCACTGTGGTGGCCAACAAGCCCGAGAGCCTGGAGGCTCTGATGGAGTGCAAGTTCAGCGGCACGGACTTCACCGTCAAAGAGCAGCAGCAGGAGATGGTGCTGGTCATCGGTGAGAACATCAAGGTCCGCCGCTTCGCCTTCTTCACCGAGGGTGTCTCCGTGCCCTATGTCCACGCCGGCGGCAAGATCGCCGTGCTGGTGAACTTGGAGGTTACCGGCGGCATCGACGTGACCGCCATCGGCAAGGATATCGCTATGCAGATTACCTCCATGAATCCCCGCTTCTGGGACAAGGCCCAAGTCACCCAGGAGGTGCTGGACGAGGAGAAGAAGATCATGCTGGCCCAGATGGCCAACGATCCCAAGATGGCCAGCAAGCCCGACAAGGTCAAGGAGAACATCGTGGCCGGCAAGCTCAACAAGTTCTACGCCGAGAACTGCCTGCTCCAGCAGGAGTTTGTCAAGGACGGCGATATGAGTGTGGAGAAGTATATGGAGTCCGCCGCCAAGGCCTTGGGCGGCACGGTGGCCTTCAAGGATGCGGTCCGCTTCGAGAAGGGCGAGGGCATCGAGAAGAAGGAGGAGAACTTCGCTGAGGAGATCGCCTCCATGATCAAGTAAGATTAGATGAGCTTGCCCCACCCAAAACCATCCCAATTCCGCTCCCAATTTTGTCTCTTTCAGAGCGGCGTTGAGAGCAAGCACTGAGTAAAATTTGAGAGTCCAGAGTAGTTCATTGCGAATTGCTCTGGGCTCTTTTTTGTTGTCCTTTTGGCGGCGGGCCGGGGTAATTCGGATGGTTTTTGAGAGAAAAAATTGAGAGCCGGTGCCTGACCATTCTTTGGACAAGCCCTGTTGGGAGGGCGTTGGGATTGAGTTTGGGAGGGTGCGCTGTGGACATTTTTGAGCGAAGAAAGTGCCAAAACGAAAAGTAAAAGGCACATTAGACGAGAAAGGACCGGTCCCCCGCCTGTCGAAAAAGTCTTCCAAATGGCAGATTTTTTATGATAGGAGTGGTAAAATAGGACGGGGGTGAGAAAGATGCTGAAGGGAGGGAAAAATGAGCGGGGGGTAATAGAAATGGTGGACACGGAAAGCTTGGTACCACCCGGACATCTATTGCGGCAGGTGGATGTAGCGGTAGATTTCGAGAAATTGTACGAAATCGTGGAGCCATTGTACAGCGAAGAAGAGGGCCGCAGAGCAGCGACCCGGTGGTGCTGTTCAAAATCTTAATGCTGCAGCATCTGGACGGGAACGCATCATTGCGGGGCACGCTGCGCAGAGCGGAGACAGATATAGCCTACCGGTGGTTTCTGCGGTACACGCTGAGTGAGGAACTGCCCCATTTTTCCATGATGAGCTATAACTTCCGGCACCGATTCACCCCGGAAACGATAGCGGCGGTGTTTCAGTGGATATTGGAAGAGGCGGGAACAGCGGGGGCGCTGACCCCTGCGGTGGTATTTATAGATGGGACACACATGTTACCGTGGTCTGACCCAGTTGGGGCTCTATGCCAGACCACGGTAATGGGTATATTGCATGGCGCGTTTTTCTTGGGCATCTGCCACGATGGTTTCAATCTCCGGGAAGGTCTGGGTCACTTTATCGTAAATATCATCGAAAGCCACGCTGTCATGGATATTGCCGGGGGCAACCACTGCTTCCAGCACATAGCCGTTCTTATCGCAGGCGGTGTGGGTCGCCGTATAGACAGACTGCGCCGCTGGTGCTTTCCCTTCATCCATATACCGCAATCCGGGCCTGTGGTGCTTTTGGTCGCAGTTTTGAAGCCCGCCTTCTTCCGCCGCGCCAGCTTCTTTTTCGAGGTGTTATCCCGTCTCCTTTTGGTGGGGGCCGGCGGATCATCGTCATCATCGAAGGGCTTTTTCCCTTGGGCTTCCCGTTCCGCGTTGATCTCAGCCGGCAGCTCCCTTTGATACCGCTTGGCCGCTGCCGGCACTTCCTGCTTGATCTTCTTGTTCAGATTTGCGCCGGCCTTGAGGGGCGCCCCGTCTGCTTTCCGCAACAGGTGCTCCTGTGGCGCAAGGCCCTCCGTGTCCGCCGGTTCCACCACGCCACGCTCCATTTCCCCGCGCTCCAGTATTTTTCTCACCCTGCTCCATTTTTCCACATAAATACGAAAAAGTCTCCCTTAGGCAGACTTTTTCGAGACTTTTTCGACAGGCTGAGGTGTCCTTATCCCTAACGGGATAAGGACACCTGTTTTTTTAATTTAAGAAATCCTTCAGCTTTTTGCTCCGGCTGGGGTGGCGGAGCTTGCGCAGGGCCTTGGCCTCGATCTGGCGGATACGCTCCCGGGTGACCTGAAACTCCTTGCCCACCTCCTCTAAGGTGCGGCTGCGGCCATCCTCAATGCCGAAGCGGAGCTTGAGGACCTTCTCCTCCCGGGGGGTTAGGGTGCTGAGTACGTCAATGAGCTGCTCCTTGAGCAGGGTGAAGCTGGCGGCCTCGCTGGGTTCGCTGGCGCCTTCGTCGGGGATGAAGTCGCCTAAGTGACTGTCTTCCTCCTCGCCGATGGGGGTCTCCAGGCTTACCGGCTCCTGCGCAATCTTGAGAATCTCCCGGACCTTCTCCACGGGCATCCCCATCTCGGCGGAGATCTCCTCGGGACTGGGGTCGTGGCCCAGCTCCTGAAGAAGCTGGCGGCTGACACGAATTACCTTATTGATGGTCTCCACCATATGCACCGGGATGCGGATGGTCCGGGCTTGGTCGGCGATGGCCCGGGTGATGGCCTGACGGATCCACCAGGTGGCGTAGGTGGAGAACTTGTAGCCCTTGGTATAATCAAACTTCTCCACCGCCTTGATAAGGCCCAAGTTGCCCTCTTGAATCAGATCCAAAAACAGCATACCCCGGCCTACATATCGCTTGGCAATGGATACCACCAGACGGAGGTTGGCCTCGGCCAGCTTCTGCTTGGCGTTCTCACCGGCCCGGTAGTTCCGGCGCAGGACCTTCAGCTCCTCCTCGGGAATCTCCAAGCCGTCGGTCTTCATCATGTGCAGCATCTCGGCGGCCTGATTGCCGGCGGTCATGGCCTGTGCCAGATCAATCTCCTCATCGGGGGAGAGCAGGGGAACCTTGCCGATCTCCTTGAGGTACATACGCACCGGGTCGTCGATGGCGAAGGTATCCACCAGTGTGTTGGGATCAACCAGCTCCTCCTCCTCAATATCGGTGATCTCCTCGATAGGGGGCTCAATATCGTCAGGGAGCTCAGGCAGGAGATCCTCCTCGGTACCGATCTCAATGCCCAAGGACTCCAAGGAGTCGTAGATGTGCTCCATCTGTTCGCCGTCCAGCTCGATCTCGTCCAGAACCTCCATCATCTCGGAAGAATCCACTTTGCCCTTTTTTTTACCCCGGGCGAAGAGGTCCATCAGCTTCTCATGGGCGAGAAGGATGGGGGCGGCGGAGAGCTTGGCGACGTCCTTCTCCTCCAGCTTTTGCAGGGGCTTCTTCTCCCCGTCCTTCTCCTTTTTGAGTGTCCGCCGGGCGGGCTTGATGTCAATCTCCGGCAGCTCCTCCAAAGGCACGTCCTGTACCAGATCATTTACGTCAACGTGCTCTAAGTCTTTTGTCATACTTGCTTTCCTCCGTAACCCTTTTTCTTCCTGTTTTTCTCCTGTGCGGCCAGCAGAGGGTCTGTCTCTTGGGTCCCGCTGCGCCTCAGACAGGCGTCTTGAATGATGCGTATGTAATCCTTCAGCGCCTCCTCGGCGCGGGAGAGGGATTCTGGTTTTTGCAGCAGGGCGGAGAGGTGGTTCATCTCCTCCGCTGTGAGCAGGGCCGACAGCGCCGCGATGGTGAGGGGCAGCCCGCCGCTGTGGCGTTCTGAAAGCGCGCCATAGATTTTACCCAATAATGACGAGGAAAATTCCTCCACAGTGAGACTGGCGCAGTGGGGGAAGAGAGATTCGTCCCGCAGCAGCAGGCGGATAACCCCCTCCTCGGCCAAGGCTGAACGCACGTCGCTGTATCGGATGGAGCGATTCTGGGGCTGGAGCTGGGATATTGGGTTCATCTCCCGCCGCTCTGCCGCCCGTCTCTCCTTTTTATAGAGCCGCTTTCCGGCCCGCTCCACCTCAATGAGCATGGCCTCCCGGGAGATGCCCGCCTGTTCCGCTGCCCGACCGGCGCATACCTCCCGCTCCACGGCGTTGGGGAGCTTGGAGATGAGTTCGCTGATCTCGGCGGCGTAGGCCACCCGCTGTTTGTCATCGGTGAGATCGTATTTGGCGGCTACGGTCTCCATGCGGTAGTCCACTTGGTCCTCGCTGCCGGTGAGCAGAGCCTCGAAGGCGGCGCGGCCTTGGTTTTTGATAAAGTCATCCACATCCTGCTTCACCGGCTGACCATCCACCATGCGGTTGGGCAGCTGGAGAACCCGGACGGTGAATTCGGAGTTCTTCAGAAGCTCAATGGCTTTCTCTGTGGCGTTTTTGCCGGCGCCGTCGTTGTCATAGCAGAGGACCAGCTCCTTGGTGTAGCGGCTTAAAATCCGAGTCTGCTCGGTGGTGAGAGCGGTCCCCATGGAGGCCACCGCGTTGTCAAACCCCGCTTGATGAAGGGTGATTACGTCAATATTTCCCTCACAGAGGATGATATTGGAGCGTTTGGTCTTCTTGGCCAAGTTCATGCCGTAGAGCACCCGGCGCTTACTGTAGGCCACGGTCTCTTGGGTGTTCATGTATTTAGGCTCGGACTTGTCCAACACCCGCCCGCCGAAGCCTACCACATCCCCACGCACGTCAATGACGGGAAAGATCAGGCGGTTTCGGAACTTGTCATAGAGCCGGCCCTGCTTGTTCTGGACCACAAGGCCTGCGGCTAAGAGCTCGGTCTTGGAGTATCCCTTGCCCACCATGGTGGTGAGGAGGCTGTCCCAAGCGTCCAAAGAGGCGCCAAGGCCAAAGTCCATAGCGGTTTTTCGAGTGATCCTCCGGTGGTGCAGGTACTCCGATACCGCCGCCCCTGCCGGGCTCTGCAGATTTTGGTAGAAAAACCGGGCGGCCTCCTTGTTGAGGGAGAGCACACGGGCACGGAGCCGGTCCCGCTCCCGGTCGCCGGTGTCCTCTGGAACCTCCATGCCAGCCCGGCCCGCCAGAAAGCGCACCGCGTCTGGAAAGGAGAGATTTTCCTCCTCCATGATGAAGTTGATCACGCCGCCGCCCTTCTTGCAGCCAAAGCAGTGGTAGATCTGCTTGTCCGGCGAGACAGAGAAGGAGCCGGTTTTCTCATTGTGGAAGGGACACAGGCCAAAGTAGTTGCTGCCCTTCTTGGTCAGATGGACATAGGAAGAAACCACGTCCACAATGTCGCACCGCCCGGTCAGCTCGTCCAAAAAGCTCTGTGAGAAGGCCATTCGTCTCACTCCTCTCCATGCCGTCTGTTGGAGCCGGAAAACCCAACTGTAGCAATATACGCCGCCGATTTGGAAAACCCTCTTTTTTTCAAAAAAATTTTTGAAACGCAAAACTCAGCATAAAGCCGCATAGCTGTTTGCCACTTGGGCAAAGGAGGCTGAAATACAAGGGGGTTGCGCTGCTCCTTATTTCTTCCCGCATATCCTCATATTTTAATTTTATAAGATTGGGCACCCAAAAATCATAGGAGGACAGCATGAAAAACACGCTGTTGGGCAGGGACATCCTGCTTCCCGCTGGCGAGATCAGCAAGGACAAGATCAACCTTGTGGCCGGTGCTGTTGCCCAGCCGTTTGCGGAAATGGTGTGGGTGTCAAGGATGATTGTGCTATTATAGAGCGGAAACACAGAAAGCCCCCAAAATGCGGATTTTGTGGTGCCGGTTCTGTTTTTTTGGCCCAAACAGAGGATAACAAGAGCGCAGGGCGGCGCAAGGAGGGTAGGACGCCCACTGGTACAACAAAACAAGGCCGGCGGATAAAATCGTCACAAAGAAAACAGCCGCCTTCTCCTGAGGGCGGCTGTTAGCCATATAGGTTCCGAGTAGTCGCGGCAAGTTGAGGAGCGGTCGCTGCCGTAAACGGCGGCGAGCAAAACGGCTCAAATCATAGCTTCAAGATCTAAAATCTATGCAGAATCAGAGATCCCTGCTGATTGTTCCTCTCTGCTTTCCCGCCTTCAAACGGTTGCAGGCCTTTTCATATTCCACTCCTGCCGGACTCAGCCCCGTGGGATGGTTCGCCTTTCTGTGTGCGCCGGCCTTGCGGCAGGTGCGCTCCGCCTCACCCGGCGTGGCATGATTCTCGGCCTTGGAGCGGTGTTTTTTTCTTTTTTCGCCGGACGACCATTGCCGCAGCGGCAATTAGGACCACGGCGGCCAAGAGGGCCAGCAGGAGCGGCCAAGGGGCTGCGGGGTTAGGCTGGAGGCAGAAGGTGCCGGAGGTGCCCTCCATGGTGAGAAGGAGGTACTGCCCGTTCTCTTGTACCTCCACCGCCTGCCAAGCCCCGTCTTGGTACTGCCAGAGGACGGCGGTTTTTCCGGTGGGATTCAGCAGGCGCAGGGGAACAGCGGCATCGGCGGGCAGGTCCGTACCGGTAAGGGATACGTCCCAGACAAAGCAGCTTTCGCCGCCGTCAGGCGGGAGCTGGGCGCTTTCTGTAACGTGGAGGACAGCCTCCTCGGTAAACTGGCCCTCCGCCAAGGCCAGGGACAGCTTCCCGGAGCACTCTGCGCTGGCGGTTACGGTGATCCACGGGGTATACACCGCCTCCACAGTGAGGTCGGAGCGGACATCGGAGACGTCAATCTCCGGCCATGCGCCATAGAAGCCGGGGATCTCCGGCACCGGGGGCAGGGGTGTCAGGGTGTTTTTTCCGTAGGAGAGGGGAACGCAGAGCACGGTCTCCCCTTGGGACAGGCATGTCAGGGAGAAGGAGAGAAGGCCCGAGGGGATCTCCGGTATGGCCTTTAGCACCTCAAAGGAGATGGGCTCCGCCCGTCCGGCGTAGCTGATACCATCCAAACCGGCTATCCCCGTGTCCACGAAGAAGTTGTCCCGGAGGTCGCTGCCTTCCTCAACGCCGCCAGCAATGGCCCCTAAGCACTCGTCGCCTGAGCTGATAGTGACGATGGCATAGCAGTTCCGCATCCAGCTGGCCCAGCCGGCGATGCCGCCGATGTAGTCCTTCCCCCCGAGGGTACATTTGGCATAACAGTTCCGTATAGAGGCTTCCGCGTAGCCGGTGATGCCGCCGGTGTAGTTCCCGCCGGTGCTCTCCACCGGACCATAGCTCTGACAGCCGATGGCGGTGCCCAAATCCATCCGGCCGACAATACCGCCGGCGCAGTCCTTCTTGGCGGTGACGGCGGCATAGTTCAGGCAGTCTTGGAGCACAGCCTTGGTCTCGTAGGTGCTGCCGAAGGAGAAGCGGCTGGCGAGGTCGTCCTCCGGGTCCACCTCCAGCTCAATGGCCACGGCTCCTGCGATGCCGCCCACGTTTCTGTCGCCCTCCACACTGCCGCTGCTGTGGCAGCCGATGACCTTGCCCGCCCGGGTGGCGGCGATGTCCTCCTCGGAGGTGTCTTCGATTACCGCGTCTAAGCCCTGCTCCGCGTCCTCCGCCAAATCGTCCATGGCGGTGAGAAGCACGTCAAAGACCACATGGCACTGGCGATTTACCGCCCGCAGGTCGGCGGTGAGGGTGTGGTTCCCGTCTTGGATGGCACTGTTCAGGCCCTCCATCTCGTCGAAGAGGCCGCCCATGGCGGTGTAGAGGCTGTCGCTGGCGGCTCTGAAGTCCTCCCCCAAGGGGGTGAACTGCACCGGTCCGTCCTCGGTGAGGCGGTCCACTGCGTTGCCGGCGGCGTCAAAGGCGCTGTGGATCAGCCGCCCTATGGCGGCGGAGGTGGAGGCAGCGCTTTGCAGTTTCCCCAGCGCGTCCTTCAGCTTGCCAGAGAAACTGTCGGTGCGGTTCAGGGCCTTCTGGATGGCGGCGATGGCGGCCTCCAAGCGCTCGCCCGCCTGCGTGAGCTTTTCAAGGAGTTCATCCAATTTGCCGTCCTGAATGTCCGGAAGGGTGATATCCGGCGGGACGGGAATGTCCTCCACCGTGCCGGCGATATCATCAAGGGCTTGCTCCGCGTCCACCAAGGCGGGGAGGAGCTGGTCCTTCTGCGGAAGGTCCTCCGCCTGACGGAGGGCGTCCTGTATGTCCCCGGCAGCGTCGGCGGTGTCAGAGAAGGCGCCGCTCAGGTCCTCCAAGGCGCTCTCGATCTCTCCGGCGGCCTGTTCGGCGGCCTTGGTGTCATAGGAGACCGTGCTCAAAACCAGCGCTTCTGTGGCGGTAGAGAGGGCGTTGGCAGATCGGGTGAGGCGGTTCCCTGCCTGCTGGAGGCCACCTAAGGCGTCCCTAAGCTCCCGAAGAATGTCCGCGCCGATGTCTGAGGCGTCCTCCAAATCGTCCATGGCGTCCCTGAGCTGATAGGAGAGGCGCTCCAAGCGGCTCCCCGCCTCTGAAAGATCGTCCAAGGCGGGGGAGAGGCGGTTCAGGGCGTCGGTGATGTCGGAGAGGAGGGTGTTGGCGGAGTCCACCGTGCTGTCGGTGAAGTCGGTAAGGTGGTTGAGCATGTCATTGCTGCTGTCCTTGGCGTCGCCGGCGTAGTCGCCCATGAGGGAGAGACGGTCGGAGACATCGTCCCCGGTGCGGGCGGCGTTGTCCAAGGAGCGGTCAATAAGGCCCTCCAAGGTATTCAGCTCCCGGCGCAGGCTTTCGATGGTGTCCCGGCCCGGGTCGATAAGTACACAGGGCTCCGCCTGCCCTGCAATGCCGCCCACGTCCTTGCGGCCCAAGACCGGGCCAAGGTTGGTGCAGCCGGAGACGTAGCCGTTGCTGCGGCCAACCACGCCGCCGGTGTTGTAGCCCACGTGGGGATACCCCACCGCGCCGTGGTTGGTGCTGTTGAAAATCTCGCCGCTGGAGTATCCGGCGATGCCGCCGGTGTCGAAGCAGCTGCTGAGAAGGTGGTAAGTTTCGTCGTCCGCAGTGGCCTGTTCCTCGATGGCGGCGCCTGCGTCGGCGGCGCGGAGGTCCAAGGAGGTGTCGCCCTCGGTGAGGTTGACGCCGGCATAGTTGGCACAGAAGCAGATCAGTCCTAAATTGCGGCCCACAATGCCGCCGGTGGCGTTTTTGCCACTGAGGTCGCCGGAGGTCATATCACAGCGGCAGATCTCTCCGCTCTCGCTGTTGCGGCCGGCGATGCCGCCCACGGCGCTCTCTCCCCGGACGGATCCCCGGAAGGTGCAGTTCTCGATTCGCCCGGCGTTATCGCCCACGATGCCGCCCACAGTGGAGCGGGTGCCAGTGGGGGAGACGGTTCCCTCCACATTTAGGTCGGAGATAACGCCGGTGGGCTGGAGATAGCGGAAAAGGCCCATGCTGGAGCCAGCGGCGGTGATACGCAGGCCGGAGATAGTATGGCTTCCGCCAAGGAAGAGGCCGCCGAAGGTGGGGATGGGGGTAAACTCGATGCCCTCCAAGTTGAGATCGCGCTCTAAAATCACGGTTTTGTCACGGGACCAAGTGTCCAGGGTGCAATTTTTGGATAGGGCGCGCAGATCGTCGATGGAGCGGATGTAAATAATCTCCTGTGCCTCCTCTGCGGCTGTCGCTGCCGGTGTTAGGAGGGAGAGGAGCAGTGACAGGGTAAGGAAAAGGGGGAGGGGACGGATAGGGCGCTGTTTACGCATGGCTCTGGGCCTCCTCTCTGTGGCTGTCATCCTCGATACGGAGCGGGGGATCGGCGCTTTGTTCCTTTTGGATGGCGCCGGCCGCCACTGCGGCGTTGATGGTGCCGTGGAGTACGCCGGTGAAGTCGGCGTCCACCATGCCGGAGACATAGCCCCGGATGTGGCCGTCCACAAGCAACTTGCCGGTCTGGCTCTGGAGGGGGAGGCGGGCCTTCAGGGTGAAGGCGGTCTTTTCGATGATGATGTCCCCCAAGAGCAGAATCTGGGGCAGGATGCCCATAACTAAGAAGATTGAGATCAGAGTGCCCCGGCCCAAGCACACGCCGATGGAGGAGATGGCCGGATTGGAGGAGAGAAAGCCGATCAGGATGCCGGCGGAGGCTAAAATGGTGCCGGAGGTGATGATGGTGGGGAAGGCCTCGTTGAGGGACTCGATCACCGCGTCCTTCAGGGGCATCTCACGCTTGAGTTCCACATACCGGTTGGCGATGACAATAGCATAGTCAATGTTGGCGCCCATCTGGATGGAGCTGACCACCAAGTAGCTGAGGAAAAAGAGGGGGCTGTGCTGTAAGGTTGGGAAGGAGAAGTTGATCCAGACGCTGCCTTGGATCACCAAGATCAGCAGTACGGGGAGGCCAGCGGATTGGAAGGTGAAAATCAGAACCAGAATGACAAACACAATAGTGAGGACACCAATCAGCAGGTTGTCGTTGCCGAAGGAGGTGGAGAGGTCGAAGTTGCTGGTGGAGTTGCCCACTAAAAAGGCGCCCTCCGGGTAGTATTTGCCCACGATGGAGTGGAGGGTATCCAAGAAGGCGAAGGTCTCTGCGCTCTCCTCGGGGAGGTTCAGCTGGAGGACCAAGCGGCTGTAGTTTTCACCCTTTAATTGGAGCTGGGCGTCAGTGAGCTGGGTGTGCAGGTCCTCAATGGTCTCGGTCATGTCGGCGTCCAAGGGGAGGTAGCCCTCCTGCATCTGGTCGTAGACGAAGAGGAACATGTCGATCAAAGGCACGCCGTAGTTCTCCACACCGCTGACCAGCTGGCCGTAGCTCTCGTTGCTGACAGCGTAGGCGGAGTAGAGCAGGCGGGCAACCTCCACGTCCAAATCGGTAAGTTCCGCGAACTGCCGGGGGGTGAGTTGGTCGGTGAGGACGTAGCCGTCCATGGCCTCCACATTGGCAAGGCCCAAAACGGTGTCCGTCTCGTTCAGATGCTCCAGCTCCCGGAGAAGACGGCCCTCTGCCTCGTAGTCCCCTTGGGGCACCAGCACGGCCAAGGTGTTCACCTGTCCGAAGGTGCTGTTGACCTTCATCTGGGAGATCTGGGCGTCGTTTTGGCGGATGGTGGTGAGGTCGGTGGTGCCGTAGGCGTAGGGACAGCGGTTGGAGAGGAGGAAGCCTAAGATAATCAGCACCACAAACACCGGGGGCATAATGAACCGGGTGCGGACGGCTAATTTGCCCCAAGCGGTGATTTTTGGGACGAAGTTTTTGTGATGGGTCCGGTCAATGAGACCGCTGAAGCTCATAAGGAGCCCCGGCATCAGGGTAAACACGCTGAGAAGGCTCAGCACGATGGCCTTCATCAAAATCACACCCAAGTCCCGGCCAATGCCGAACTGCATGAAGCACATAGCCCCCAGACCGGAGATGGTGGTGAGAGAGCTCCCGGAGATCTCCGGGATGGCCTTGCTCAGGGCGGCCACTGCGGCTTCCCGGGCCTCCAAGTGCTCCCGCTCCTCGGTGTAGCGGTGGCAGAGGATGATGGCGTAGTCGATAGCCAAGGCCAGTTGGAGCACCACGGCCACGGAGTCGGAGATGAAGGAGATCTCTCCAAAGAGGAAGTTGGTTCCCTTGTTCATCAGTGCCGCCATGCCGAAAGTGAGGAGCATCACCGGGATCTCCATGTAGGTCTGGGAGGTGAAGAGCAGCACCAAGAGGATGATCACCACGGCGATGACCATAACCACCTGCATCTCGGCGGCCAGACTGTCGGAGGCGGAGTCACCGGTGTCACCGGTGATGTAGACATCGTAGCCCTCCAAGAGAGATTTGGCCTCCTCCAAGGCCGTCAGGCTCACCGGGTCCTCGGCGGTGCCGTCGTAGGTGATGGAGAACAGGGCCGCGCCGTTTTGGTAATGGTCCGGGCTGTCGTCGAAGTCTACAGATTTCACCCCTTCGATCTCCTCCACCTGCTCTGACAGGCGCAGAGCTTGGTCACAGGAGATGTTGTCCACCATAATGCGGCTGGTGCCGAAGGTGACAAACTCGTCATCCATAATGGTGAGCCCTTGGCGGGTCTCGGTGGTGTCGGGCAGGTAGCTGGTGAGATCGTCGTTCACCGACACCCAGCTCCCCGCAAACACACAGAAGATGGCAAAGCCGATGTAAATCAGGTAAAATGCCTTGCGTTTATCCACAATAAAAGCAGCGACCCGTTCTATGGGACTCTGCTTCTCGGCGGTTTGTGATGGTTGGCCGTTCAAGCGGAACGCTCCTTTCAAATCCATACTCTCAAGTGGTGGTAGTGTATCATCTTACTACCGTGCTGTGCAAAAGACAATAGACAGTGGCACCCCGTTTGCCTAAATTTGTGGGGATTTTGGCAGAAAAAACGGGGCGGCAGACACCTTATGCGCCTGCTATCCCGAGCGGAATCTGTTATGATGGGATTAAGGGATGTGGAAACGGCCGATCAGTGTGTGCAGTGTGAAGGACAGTTGGGATTTAGAGACGTTACATTACAGTATATTGCTTTGTCGCTGTTGAGAGAGTATGACTGCTCTGAAATCCTTAACGGGCAAAATCCACGGGATGCACAATGAAATCCCTGCATCTCCCCCATTTCGTTCTTTTTTGAAATAGAAACCTTTTCTTGGCCGATTGTAAAATGAAGCCGGACATTTAAGGAAAAGCCCATAGTGGCTGCCCTCCGGGCTGGGTATGGCCAGCACTGCAGCTGCTGACGGGTTGAATGGGCAGCCTCGGAGAAAGCTCGGTCACTGTACCCCGGAGAAACTCGTTGAGGCCTTCCTATGTACTGTTTACCCAGACTGACGGCTGCGCCAGCTTGGGTCACGGACAGAGCCGTAGGCTCTGACCGTGACCAAGGCTATGATGGCCTGCTTTCTGCCTCGGGGTGTCCAACTTGCATTTGCAATTTTCGGAAGGCTTTTTATGCTGGAAGCAGATGGCGAAAAGTGGGGGCTTTTTGTCAAGTGGTATATGTTTTGTGGTCTGCGGCTGATGCGGGAGAGCCTTACGCCTTGAAAAAGCTCTCGATAATCTCTACAATCTCCGCGCCAATGCGCTTCTGGGCCTCTTTGGTAGCGGCGCCGATGTGGGGGGTACAGGAGACGGCGGGATGGCTGAGAAGGGCTTTGTTTGTGGGGGGCTCCTCTGCGTAGACGTCCAAGCCTGCCGCGCGGAGCTTGCCGCTGTTCAGGGCGTTCAGCAGGGCGGCCTCATCCACGTTGTTGCCCCGGGAGGTGTTGATCAGCACCGCGCCGTCCTTCATCTTGGCGATGGTTTCGGCGTTGATCAGGGGTTTTCCGTCAATGGCGGGGGTGTGCAGGGAGATAAAGTCGGATACCGCCAGCAGCTCCTCCAGCTCCACATAGCGCATACCTAAGCGCGCCTCGATACCCTCCACGTGGTAGACATCCTGCGCCACCACCTCCATGCCAATGGCCTTGGCCATGGCTCCAAGGGTCTGGCCGATCCGGCCAAAGCCGATGATGCCCAAGGTTTTGCCGCCCAGCTCAATGCCCTTGCCATAGGCCTTCTTCTCCCACTTGCCCTCCCGCATGGTGGCGCCGGCCAGGGAGATGTACCGGGCACAGGAGAACATATGGCCCATTGCCAGCTCCGCCACGGAGCGGGAGGAGGCCTTGGGGGTATTCTTCACGGTAAAGCCGCAGCTCTCCGCGTGGGATACGTCAATGTTGTCCAGCCCCACACCGCCCCGGAGGATCAGCTTTAGCCGGCTGCCCTTGGCGGCATCCAGCTGGGGGGCGCGGAGTTTGGTGGCGCTGCGGACCACCACCGCGTCAAAGTCCCGCAGTGCCTCGCCCAACACCTCGGGGACGTAGAACTGCTCTACCATCTCGTGGCCCTTGGCGCGCAGGGCCTCCATAGCGGCGGCGTCCATGCCGTCGGTCACTAAAATGCGCATCGTTTTTCTCTCCTTACTGGCTGTAATAGCGGGAATGCTTCTGATTTCTATCTCGCAGGGATTACCCTTGGGTGCGCTCGAATTCCTTGAGGCAGTCCACCAGAGCCTCCACACCTTCCTTGGGCATGGCGTTGAAGATGCTGGCCCGGAGGCCGCCCACGCTCCGGTGGCCCTTCAGGTTCTCAAAGCCGGCGGCCTTGGTGTAGGCCACCACCTTGGCGTCCATGTCCTTGTCGCCGGTGATAAAGGGGACATTCATCAGCGAACGAAACTCCCGCTCTACGGTGCCCTTAAACAGCTTGGAGCTGTCTAAAAAGTCGTAGAGGACTTTCGCCTTCTCCGCGTTCCGGCGGTATATCTCCGTAAGGCCGCCGATGCGCTGGAGGTACTTGAACACCTTGCCGCAGCAGTAAATAGACCAGCAGTTGGGGGTGTTGTACAGCGAGTCGCTGCCGGCGTGGGTGGCATAGCGCAGATAGGTGGGAACCTTCCCGTCCACATCCTCCCGGATCAGGTCCTCCCGGATGATGGCAATGACCATGCCGGCGGGTCCCACATTCTTCTGTACCCCGGCGTAGATCATGCCGAATTCGGAGACATGACAGGGCTGGGAGAGGAACATAGAACTCTGGTCGCTGACCAAGACCTTTCCCTTGGTGTTGGGCAGGGTCCGGTAGGTGGTGCCATGGATGGTCTCGTTTTGACAGATGTAGATGTAATCCGCATCCTCCGCAATGGGGAGGTCGGAGCAGTCAGGGACGTAGCTGTAGTTTCGGTCCTTGCTGGAGGCGGCGATCTCCACCCGGCCGTATTTCCCGGCCTCCTGAAGGGCTTTCTTGGACCAAGCGCCGGTCTCGATATAGGCGGCGGCGCCGTTTTTCATCAGGTTCATGGGGACCATGGCGAACTGGAGGGTGGCGCCGCCTTGGATGAACAGCACCCTATAGTTTTCGGGAATCCCCATCAGTGCCCGGAGGTCGGCCTCCGCCTCCTTGATGATCTCCTCAAAGACCTTGGAGCGGTGGCTCATCTCCATCACAGACATACCGGATCCCCGGCAGTTCATCAGCTCGTCCCGGATCTCCTCCAGCACCGGTTCGGGCATGATAGCGGGACCGGCAGAAAAGTTATAAATGCGGTCGTATTTCATCCATCGTTCCTCCTCTATAGAATGTTGTCGATTCTTTAACATAGTCCAGTATAGCACACTCGAACAAATAATCAACAGTAATTGCAGGATGAAATGTCAGTGTTTTGTCCAAATATTCCCCCCATATGGGCAAATAAATTTGCATTTTTCGCCTGAGTGCGGTATACTGTTTCCCATAGGCTTACGATACGGCGAAAAGTGTGCGCCATATCTGGTGTATGTGTTAGCTTCTCAAAAAACGCATGAGGGAGAACAGCAATGCGAGCAGATGGAAGAAAAGTACGAAAGGGGCTCTCCGCCATTGAGCGGGCCATCCCTTATATTATGCCTAAACGGGTGGATGCCCAGAACTATGTGACAGAGTATGTGGATGAGGAGGTAATCCGGGGCTACATCCGGGAGGTGCGCCGGGTGAAGGGGGTGCGGTTGAGCCGCATGGCGGTGCTCATCGCCGCCTACTATCTCTCCGCCCGCCGCCACCCCTACATCAACCGCTTTGTGGTCAACAGCCGGATCTATCAGCGCAACCACTTCTGCGTCAGCTTTGTGATGCTCAAAAGCGACACAAACGGCAAGGGGGTTCAAACGACTGTCAAGGTCTTTTTGGAGCCGGGAGACAACGTGTTCACCATCAACGAGAAGATCAGCGCCTTGATTGAGGAGAACAGCCGGCCGGTGAATCAAAACAACACGGACAAGTTCGCTGCCTTCATGTTCTCCATCCCTCTGCTGCCCAAGCTGGTGCTGGGATTAGCTCGGCTGCTGGACCATTTCGGCCTGCTGCCCCGATTTGTTATCGACCTGAGCCCCTTTCACACCAGTATGTTTATTACCAATTTAGCCTCCATACAGACCAGCAGCATCTACCACCATATCTATGAGTTCGGCACCACCAGCGTGTTTGTCAGCATGGGCAAAAGCGTGCCGAACTTCCTCACCGGGGAACTGAAGAGCAAGCTGATCCCCATCAAGGTGGTTATGGACGAGCGCATCTGTACCGGTCACGACTATGCCATGTTCTATAAGACTATGCGCCGGTTTTTGAAGAATCCGGCCCTTTTGGAGGAAGATCCCCTGCTGGTAAGCGTCAAATAAATGGCACAGCCGCTTTTTTGAGGGAGCTGTGCTTCGCGCCTTGAGAACCAAGGGGGCATTATCTCGCCGCTTGCAGCAGTTTAAACACATGCCGCAGACTTTACCGAGGGTTTAACAGGCGAAAGCCGCCCTTCCTGTGGAAGGGCGGCATGTTGCCTTCAGCACTCAGGTGTACTCCACGCTGACCACATAGGCGGGGTCGAATTCAATGTACTCGGTCTTGAAGATAATCTCCTTGCCGATGCGGATCTCCTGCGTCCCCACCGAGGGCACCATCACGGTGGTCTTTTCCACTTGGGCAGTGACGGTAAAAAGGAGGTCCACATGGTCCGGGTCCTCCACCCATGCTCCTTCGCTGCACACCAAGGTGTGCTCCGCCTCTACGGCAGTGACCTCTGCGTCGTAGAGGGCGCCGGAGGCCATGATCTTGCAGGGGATGTACTGCTGGGCCGACTCGTACATCTCCACCGGCTGGTTCTCCGCTATAACTTGGTAGGTGATGGTCACCATCTCCCGCTCCCCGCCGCGATTGCTCAGCAGCTTGGAGGCCACAAAGAAGACCACGGCGGCGATCAGTACAATGGCAATTATGTCGATAATGTTAAATTTCCACTTTTTCTGGGGCATTTTCACTTCCTCCTGCTTGACCGGCGCCGCAATCGGGCGCTATAATAGTTGTCCGTGGGGCCTGCCCCGCAGGACAGCGCCGTGCTGAATTATTATAGCGCACTTTCTGTCATATCACAAGAGAAATTTTTCTCCCTGCGGCTCCATATTGCGGACATGGCCCATCGGTGCTCTAAAAGGGGGGCGTTATGCTGGGACATATCAGCTTTTCCTATATGGGCCTGTTGCTGTTTATTCTACACCTTCTCTGGATGCACTTAGCCATCGGCTGCATCGGCATCTGCTTTCCGTACTGCCAGACCCTGCCATGATCCAATATCTCCTGTCTCAATTTTCAGTAAAACTCCGGAGGTTTTATGAATGTAATCCATCTCATCAGCGGCGGCGACACCGGCGGGGCCAAGACCCACGTGCTGTCGCTGCTGCAGCATCTGAACGAATCCATTACCGTCCAGCTGGTCTGTTTTCGGGACGGTGAGTTTGCCCAAGAGGCCCGGGACATGGGCATCCCCACCGAGATCTTTGATGGCCGGAATGTGGTGGGTACCTATCGCCGGCTCCGCCGCTATATTATCGAGGGCGGCTATGAAGTTGTCCACTGCCACGGGGCCAGGGCCAACATGATGGGGGCGCTTCTTCGCCGGAGCACCGCCCTTCCGGTGGTCACTACCGTCCACAGCGACTACCGCTTAGACTATATGGGCCGCCCTTTAGGCAAGCTGACCTATGGAACGGTGAATACGCTGGCGCTGCGGTGCTTCGATTACCACATCGGCGTCAGCGACGCCATGGTGGACCTGCTGATCTCACGGGGGTTTCCGCCCCAGCAGCTCTACGCCATCTACAACGGCCTGACCTTTGACGCCCGGCCCACCTTGCCGGACCGCACCGCCTATCTCCGCTCGCTGGGGGCTGAGGTGGGGGAGGACTCCGTTGTGGTGGGCATTGCCGCCCGATTAAACCCGGTGAAGGACATCACCACACTGATTCGGGCTTTCGCGCTGGCCGCGGAGAGGTGTCCCCGGCTGCGCTTGGTCATCGCCGGGGACGGGGCGGAGAAGGACAAGCTCACTGCCCTATCTAAGGAGCTAAATGTGGCGGAGAAGGTGTGCTTCGCCGGATGGGTCAGCGACATGGACAGCTTTTACCAAGCCATCGACATCAATACCCTGACATCCCTCAGTGAGACCTTCCCCTATGCCCTCACCGAGGGGGCCCGGTATGCCCTGCCAACGGTGAGCAGTCGGGTGGGCGGGGTGCCTTACCTCATCGACCACGCGGTGAACGGCCTGATGTTCCAGCCTAAGGACGCCGGTGCCCTTGCCAAGTGCCTGACGGAGCTGGCGGAGGATGAGGCGCTGCGCCGTCAGATGGGGGAGCGGCTGCGGGAGAAGGCGGCGGAGCGATTCTCCCTGCAAAAGACCGTGGACACACAGCTTAGGATCTATGAGGACATCCTCCGCCGCCATGCCCGGCCCAAGTCCAAGCGGGACGGGGTAGTGATCTGCGGAGCCTACGGTAAGGAGAACGCCGGGGACGACGCTATTTTGAGCGCCATTATTCAGGAGATGAAGGGCATCGATCCCTATATGCCCATCACCGTCCTCTCCCGCCAGCCAAAGCGCACCCGGCTGACCTACCGGGTGGACGCGGTACACACCTTTGCCTTCCTCAAGTGGAAGCGGGCTATGAAGCACTCCAAGCTCTACCTCAGCGGCGGCGGCAGCTTGATACAGGACGTAACCAGCCGGCGGTCCTTGTGGTACTACCTCTACAATATACGGGCCGCCAAGCGGCGAAAGAACAGGGTAATGATGTACGGCTGCGGCATCGGTCCGGTGATCCGGCCCCGGCACCAGCGGCTGGCCGCGGAGTACATGAACCGCTACGTGGATGCCATCACTCTGCGGGAGCCGGACTCCCTCCAAGAGCTGCGGCGGATGGGGGTGGATCAGCCGGAGACCTGCCTCAGCGCGGACCCGGCCCTGCGTCTTCCTGCCTTGGACGATGCCCTCACCGACAGTACTTTCCTCTCCCACGGTGTGCCGCTGGAGGGGCGGTACATCTGCTTTGCCCTGCGGAATTGGCCGGGGGTGGAGGAGAAATTTGAGGCCATCCGGGCCGGGGCGGTCCACGCCTACAAGCGCCACGGCCTGACGCCGCTGTTTCTGGCGGTGGAGAAGCTTCACGACCCGGAGGTGATCACCCGGGCGGCCAAGGGCCTCCCGGTGCCCTGCCATCTGATCACCCGGCCGGAGAGCCCTATGGCCATCATCGGTGTCCTCTCCCGGATGCGGGCGGTGGTGTCCATGCGTCTCCACGCCCTGATCTTCGCGGCGGGAAAGGGGGTGCCTCTGGTGGGGCTGGTATACGACCCCAAGGTCAGCGCCTTCCTGCGCTACATCGGGGAGGAGCAGTTTATGGATTTGGAAGGTCTCACCTCCCAAAAGCTCTGTGCCATGATTGACGCCGCTGTCCGCCTCCGCCGGGAACCGGATGCGGTGGAGCGCCTGCTGAAAATCGAGGAGCGCAATATAGCTGTGGCTGAGCGCCTATATCGGGAATAAAACATGCCGGACTGGGTATCCAGTCCGGCATGTTTTATTCTTTCTCCCCATTCCACGCCTCCAGCGGCGAACCACAGTCCCGGACTTTCACTTCTTTTGGAGTTTTGCATAGATTAAAAAGAGAGAACCACAGATCAGGAGGGTAATCCATGATAAGCAATTTCTTTTTAGGCGCCAACAGCAGCGCCGGATTCCAAAGCTTGTATGAGGGGTTTGTAGACCCGGAAAAAAATCGGGATGTGATTGTGCTGAAGGGGGGGCCTGGTGCGGGGAAGTCCTCCTTTATGAAATATATCGGTGAACAGGCGGAGGCGCGGGGCGAGGATGTGGAATACATATGGTGCTCCGGAGATCCGGAGTCTTTAGACGCCGTGCGCCTGCCCCGTCTGGGCATCTTGGCCGTGGACGGCACCAGCCCCCACGTGGTGGAGCCCCAATACCCGGCGGCAGTGGACCGATATGTGAACTTGGGCCGGTTTTATCAGGTGGAGAAGCTCAAGACCCTGCGGGAAGAGATCATGACCCATGCCAAGGACTACAGGGCAGCCTACCGGCAGGCCTACCGGGCGCTGAAAGCTGCCGGGGAGGTGGAGAGGTGCCTCCAGGATCTGACGAGCACAGGCTTCGACCAAGAGAAGCTGCGCCGGCGTACCGCCGGCATCATCACACGGGAGCTGGGGAAACACGGCAGCGGCACAGGGGAGATTGCCTACCGCTTTTTAGGCGGTGTGACAAATCGTGGGCTTCTCTGGCGCTTTGACACGGTGGAGACCCTGTGCGACAGGATCTACGAGCTCAAGGACAGCCGGGGGTTGGGGGGCGAAGTGCTCCAAGCCGTGGCCCAGACCGCCGTTCAGCGGGAATATGACGTGATTGCCTGTCTCGACTGCAACCGCCTTGCCCGCCTCCAGCATCTGATTCTTCCCGAACTGCGGCTGGGATTCATTACCACCCGGGAGGGGATGGAGTACACCGGAAAAAAGCCCTACCGCCGTATTCATATTGACGCGCTGACCGATCAGCGCCTCCAGCGCCAAAACCGGTCCCGCTGCCGTTTCCACCGTCGAATGTACCAGCTCCTGATGGAGGAGGCCATTGCCGGTCTACAGGCGGCCAAGGCCTCCCATGATCTGCTGGAGAAGGTGTATAATCCCTATGTGGACTTCGACGGCGTCTACGCTCTGGCCAAGGAGGAGTGGAAAAGAATCGAAGAACAGCTGTAAAACAAATATGCTTTTATCATACTGCAACAAGGACACTTCGCCATTTTGGCGAGGTGCCCTTGTTGCCCTTCCTGCGGAGAACTGGAGGGAAAAACCGAAATTCCTGTATTGTTAACTATGGTATTTCAATGAAGTGATTGCTGTACATATCCCAGTACCGTTTATACACAAAATCATTATTACCGCCAAAGTTGAGCCGGTACATTCGAAATGTCACAGAAAAATCCTTTGGCTGCCATGGCTCTTCGTAGGAATAGCAATATATCATACCTGACTTTTGCATCACATGGCCGTTTCTTGGATTATTTCGATCATGGGTCTCCGCAATATAAGGCAGGCTATCTTTTTTATCTGCGCTACGACTGCTTTACCGGCTTCTGTAGCTATTCCACCCTGTGCCAAAATCCCTTGCGAAGTCCATAGCCCAAATCATGATGATCTTCCATACTAACGTGCTTGGGCCGGATGCGGGAAATATCCACGGCGGGGGTGAAAGACAGCTTGCCAGCGTCCATGACCTCTTTCAGTTCGG
>CANPBB010000024.1 GCA_947572235.1 uncultured Clostridia bacterium
TTCAGGTGTGAAAACATCCGTCCCTTTTCGCTGCTCATAGCGGGATACCCCCTTCCAGAATCGGGCGCTGTTGGTCTTATCCGTCGGCACAATGCGGAGAACGTCGCGCATTTCCCGGAACTTCGGTTCAAGCTCTTTCAGGTAAACGCCCTTCCGTGTATACGGTACACTGGCTGATTTCCAGCTCTGCGGCAATCTTGACCGGGGAAGCGTTGCGCCGCCATATCAATTCAATTTTCCTGCGGTCCTCCAGCGTCAAAGTCCTCACTTAATCACCCCTTTTCCCGTTTCTGCCCCCGTTTGGGTAAAAAAATAATGCAGAAAAAGGTTGAAAAACCTTTTCTGCATTTAATCTACTACTTCAGCCACCGCTGTGAAAAAACAGGGGAAAAGAGAGGGTTTCTCCCCAAGTGTCCACTGAAATTTCATCCTTTGGTTCCTCTGCGGCACCGCAGAGGGTGTAACAAATGGGCAGCTGAGGACTGTGCCCAAGAAGATTCTCAGAAAAGAGAGGGGAGGAGACAGCAATTCTTTATATTTAGAATTAGTATTGATTTCTCTTGATTTTTTTGATAGAATAGAAGTGGTATTTTTGTCTATTTTTACCGGCTTCCCCACTGGGAGAGAGAAAGGAGCCAGAGCATTGAACTCTATTCATGATATCTGGAAGATGGTGCTGGAGCAGATGAAATCCGAGCTCTATGAGACCACCATCAACACTTGGTTTAACGAAACAGAGCCCGTGGCCCTGGACGGCAACACTCTGATCCTCCACTGTGGCAATGAGTTTAAGCGCAGTACCATTGAGGACCGCTTTTTAGGGAACATTGCCGCCGCTTTGAAGGATATCTTCTCTGTGGAGTTCACCGTGCGCATCCTCAGCGATCAGGGCCTCAGCGCCTACCGGGTAGGGGGAACCACCAAGCGGCCGGGGAGTATGTTTGAGAGCAATGAGTTCACCTTTGAGAACTTCGTGGTAGGGCCCTCCAACAAGCTGGCCTTCGCCGCCGCCAAGGCGGTGGCCTCCCAGCCGGCGGAGCACTATAACCCCCTCTTTATCTACGGTGACAGCGGCCTGGGAAAGACCCACCTCATCTACTCTATCGCCCACGAGATCATGGAAAAGCGGCCGGAGGCCCGTATTGTCTATATCAAAGGCGACGATTTCATCAACGAATTTATTGAGACCGTCCGCAGCGGCAAGGGGCAGGACTTCCGCAGCAAGTACCGGGAGGCGGATCTGCTGCTGGTGGACGATATCCAGTTTGTGGCGGGCAAGGAGGAGACACAAAATGAGTTCTTTCATACCTTCAACACCCTCTATGAGTCCCACCGGCAGATCGTCCTTACCTCCGACCGGCCTCCGCAGGAGATGAGCCGCTTGGATGACCGGCTCCGCACCCGGTTTGAGTGGGGGCTTCTGGTGGACGTGCAGCCGCCGGATCTGGAGACCCGTATCGCCATTGTGCAGAACAAGGCCGCTCAATTGGGGCTGGTGATTGATAAGGACATTGTAAACTATATCGCTGAGAATGTCACCGCCAACGTCCGGCAGCTGGAGGGGACGGTGAAAAAGGTAAAGGCCTATAAGGACCTCTTAGAGAAGGATGTGGACACGGAGAACGTAAACAAGGCCATCCAGGATATGCTTCGGAAAGAGAACGAGTATATCCCCACAGTGGAGGACATTATCGCGGAGATCTGCAAGGTCTACCGCATCGACCAGAAGATTATCCGGGGCCAGCAGCGGGATCGGGACGCGGTGCGCAGCCGCCAGGTGGCTATGTACCTGATCCGCCGGCTCTGCAACTACTCCTATAAGGACATTGGCAAAGAATTCGGCAACCGGGACCATACCACCGTGATGCACTCCATCGAGCAGGTGGAGCGAAAAATTGCCAAGGATGCCGCCTTCTCTGAAACCGTAAAGGCCATCACCACGAATATCAACAACCGGAAATAGCCGGAAAAGTGACGGATTCCGGCGAAACAGGTCAAAAGCCTAAGCCGCCGGTTTTCCACATTTCCCGACGTTTTCCCGTGGAAAAGCAGTGGATGAAATGGGGATACTTGTATGGGTCAGAAAAGTGTGGATAAGGGGCCGGATGTATCCACAGCGGATGTGGAGACGGGAGGCTCTGCGCTGTAAAGGATAGGAATGGTTTTCCACAAGGGAATGCGTCTACTACTGCCCCTACTAAAAAAGATTATTTTATTCTTTCCTTAAAAGAAAAATGCCTCCTTCACAAAAAAAAATCCGGCAGGGGCGGCGGGAAAAGAAAAAAGCCGGAAATGTTCCCATATCCGCGATGCTGCCTCCCCTCCCCCGCCGCGGCCCCTCCAAGCCGGTACAATAGGCGCTGTACAAAAAATAAGCCGCAGCCAAAGGGGAGCCTTGGAAAATCCCAAAACCTCTGTCCACCGGGTCGAAGGGCCGCGCGTGAAACGCGGGCTGACACAGACGGAGATAGGCAAAGCACCGGGACTGACGCACAAATCTATTAGTACCATTGGGAGCGGCGCCATGCTATACCATTGGAAAATTTGATTCTTCTGACAAAATGCTCCGCTGTTTCGGCGGATTATCTGCTGGGACTGAAGGATGAATCCTCATTCAAACCCATTCCGCTCTGTGAGACATCGCGCCGCCGCTCTAAAAAATAATTTCCAACAGAAAGGAAAGCCCACTATGAAATTCTCCTGTGAAAAAGCCATTCTTCTCTCCGCTATCAACACCGCCTCCCGCGCGGTATCCTCCAAGTCCTCCATTCCTGCTCTAGAGGGGCTTCTCCTTCAAGGGGAGGACACCCTCACCGTCTCCGGTTACAATATGCAGACGGGAATACGTACCAAGGTGGACGCGGAGGTGACACAGGGGGGTACCCTTGTGGTGAATGCCCGGCTCTTTGGCGACATCATCCGCCGGATGCCCGACGATGTGATCGTCTTTGATGCCGATGAGAAATTAAATGTTCAGCTCTCCAGCGGTGACACCCGCTTTGAGATTACCGCCCTCAGTGCCGATGACTATCCGGAGCTGCCGGAGGTGGAGGATGAGTACAACTTCTCTATCCCTCAAAAGACCTTGAAAGCTATGATCAATCAGACCATCTTTGCCGTCTCCACCAATGAGGCCAGGCCGGTGCACACCGGCTCCCTCTTTGAGATCGAGGGGGACACCCTTACGGTAGTCAGCGTGGATGGCTTCCGTCTGGCCCTTCGGCGGGAGAAGATCACCCCGGCCCAGCCCTTCCGGTTTGTGGCCCCCGGCGGGGCGCTCAGTGAGACGGAGAAGATCTGCCAGGACAGTGATGACGAGGCCGTCATTACCATGGGAAATCGGCATCTGCTCTTTGCGATTGGCGGCACGGAACTGATCTGCCGCCGTTTAGAGGGGGAGTTTTTGGACTACCGCAGCGCTATTCCCCGTTCTAATCCCGTTGTACTTACTGTAGAGGCTAAGGCCCTCATCACCGCTGTGGATCGGGTCAGCGTGGTGATCAGTGATAAGATGAAGAGCCCCGTCCGGTGCAGGTTTGAAAATGACTGTGTCACATTGACCGCCAAGACCGGCAGCGGGGAGGCCCGGGATGTGTGCCGCCTCAGCGGCAATGGGGATGGGCTGGAGATCGGTTTCAACAACCGTTACCTTTTGGAAGCTCTGCGTTTCGCTCCAGCGGAGCGGCTGCGGCTGGAAATGAATACCGGCATCTCTCCGGCGATCTTAGTACCCACCGAGGGGGAGGAGGATTTCCTTTATATGGTCCTCCCGGTGCGGCTGAAGGGGAGTGACCACGTATGACCACGGTGATCATCCATACAGAGTATATCAAGCTCCAGGATCTCTTAAAATTTGAGAATCTGGTGGAGAGCGGCGGCATGGCCAAGCAGCGCATTCAGGAGGGGGCCGTGGCGGTGAATGGGGAGGCGTGCCTCCTCCGGGGGCGGAAAATCCGGCCGGGGGATGTGGTGGCCTTCAACGGCAGGGAGTACACGGTGGCCTATGCGGATTAAAAGCCTCCATTTGGAGGGGTTTCGCAACTATCAGATGCTGACGGCGGATTTCCATAGGGCGGTGAATGTGATCTGTGGGGACAACGCACAGGGGAAAACCAACCTGTTGGAGGCTGTCGCCTATCTCTCCGGGACCTCCCACCGCACACGGTTTGACCGGGAACTGATCTCCTTTGACGCGGACAGCGGCCTTTTGCGGGGAGAGGTGGAGCGCCGGGGGCGGGATTTTACCGTGGAGGCCCGTCTTTTTCGGGGGCGGGGACGGCAGCTCACCAGCAATGGGGTCAAGCTCAAAAGTATGGGAGAGCTGGGTGGTGTGCTGAATACGGTGCTGTTTTGTCCGGAGGATCTGTATTTGATCCGTTCGGGAGCGGCGGAGCGGCGGCGGTTTATTGATGCGTGTATCTGTCAGCTCCGGCCAAGGTATGCCGAGGCGCTGTCGGAGTATAAGCGGCTTCATGAGCACAAGACCAGAATCCTGCGGGACAGTGGGGAGAAGCCATCGCTGCTGGATGCCTTGGATGAGTTTTCCTATGGGATGGTCCGCTGGGGAGCGGTGGTGATCCATTACCGGGCCCACTTTGTTAAAAGGCTCCAAGAGACCGCGCCGGGAATCCATTTGGAATTCTCCGGTGGACGGGAGGAGCTGCACCTGCGGTATGAGACGGTGTCGTCGGTGCTGGACCCGGAGGCGCCGGTGAAGGAGTTGGCGGAGCGGTTATGGGACCATATGCAGCGGCACAGAGCCGCGGAGATTGCCGGCCGGACCTGTCTCTCCGGCCCCCACAAGGACGATGTGGCGGTGGATATCAATGGGAAGACCGCCAGAATTTATGGGTCGCAGGGGCAGACAAGGACAGCGGCGCTGTCGCTGAAGCTGGCGGAGCGGGAGATCTTTAGGGAGGACACTGGGGAGTATCCCGTCCTTCTGCTGGATGATGTGTTAAGTGAGTTGGACCCCAAGCGGCAGGAGTTTGTACTGAATCGGATCGCCGGAGGGCAGGTGTTTATTACCTGCTGCGAAGATGACCGGCTGAGCAGCCTTGCGGAGGGCCAGGTATTCCATGTAAGGAGCGGGGCGTTGGTTTGAAGGAGGCGGGAGGAGGCCTGTATGTATCTGCATCTTGGCGGGGCGGTTTCTGTGCCGGCGGCGGAGGTAGTGGGGATCTTTGATTTGGACAACACCTCCACCTCCCGCATCACACGGGATTTCCTTCACACTGCGGAGGCGGAGGGGATGGTGGTCAGCGTGGGAGGGGATCTGCCCAAGTCCGTGGTGCTCTGCTGTCCCCAAGGGAGCTGGCAGCGGGTCTATCTCTCCCCTGTCAACAGTGTTACCCTCCTCCACCGGTGGGAACAAGGCTTGGGGAACGTGCCGCAGAGATGATTCAAGCACAAAAATGGTTATAATTAGCCAATGATCGAGATTCTTTCCACGCTTTTTTAATAAAAGTACGCACAACAGCTACGCGTTATCATACCATCAGCGGGCGGTCAGAGGCTGCTGCCGGGCACGGGGACGGCCTGTGACGGCCCGCTTGTCAGACGAAAAGGAGGACACAGCATGTCTGAGAACGAGAAGATTACACACGAGTACGGCGGTTCGGAGATTCAGGTTTTAGAGGGTCTGGAGGCCGTGCGGAAGCGGCCGGGGATGTATATCGGTTCTACCAGTGAGTCCGGTCTCCACCACCTGGTCTATGAGATTGTGGATAACTCCATTGACGAGGCGCTGGCCGGGTACTGCTCGGAGATTACCGTCTCTATCAACGAGGGGGATACCATCACTGTCACTGACAATGGGCGGGGCATCCCTGTGGATGTCCAGCCGCAGACGGGGCTGCCGGCCTTGGAGGTGGTGTTTACCGTGCTCCACGCCGGGGGCAAGTTCGGCGGCGGGGGCTACAAGGTCTCCGGCGGACTCCACGGGGTGGGCGCCAGCGTGGTCAACGCCCTCAGCGAGTGGCTGGAGGTCCAGGTCCACAAAAACGGGGACATCTACGAGATGAAATTTGCCCGCGGAGAGATCACCCAGCCCATGAAGATTGTGGGCAAGACGGAGAAAACCGGTACGGTGGTCACCTTTAAGCCGGACCCGGAGATGTTTGACACCACGGTGTACAACTACGATACCATCCACACGCGGATGCAGCAGCAGGCATTTTTGAATGCGGGGCTTCGGATCATGACCTTCGACCGGCGTCAGGGCCGGGAGATCGGGGATACCATGCACTACGAGGGGGGCATCCGGGAGTATGTCGCTTGGCTGAACCGGCACAAGACGGCCATTGATGAGCAGATCATCTATATGTCCGGCACTAAGGAGGATTCCATTGTAGAGCTGGCGATGCAGTACAATGACAATTATAACGAGACCATTGTCTCCTTTGCCAACAATGTCCACACCTCAGAGGGCGGTATGCACGAGGAGGGATTTAAGCGGGCCCTCACCACTGTGCTCAATGCCTACGGGAAAAAGACTGGGATGCTGAAGGGCGATGATAAAATCAGCGGTGAGGACTGCCGGGAGGGGCTTACCTGTGTCATCAGTGTAAAGCTCACCGACGCCCAGTTTGAGGGACAGACCAAGACGAAGCTGGGCAACGCCCAGATCCGCACGCTGGTGGGCAGTGTGGTGTCCGACCAGCTGGCGGTATTTTTGGAGGAAAACCCAAAGGTGGGGCGGATGATCCTCGACAAGGCTATGATGGCTTCCCGGGCCAGGGAGGCCGCCAAGCGGGCCAGAGAGAACGTGCGGCGGAAAAACGCCCTGGAGGGCTCCACCCTCCCCGGCAAGCTGGCGGACTGCAACGAGCGGGACCCGGCGCTGACGGAGATCTATATTGTCGAGGGCGACAGCGCCGGCGGCTCCGCCAAGCAGGGCCGGGACTCCCGTTACCAAGCGATTCTGCCCCTGTGGGGAAAGATGCTCAACGTGGAAAAGGCCCGGGCGGACAAGATCTACGGGAATGACAAGCTGCAGCCGGTGATCACAGCCCTGGGGGCCGGCCTTGGGGAGGACTTTGACGAGAACAAGCTCCGCTACCACAAGGTGATCATCATGGCCGATGCTGATGTGGATGGAAGCCATATCCGGACGCTGCTTCTGACCTTCTTCTTCCGGTTCATGCGGCCGCTGATTGAGAAGGGATATGTGTACGCGGCGGTGCCGCCCCTCTTTAAGCTGGTGAAAGGCAAAACCGTCCGGGTGGCCTTCTCCGAGGAGGAGCGGGACGCGGTGAGCGCGGAGCTCCGGGGAGGGAATCCCAATGTGAAAGTGGAAATCAGCCGGTTCAAGGGCCTTGGTGAGATGGACTTTGAGGAGCTGTGGGAGACCACCATGGACCCGGAGAGGCGGACGCTGAAACGGATCACCATGGCCGACGCGGTGCAGGCGGACGCGGTCTTCACGCTGCTCATGGGTGAGAAGGTGGAGCCGCGGCGGGAGTATATTGAGCAGAACGCCTTTAAGGCGGTGAATTTGGACTACTGATTTTGTTTGGAATCCGCGGATTTCAAACAAGGGGGGATATTGGGACCAAGCCGGGCGCGGCAGTTCCCGCCGGCATACCGACAACGTTTGTAAAGGAGAATAGGATTGAATGGCAAAACATGACGACTATATGAGCCGGGACATCTCCTTCCCGGATCAGAAGATTGTGGAGATCGACTTGGAGCATGAGATGGAGACGGCGTACATCGAGTACGCCATGTCCGTCATCAAGGGCCGGGCCCTGCCCGATGTGCGGGACGGCTTAAAGCCCGTCCACCGGCGGATTTTGTACTCCATGTATGATACCGGTCTCACCAGTGACAAGCCCTACAAGAAGTCTGCCACCTGCGTGGGTGAGGTGCTGGGTAAGTACCACCCCCACGGGGATCAGAGCGTCTATGACGCCTTGGTGCGTTTGGCCCAGGACTTCTCCATGCGCTACATGCTGGTGGACGGCCACGGAAACTTCGGCAGCGTGGACGGGGACCCCCCCGCCGCCTACCGTTACACCGAGGCCCGGATGAGCAAGATCGCCAATGAGATGCTCCGGGACATCGACAAGGACACTGTGGATTGGGATCCCAACTTTGACGAGAGCCTGAAGGAGCCCCGTGTGCTGCCCTCCCGGTTCCCCAACCTCTTGGTGAACGGGTCCAGCGGCATTGCCGTGGGTATGACCACCAATATTCCGCCCCACAATCTCCGGGAGGTCATTAACGCGGCAGTCTGCGTCATTGACAATCCGGAGGCGGATTTGAACGATTTGATGGAGCACATCAAGGGGCCGGACTTCCCCACCAAGGGCATCATCATGGGGCGCTCCGGCATCCGGGCGGCCTACGCCACCGGCCGGGGGCACATCCGCCTCCGGGCCCGGACGGAGATGGAGGAGTTCGGGCAGGGCCGGACAAGGATTATTGTCACAGAACTGCCCTATCAGGTGAACAAAGCCCGCTTGGTGGAGAATATCGCCGAGCAGGTGAAGGAAAAACGGCTGGAGGGAATCTCCTATTTACAGGACCACAGCGACGGCAAGAAGGGCATGCGGATTGTCATTGAGCTGAAAAAGGACGCCAATCCGCAGGTGGTACTGAACCGTCTCTTTACACAGACCCAGATGCAGATCACCTTCGGCATCATCCTGCTGGCCTTGGTGGACAACCAGACCCAGCCCCGTGTGCTGACCTTGCGGCAGATTTTGGATGAGTATATCGCCTTCCAGATGGAGGTCATCACCCGGCGGACCATCTTTGACCGGAAAAAGGCCCAAGACCGGGCCCACCTGTTGGAGGGGCTGCTCATCGCCCAAGATAACATCGACGAGGTTATCAAGATCATCCGCTCCAGCTACGACAATGCCAAGGACCGGCTGATGGAGCGCTTCGGGCTGGACGATGTGCAGGCGCAGGCCATCTGCGACATGCGGCTTATCGCCTTACAGGGTCTGAACCGGGAGAAGCTGGAGAACGAGTACAAGGAGCTGGAGGAGCGGATCGCCTACTACACCAGCCTTTTGGAGGACAAGTCGAAGATGCAGGGCGTCCTGAAGGACGAGCTCATCGAGATTCGGGACAAGTACGGCGACGAGCGCAAGACCGAGATCGGCATTGTGGAGGACGAGATCGACATTGAGGATCTGATCGAGGAGGAGCAGTGTGTCTTTACTCTGACAGCCAACGGTTATATCAAGCGCACCCCGGCCAGCGAGTACGCCGCACAGTCCAAGGGCGGCATGGGCAAAAAGGGCATCACCACACGGGAGGAGGACTATGTGGTGGATGTGTTTACCGCCTCCACACACGACTATATCTTCTTCTTTACCGACACCGGCAAGGTGTACCGGAAAAAGGGATACCAGATCCCTGAGAGCGGCAAGACCGCTAAGGGCACCAATATTGTCAACATCCTCCCCGTGGAGAGCGGTGAGCGGATCCAGACCATGATCCACACCCGTGAGCTGAAGGAGGGGAACGTTGAGCTCTACCTTACCATGGTCACGCGGAACGGCACGGTGAAGCGCCTGCCGGTGAGCACCCTCCGGAACATCCGCAACAACGGTATCCGGGCATTGACCTTGGAGGAGGGCGACCAGCTGATCACGGTACGGGAGACCGACGGCACCAAGCAAATCCTCATCGCCACACATGACGGCATGGCGGTGTGCTTCCACGAGAGCGATGTCCGGCCCACCGGCCGGGGCAGCGTGGGTGTCCGGGGTATCCGGCTGAGAGAGGGCGACTATGTGGTGGGCGCCGCCCGCGTGACGCCGGGACGAACGGTGCTGACCATCACCGAAAACGGCTACGGCAAGCGGACACCGGTGGAGGACTACCGTGTGACCAGCCGCGGGGGCCTTGGCATCAAGAACTACATGGTGACGGAAAAGACCGGGAAGGTCATGGGCATCAAGGTGGTGGACGGCGGCGAGGATCTGCTGCTGGTGACACAGAGCGGTATCCTCATCCGCACCCATGTGGATGCCATCCGTCTGGCTGGACGCGCTACCCAGGGCGTCATCGTAATGCGGTTTAAGGAGGAGGGCGACCGGGTAATCGCCTTGGCCTTGGCTCAGCGTGAGGAGGGCGAGGAAAGTCCTTCTGCCGCGGAGTCTCTTCCGGAGGAGGAGTAGGCTATGGTTCGAGGATTGATCTCTCTTTTGATGAATTTTCTGCCTCAGTCTGTGGCCATTGCCCTGTTGTGTGCCGTCTGCGTAGGCTTTTTTGGTGTTTTTATTCCACGGATGGAAAAAAAGAAGCAGCAGGAGGAGCAGGCATGGTACCGTGCCCGTGAGCAGCAGTACCAAGAGAAGCGTCAGCAGGAGGAGCGGGAGGAACCATAAGAGGGGCCTGTTTCCTCTGTACACCGGTCAAACCGCAGGACAGCTTGGCGGATTTCGGTGAAAGGATATTGATTTTTCTCTGACAGCATGTACCTTTTAGAGGAAATAAATGGCGAAGGAAAAAAGCATGAAACAAGTAACCATCTACACCGACGGGGCCTGCTCCGGGAATCCTGGGCCGGGGGGCTGGGGGGCGATCCTTCAGTATGGCCAGCATACGCGGGAGCTCTCCGGCGGCGAGGCCCACACCACCAACAACCGTATGGAGCTTACCGGGGTCATAGAGGCGCTGTCTCTGCTCAAGGAGCCCTGTGAGGTGGAGCTGTATTCGGACAGCAAGTATGTCATCGACGCATTGAGCAAGGGCTGGGCCAAGAGCTGGCGGGCCAAGGGCTGGGTGAAGGGCGACAAGAAGCCGGCACTGAATCCGGATCTTTGGGAGAAGCTGCTGAAGCTGTGTGAGATTCACCAAGTCCATTGCCACTGGGTGAAGGGCCACGCGGACAACCCCTGCAACAACCGCTGTGACCAGCTGGCGGTGGAGGAGCGTCAGAAATATCAATAACGGGGGAGAAATTTTCCACGTTCATAGATTGTTTACAGTCAGGACACGATTTTCTCATAATCCTATAGTAAAGTACAAACATGCAAAGGGTAACACACAACCCGATGCGATTTCTCCCTCCTAAAACACACACAACACACACGTCTAAGGCCCGCCTTTTGGCGGGCCTTAGACGTGTGTGTTTCTATTTGGAAGTACGTGAGATCAGCGGAGCGGACGGATGGTGCGGGTCTGATGGATGGCTGATTGGAGCGTTCCGGCAGAGGAAAGGCAGCGCACCGAGGCCGCCGCGCCCTATAAGCGGCATAGCCGAACACATAATGCAAGGGCGCACATCGTGCGCCTGTCCTCCACCGGTGCGGTGATCGCCGATAGAACAGGCGCGCAATACCTGCCAAGGGGCATGCCGCATCCGGCACGGCGGCAGGGCCGCCGGCGGCTGCGCTGTGTCCGCCCCAAAAATGGTATATCACATCACCGCCAAGCCCGGTGGCCCTAGCCGCACAGCAACCAACGCAGTACCCCGCAGACACCGAAGGCAAGTCGAAGCGAGGCAAGCAGAGCGGCGGCGGACACCTGCCGCAGATCCCAAGACGGGGGCACGCTCACAAGATACCATCCATTAAACAAGAGCCGCCGCGTCCGAAGTGCCAAGGTTGGACGGGCACCGGCCTATCGAAGGCGCGCGCGTCCCAAGGCTCTTAGGGGGACGCGGGTAAGGACGGTGCCCCTGTAAAGGGGCGAAAGCCCGCCGAGCGGTCCCCACAAGCGCGCTTTTGCCTGCTTTTCTCGTGTGGGAGGGGATGTGTGAAGGAAGAGCGCGTGGTTTTCCTTCGTGTGCAGTCAACCCGCGGCAGTGACAGATTTCGGCATCTTGCCAAAATCTGCTGGGATAGGGGACTTTTGTCCCCAGACCCAGTCGCCCCGGGGGAGGCCCCCCGCCCCTCCTGCCCGGGGAACCGCACGAAAGGAGCCCACGTACTGCGCCCGCAGTACCCCCTATGCGGCCCCCCGCCTCTCATATCTCCCCCGCCCCCCACATATCCTAACTATACCAAAAAGGAGGCAAACCCACTATGGACTGGAACTGGAAAGACCTGACCACCCGCGCCGCCGACGTATTCGACCTGCCGGCGGACGTCATCGCCGCCCTGCCCCACATCGAGCTCATCGGGGACTGCCAGCTGCTGATGAACCGCCACGAGGGCATCCTCTCCTACAGCACCGAGCGCATAGACGTCAACGGCGGGGCGCTGGTCCTGCGCATCATCGGGGAAAACCTGGAGCTGATGGCCATGACCGGCTGCGAGCTGCGTGTAAAGGGCAAAATCACCGCCCTGCAATTGATCGGATAGGAGGCAGTAACCATGCTGCAACAGGCGGTAAACTACTGGAAGGGCCACGTGACGCTGCGTGTGGAGAGCGGCTTTCCCGAGCGCGTTCTGAACCTCTGCGCCGTCAGGCAAATCGCCTTCTGGGACCTCTGCTGGGAGACGCCGTTATCCTTCACCTTCACCATGACCCGCAGGGACTTCCGGCGTCTGAAGAAGGCGGCGGAGCGGCTGAGCTGCCAGCTCCAGGTGGTGGAGAGGGAGGGCCTGCCCTACCTTCTCCAGCGCTTTCGCCGCCGGTACGCCCTGGTGGCCGGTCTGGCCCTCTGCGCGCTGACGCTGTTCGCGGGCTCCTTCTTCATCTGGGACTTTGAGATCGAGGGCAGCGAGACCGTCCGGGAGGAGGAGATCCTGCGGGCCCTGGAGAAATACGGCGTGGGCCTGGGCACCTTCGGCCTCTCCATCGACTCCGAACAGCTGCGAAACCACATCCTCCTGGAGCTGCCGGAGCTGAGCTACATCGCCGTCAATGTCCGGGGCTGCCGGGCGGAGGTCCAGGTCCGGGAGCGGGTGTTCCCGCCGGAGATCGTGGATAAGCGCCGCGGCGGCAACACGGTGGCCAAAAAGGACGGCCTTGTCACGGAGATCCGCCCCCTGGACGGGGAGAAGCTGGTCCTCCCCGGCGCCACGGTGCAGGAGGGACAGCTGCTGATCTCCGGCGTCACCGACGACGAACAGGCGGGGACCCGGTTCCTCCGGGGGATGGGGAAGGTCTACGCCCGGACCTGGTACGACCTCCGCTGCAAGGTGCCCCAGACCGTGCGGCGCAAGCACTACACCGGGGAGGAGCGCACCCGTGTGGCCCTCTGCTGGGGGAACCGGCGCCTGAATCTGTACTGGGGCGGCGGCACGCCGGAGAACTGTGACAAGCGGGTGGAGCGGACGCAGCTGCGCCTGCCGGGGGACATCATGCTCCCCGTCACCCTGGTGCGGGAGACCCTGCGCTTCTACGAGGAGGCGGAGGAGCCCCGGAGCGCCGCCGAGGCGGAGGCGGCGGCGGCGGCCATGCTCCGGCAGGTGCTCCTCTCCGGCATGGAGGAGGGCGCCGTGGAGCAGGAGCGCATTACCACCGTCCCCCTGGACGGCAGCTACCTCACCGCGCTGCAGGCGGAGTGTCTGGAGCAGATCGGCCGCTTTGTGGAGCTGCCCCGGGAGGAGGCCGCCCCTTAGCGGCGGCTATCCCCCTCAAAAGACAGGGGATAGCGGGAAAAATCCCGGAAATTCTATTGAAAGAATCAAAAAAATGGCGTATACTCGGGGCAGAGAAGAGCGAGGCGGCGGAGGGCCGGCCCTTCACAGACGCCCGCATTTTTGGAACAAAGGAGAACCCGACTTGATCACACAGAAGATTGATTTGGATGTCATCACCCTTCAGGACCTCTTCGGCGTCACCGACGCCAACCTCCACGCCCTGGAGCAGGCCCTCTCCGTCTCCGTCGTAACCCACGAGGGGGCCGCGGAGATCCGGGGCGAGGACGAGGAGGCGGTGTCCCAGACGGCGGAGACCCTGCGCACGCTGGACAAGATGCGCCGCATGGGGGAGCCCATGAACGAGTTCGCCGTGTCCCGCGCCCTGGAGTTCGTCCGTTCCGGGGACGCGGAGGCGGCGGTGGAGGCCATGCGGGACGTGATCGCCTACACCTACAGCGGCGCGCCGGTGAAGTGCCGCACCGTGGGCCAGCGGCGCTACGTCCGCGCCATGGCGGAGAGCACCGTGACCATCGCCATCGGCCCCGCCGGCACCGGCAAGACCTATCTGGCCGTGGCGGCGGCGGTGGCCGCGCTGAAGCGCAAGGAGGTCAGCCGCATTGTCATGTGCCGCCCGGCGGTGGAGGCGGGGGAGAAGTTAGGCTTCCTCCCCGGGGATCTCCAGACCAAGGTGGACCCCTACCTGCGCCCCCTCTACGACGCGTTGGACGAGCTTTTAGGTCCGGAGACTGTCAGCCGCTTCATGGAGAACCGCACCATTGAGATTGCGCCTCTGGCCTACATGCGGGGCCGGACTTTAAAGAGCTGCTGCCTCATCGCCGACGAGTGCCAGAACATGTCCCTGAGCCAGCACCTGATGATCCTCACCCGCTTGGGCGAGGGCTCCCGCATGGTCCTCACCGGAGACGTGACGCAGATCGACCTCCCCACCCCCGCCGACTCCGGCCTGGAGCGCTGCGCGGAGATCCTAACGGACTTAGAGGGCATCTCCGTGGTCCGCTTAGGCGGCGCCGACGTAGTCCGCCACCGTCTGGTGGGCCAAATCGTCAAAGCCTTCGAAAAGAGCCGCCCCACCCACGCCCCGGCAAAAGAGCCGGCCCCGCCGCGAAAGCGGAGACGGAAGTGAGCGCGGCGTCAGAAGCCGCGGTGCCCCGCTCCGCGGGACGATTTGAAAGGCGGGAACTTGGCGGCGCGCTGCCCGCCCTCAGGGGCCGGCGTCCCCGCCGGCCCGTCCCCCCATCCCCCCACCACACCCCCCAACAAAAACCTTGGAGAGAGAAGATACACCATGATAACAGCCACTCAATGCACCCAGCTGCCCTACCCGGCAGAGCTGGTGTGGGACGTCGTCACCAGCCTCGCCGACACCTCTTGGCGCAGCGATATCAACAGCTGCCGCGTAACCGGCCCCGACACCTTTGAGGAGGTGGCCGGCGGCAGCGCCACGGCCTTTACCATCACCCATAAAACCCCCTGCACCCACTACGCCTTCACCCTGCAAAACAGCGCCCTCACCGGGCGCTGGGAGGGCCGCTTCGCCTCCGACGGATCAGGGACAGCCCTCACCTTCACCGAGTCGGTGTCGGTCAAAAACCCCCTCCAGCGTCTGCTGGCCCCGGCGTATCTCCGGCGGCAGCAGCGGCGCTACCTCCGGGATCTGACATCCTACCTCCGCCGCCTGAGCCGCCACGTGGTCCTCATCGACAGCCAGAGCGAAACCGCGGCGCCCCTGCTCCCCCTCCTCCGCCGGACCGTGGCGGTGGCGCTGGAGGCGGAGGCGGTGGAGGAGCCCTGCGAGATCAGCATCCTCCTCACCGACGACAAGGGCATCCGCCAGACCAACCGGGAGATGCGCGGCGTGGACAAGCCCACTGACGTCCTCAGCTTCCCCATGTTCGATCTGACCCCTCCCGCCGGCCCCCAAAAGGCCGACCTCGACCCGGCCACCGCCTTGGTGCCTCTTGGGGATATGTGCATCTCCCTCCAGCGCGCCAAGGCCCAGGCCAAGGAGTACGGCCACAGCCTGGAGCGCGAGACCGCCTACTTAGCCGTCCACTCCGTCCTCCACCTGCTGGGCTACGACCACGTAGACGAGGGCGCCAAGAAGCGGCAAATGCGCCGGCGCGAGGAGGAGATCATGAAAAAGCTGGATCTAACCCGGTGAGGCGGTGACAGCCCACCCCGCCCGCCCTGCGGGAAATCTCCGGGGATCTTGCATACAAATCGTTTTCTGTCAGACTGATGATACTGCGGGGAAATGCTCACGCCCGCTGAAAAAAAGAAAGTTGAGGATCAAACCTATGCCCATTGCCAAGACCGCCATGATCACCATTGCCGGACGGCCCAACGTGGGGAAGTCCACCCTGACCAACGCCCTGGTGGGGGAGAAGATCGCCATCGTCTCCTCCAAGCCCCAGACCACCCGCAGCCGGATCTACGGCGTGGTAAACCGGGAGGACACCCAGCTGGTCCTCCTTGATACCCCCGGCCTCCACAAGGCCCGGACCCGTTTAGGGGACTACATGGTGAAGGTGGTGCGCCAGTCCGTGGCGGACGTAGACGCGGTGTGCCTCATGGTGGAGCCCATCGCCCACATCGGCCCCCCGGAGCAGGCCCTTATCGAGCGGATTCGGGCGGAGAAGCTGCCGGCGGTGCTGGTGATCAACAAGATTGACACCGTGGAGAAGGACACCCTCCTCGCCGTCATCGCCGCCTACGCCGAGGCCCACAGCTTTGACGCCATCATCCCCCTCTCCGCCCGGCAGGGGGACGGGATGGACATCCTGATGAACCAGCTGATGACCTACGCGCAGGAGGGCCCCCAGCTCTTCCCCGACGGCATGACCACCGACCAGCCCGAGCGGCAGATCATCTCGGAGATCGTCCGGGAGAAGCTGCTGTGGTGCCTTGACAAGGAGATCCCCCACGGCACCGCCGTGGAAGTCACCAAGTTCTCCGAGCGGGAGGATTTGGTCATTGACGTGGATGTGACCATCTACTGTGAGAAGGCCAGCCACAAGGGCATCATCATCGGCAGGCAGGGGGCCATGCTGAAGAAGATCAGCACCGCCGCCCGCCAAGATATGGAGCGCTTCATGGGCGCCAAGGTCTACCTTGAGACTTGGGTAAAGGTCAAGGAGAACTGGCGGGACAACGTCAGCTATATCCGCAGCCTCGGCTACGAGGACGCCTGAAGCAATTCCAAAATGTCATTATAATCCATTTTTATTCCACGCCGCACCCATCCCCTCAGATTTCCACACATACACCGCCCCCGCCGGGTCAAGCTAAGGGCACAGGGAGGTGGAAGCATGGACGGCAGCTGGAACCTGTTCCGCTCCACCGGAAATCCGGTATTTTATCTGCTGTACCAAGAGCGGCAGCGGGAGAACCACCAGAAACAGCCCCCCGCCGTGTCCCCATCGCCGGCGGCGGGTGGGAGCGTGTAAAAGGAACCCCCTCTACGGGTTCCTTTCGCTTCAAACCAAGCCGCCGCAGCGGCGGATTCCGGCCCTTGGCCGGAATCTGCCTCCCGCCGGCGGCAAACCGACAGCGGGAGGTACATAGGAGATGGCCAGAGAGCGCCAAGTGGTCCGCGGGATCGTCCTGCGCAGTGTGGATACCAAGGAGGCGGACAAGGTCCTCACCGTGCTCACCGCCCAGATAGGGAAGGTCACGGTGGTGGCCAAGGGGGCCCGGAGCCGCCGGAGCCGCGTCACCGCGGCCACGGAGCTCCTCAGCTACGCCGAGATGACGCTGTCGGAGAGCCACGGCTATCAGTACCTGACGGAGGCCAGCCCCCTGGCCCACTTCCGGGGCCTGCGGCAGGACGTAACCCTTCTGAGCCTGGGGAGCTACTTCGCCGAGCTCACCGACGCGGTGAGCTATGAGAACATCCCGGCGGAGGATGTGCTCTCCCTGCTTCTCAACGCCCTCTATGCCCTCAGCGAGCTCCGCCGCCCCCAGCAGCTGGTGAAGGCGGCCTTTGAGTGCAGGCTGATGGCCCTCTCCGGCTTCCAGCCGCTGATAGACGCCTGTGCGGTCTGCGGCGCGGCGGAGCCGGCCTCGCCCACGCTGGAGGTGAGCTCAGGCCTGCTCCGCTGCGGAACCTGCCCCAAAAGCGGGGGCCTGAGCGTCCCTCTGACCCCGGCGGCGCTGGCGGCCATGCGCTACGTGCTCTGCGGCGACCCCAAGCGGCTCTACTCCTTCTCCCTCCCCCCCGAGGAGCTGGCAACGCTGTCCCGGGCGGCGGAGGCCTACACAGCGGCCCAGATCGAGCGCGGCTTCCCCACCCTGCGCTTCTACCGCTCCCTCACCGAATCCCTCCGCCCCTAAAACACCCCTGCAAGGCCACACGCGGGGGCGCACGGCGCAGCCGCTTACAACTGCGCCGTACCCCCTGCGGATACCGTGCGCCCGCCCTGTCGCCCCCCAGCGCAGTGGCCGCCATACATAGGGGGCAGAACCACCGCGAAACCTACCGGCAGCCGCCGCAGTGCGGACGGTTTTGCCGTTGCAGCGAAGCGGACGAACGCATTTGCTATGGGATAAGAACCATACAAAGCCTCAGAAGCTGCGCCAATAGGTGAAGCATACAGGTCTGCGGGATAAAATTGGCGATAACAGGGCAAGAAAGCGCAGGAATACTCGGTGTATTCCAAGATTTTTTAACACAGTTAGCGGCAATTTTGCCTCGCCAGTCTGAATGCTTTGCCTGCTGCTCATAGGGTTTGATATGGCTCCAAAATGAGGAAAAGCATACTGAGGAAAAGCATATGGAAGAAAACTACAATACCCTCATCAAACAAGCGGTTCGGGCAGTGCTGAAACCCAAAGGGATGTTCCAGAAAGGTTCTGCCCGGATATGGATAGATGATAATGGTTGGTTCTTCACGGTTGTGGAATTTCAGGGCAGCTGGTGCGACCGGGGGAGTTATCTGAATATAGGGATGCAGCATCTATGGAACGAGTGGGAATATTTGTTTCCCGTATGCGGCATACGGGAAGCTATAGAGGGGACATGGGTCGGATATAAAGGAAACGCAGAAATTTTCTCGCAAGAGATTAATTCTTTAGCGGAAACTGCGCTGGAACGGATTTTAGAGTATCGGACACTGGCAGACCCAGAAACAGCCAAGGCTGTACCTCTTATAAGCAGTGTCATTGCGCCCTTTTGGCCTGCGTGGAATCAGTTGATGACTGCCGCACTAGCGGGGGACATTCCTTTGTGCCTTGAACTTGAGCCAAAAGTCCGTCGGGCACTGAAGCGTGTCCCAATAGATGGGGCAGAAGAAATGTTGACACAAATTTTGTCCCTTTTGGATGAGCCTCAAAAAATTCATGCGTATGTTGTGGATAAGATTATTGCGCAGCGAGCGTATTGGCGGAGTAAGCCTGGGTTGAAGCGGTTATCCGTTCATCCAGAATATGGTTAATATTTCCTTGGCAGCTCTGTCCCATAACTTCCAGCCTGCCATGCGGATAAAAAACTAAAACAGGGCGGCGGGAGGGTTAACACCTGCCCCGCCGCCCTGCCTTTTACCCTTCACATCCCGTGCCCGCGGAGCTGTTCCGCTGCCCCTGCCGCAAAATGCCGTACCGCTCCCCACGCCCCAAACACCCTCACAGGCCGCCGCCCGTCCCGCCGTCCCCCTCGTGTGCAACCGGCGGGTATTTTTTTGCGTTTTTTCCGCCATTCTTCACGGTTTTCACCGCTTTTTTTCCGTTTCCAACGCCACTCTTTTTCAATTTTCGGAACATTTCAAAGCCATTCGCCCTTACCGCCCGCCCCCTGCAATCCTCCATTGACACCCCACCTCTCCTCCTTTATAATGATAGAACAACCCACCAAATCAAGGAGGTAACACCATGAGAGGACTCACCTCGTCTGTCACGGACATCCGCAAAAAGGTATTCACCGAGGTCGCCCGACTGGCCTACGACGGGGACTACGACCGCATGGAAAAGCTCCCCTACATCATCGTCCCCGGAGAGACCGCCAAGTACCGGGAATCCATCTTTTTGGAGCGGGCCATCGCCGGGGAGCGGGTGCGTTTGGCTATGGGACTGTCCCTTCGGCCTGTAGATCAGCACTCCGTCCTCTCCGAGGGGGTCACGGAGAGCGCTGTGGCGGAGAAGTACTACGACCCGCCCCTTATCAATATCATCAACTACGCCTGCCACGCCTGTCCCACCAAGCAGTACCGGATTACCGAGTACTGTCAGGGCTGCTTGGCCCGCTCCTGCCATCAGGTGTGCCCCAAGGACGCCATCCGCTTTGTCAACGGCAAGAGCTTTATCAAGCAGGACCAGTGCATCAAATGCGGCAAGTGCGCCGAGGCCTGCCAGTACAACGCCATCATCAAGCTGGAGCGCCCCTGTGTGAAGGCCTGCGGCATGGACGCCATCGGCGTAGACAACCAGGGCCGGGCCAAGATCGACTACGACAAGTGCGTCTCCTGCGGGATGTGCCTCGTAAACTGCCCCTTCGGGGCCATTGTGGACAAGGGTCAGATTTTCCAGCTGATCCACTCCATCAAACGGGGAGACCGGGTGGTGGCCATTGTGGCCCCGGCCTTCCTGGGACAGTTTGGCCCGGAAGCCAGACCCGAGCGCCTCACCGCCGCCATGCGCCGCCTGGGCTTTGACAGCGTGGTGGAGGTAGCCGTGGGGGCGGATCTCTGCGCTATGGAGGAGGCCAAGGACTTCATTGAAAATGTGCCGGAAAACCAGCCCTTCCTAGCCACCTCCTGCTGTCCCGCTTGGTCGGTGATGGCAAAAAAGGCCTTCCCCCAGTTCAAGGACTATGTATCCATGGCTCTGACGCCCATGGTGCTTACCGCCCGGCTCCAGAAGAAGAAGGACCCCAACTGCCGGGTGTGCTTTATCGGGCCATGCGCCGCCAAGAAGCTGGAGGCCAGCCGCCGGACCATCCGCAGCGATGTGGACTTTGTGCTGACTTTTGAGGAGCTTCAGGGGATGTTCGAGGCGAAAAAGGTCCACTTTGTGGATATTCCGGAGGAGGAGGAGGTCCCTCTCAGCGAGGCCACCGGCGCCGGCCGGGGATTTGCCGTCACCGGCGGCGTGGCCGGGGCAGTGGTGGACGCCATCCATCACCTGCAGCCCGACCGGGAGGTAAAGGTGGTCAGCGCCGAGGGGTTGGACAACTGCCGGAAGATGCTGATGGTGGCCAAGACAGGGAAGTACGACGGCTATCTGCTGGAGGGCATGGCCTGCCCCGGCGGCTGCGTGGCCGGGGCTGGGACAATTCAGCCCATTGCCAAGTCCTCAGCGGCCATTGCCAAATATAAAGAGGCGGCGCCGCTTCAACACGCCTTTGATTCGGAGTACCAAGCGGAGCTGCCAGGGTTGGAGGAATAGGGGACGGGGGGTTCGCCCCCCGGGGCGACTGGGTCTGGGGACTTTTGTCCCCAGACCCAGCAGATTTCGGCCGCGGCCGAAATCTGTCGCTGCGGCGGGCTGATTGAACGCGAAGGAAAACCATTTGGTTTTCCTTCACACATCCTTTCCTTTTTGGTGCTCTAACCAAGCCTGCGAAGGCTGCTTAGGTGTCCGCTCAGGCGGGCTTTAGCCCCCTTACGGGGGCACAGCCCTGATTCGCTCCCCCCTAAGAACCCCAAGCCGCGACGCCCCCTCGATAGACCGGTGCTCATCCAACCTTGGCGCACCCAACGCGGCGGCGGTGGCTCTCGCAGAGTAAAAGGTATCCTGAGAACGTCCCCCCGTCTTTAGCCATACGATAAACCGCCGCTGCCGCTCTGCCCTCCTCGCCGCGACTTGCCCCCGGAACTTGATGGTCGTTGCGCTGGCCCAGTGCCGCAAATGCCGCCGTGCCTATCGGTATACCGTATGTAGGGGCGCACACTGTGCGCCTGCTCTCCCGACACCCACCGCACCGGAGAAGGACGGGCGCACACTGTGCGCCCCTACACCTGCTTTCACGAACCATGTCCGATGCCCCAATGTTTTCACGAACCACGTCCGATGCCCCAGCCCCGTAGGGCGCGACGACCCCGGCGCGCCGTGTCCGTCCCCCGGAAATCCCCGGTAAAACGCCCCCCCGTAGGGGCCGGTGTCCTCACCGGCCCGTCCCCCAATCCCCACCGCGCCGAGACGGGGGCACAACAAAAGCCCTCCTATGGAAGGAGGGCTTGCGCCGGTAGGATCAAAACACGTTATCATCCTTGATATGTTCCACAATATCCTCTATTTGGCAGTCCAAGATATTACAGAGCTTGTCTAACGTAAAAACTTCGACGTTCTGGTTGTGTTGAAGCCGTTCTACCAGTGACCGCCGCACATTGTGCTTCGTATATAAATCGTACTGTGTGACGCCTTTTTCTCTCATAATTCGCCACAATTTATCATATTTTATCATGACGAACCCCGCTCATCAGATGGATCTATTGTTTTCCCTTGCTGTTGCAGGATCAAAACAGGTTGTCGTCCTTAACATGTTCCACAATATCCTCTATCTGGCAGTCCAAAATGTTGCAGAGTTTATCCAGCGTATAAATCTCAATATTTAGATTGTGTCTGAGTTTGTGCAAGAGGGCGCTGTTTACCTTATGCTCTGTAATTAGGTCATATTGTGAAATGCCCTTTTCTTTCATTGTCTGCCAAATTCTATCATACTTTATCATAAAAAGGCTCCGCCTTTCACTGATAGCTATTGCGTCTCTCCTATTATTGCGGTATAATCCTTATATTCATAGAGTGCTTATAAGAACTATACTTAGTAAAAGGAAAAATGGTATGACTATCAATGAAGAGAACTACAGGAGCTCTGTTTTCGCATTTCTCAATGGCGCGATAGAACTGAAGCAGCTTGAAGGGGGACCTATAGACCAAAAGGACTATGCAGACATGCTCATACAGACGGAGCAGCGCTGCGATCAGTTCTATGAGCAGGCGTACCGCGCCAAAAGCCGGCTGTTCCAGCGCCTGCATGTGGAGGAGGACCTTGACGTAAACAGCCTCCATGACAACTTAATGTTTGTTGCCACGCAGATGGCGATGGCCATGTTTGAAAGCGGGGTGCGATACGCCCGCAGCTTCCCGGAGGGATTCGGCCTGATTCCTCCGGGGACGGAATAAAGGAGGAAAATCGCATATGAAACGAACGCTTACCGCACTGCTTCTATCTTTGACACTGCTTTTGACCATGACGGCGCCAGCCTTGGCCGTTGAGGCGCCCACCTTTGAAAAAGTGAATGTCTACACCCCCGGCCAGTTTACCGACGTGCCTGCCGGGAGCCGCTGGGCGGACAATGTGCAGGCTGTCTGCGAGTTCGGCCTCATGGGCGGCCTCACCGCCGACATCTTTGACACGGAGGGCAGCCTCACCATTGCCCAGACCGCGGCTATGGCCTGCCGCCTTCACAGCGCCTACTGTTCCGCGGAGCCGGATCTTGCCGAGATGGTCTCCGCCGGCGGCTCCCCTTGGTACAAGCCCTATCTGGACTACGCCACAGCACACGAGTTCGCCTCCTTCGACAGCGTGGGCAACTTCAACGCCCCCATCACCCGGGGGGACTTCGCCGGCCTCATGTGGGCGGCCACGCCCCAAGAGGTCCTGCCCGCCATCAACAGCGTGGAGGACGGGGCCATCCCCGACGTGCCCATGGGCGACTACTACGCCGAGCCGGTGTACACCCTCTACCGGGCCGGCATCCTCACCGGCAACGACGCCTACGGCACCTACACCCCGGACAGCACCATCAGCCGCGGCGCGGCGGCGGCTATTGTCAGCCGCATCGCCGCCCCCGCCCTCCGACGCTCTCTCACCTTGGAGAAGCAGCCCTTCCGTCCGGTGCCGATGGCGGAGCTGGCAAATTTGAAGAGCCTGCGCAAGAGCGCCAACGATGAGGAGCTGGCGCAGGCCTACGCCGAGGCGCTGAAAATCGTCGCCCCCTTGGCGGACCTGCCCCGGGAGGAACAGCTCTACGGCATCGCCGTGGCCCTGCGGCAGCGGTTTGAGAGCAACATGAGCTACTCCATGGAGACCCCCCACTACAACGATCCCTACGGCTACCTGATTCTCGGCTCCGCCTCCTGTGCCGGCTGCACCCGGGCCACGGGGCTGTGCCTGAACATCTTAGGTATCCCCTATGAGCACGTCAACGAGAACCAGTACAGCCACCAGTGGTGCCGGGTGAACCTCGGCGGCGTCTACTGGATCTGCGACGCCTACGGCCTCTACTGCGGCCCCGAGCCCGCGCCCTATACGCACCCCTACCTGTAAGCCGCCAAAATCCGCCGCGCCTCGCTCCCATCCCCCTCTGGGGGATGGGAGTTTTTTCGCTCTTTTCCAAAAAAGTGCTATACAACCGCCGGTATTTTTGGTATATTAAAACCATTGGAGCGCGCCCGCCATGCAGGACGCAAAAAATAAGGAGGTTGTAACCCTATGAGCGCATTGACTGATCTGATCTATGCCGGTTCCAACGCTGTAGCCGGACTGACTGCGGGGGCGGTGAACGACGCTATTGCCAAGTACGGCGCCGACACCCCCATTTCTTTCCCCGACACGGCCTACTACTTCCCCACTATCTACGCCGCCACCGGTGTGAAGGTGAAGGCGCTGGGTGATCTGCCCGCCTGCGTGGACGTGCTCAAGAGCTTGATTACCAACAAAGACGACATCGGCGCGGCGCTGAATGCGGGCCTTGCCACCGCCGTGGGCGCGGAGATCATCGAGGGGCTCAAATACGCGGACGGCGCCCAGCCCTACGCGGAGGAGAGCGGCATCGGCTTTGTCCCCGATCCCATCATCCGCTCCTTGGGTGTGCCTCTGGTCACAGGGGACATCCCCGGCGTGGCCGTGGTCTTGGGCAAGGCCGACAGCGCCGAGGCTGTGGCCAAGGTGGTGAAGGACTATCAGTCCAAGGGCATCCTCACCTTCATGATCGGCGACTGTATCGAGCAGGCGCTGGAGGCCGGCGTGAAGATGGGTCTGGAGCTCCGTGTGGTGCCCCTGGGCCACGACGTCACCAGCGTGATCCATGTGGTCACGGTGGCCATCCGCGCCGCGCTGATCTTCGGCAATGTCCAGCCCGGCGACTTAAACGCTCTGCTCAAATACACCAAGGACAGGGTCCCCGCCTTTGTCAACACCTTTGGCGCTTTGAACGAGGTGGTGGTCTCCGCCGGCGCCGGCGCCATCGCCCTTGGCTTCCCCGTGGTGGTGGATCAGGATATCGGAGAGCTGCAGGTCCCCGGCGCGCTGGAGTATGAGGGGAACCACGAGGAGACCGCCAAGCGGTCTTTGTCCCTGCGGAACATCCACATCAAGGTGAAGGAGCTGCCCATCCCCGTAGCCTTTGCCGCCGCCTTCGAGGGGGAGATCATCCGCAAGGCGGACATGAAGGTGGAGTTCTGGTCCAGCAAGAACACCACCTGCGAGCTGGTGACCACCCGGTCCATGGACGAGATCGAGGACCACAAAATCACCGTCGACGGCCCGGACATCGACAGCGGCGACGTGGAGTACGCCCTGGCGACCTATATCGAGGTGGCCGGCGCGAAGATGCAGAAGGACTTTGAGTCCGTCATCGAGCGGAAAATCCACGCCTGGTTCAACTATATGGAGGGCGTCATGCACACCGGACAGCGCAACCAGTTCCGGATCCGTATTTCCAACGACGCCTATGACAAGGGCCTGCGGATGAAGCACTTCGGCGAGGTGCTGTACAACATGATTATGGACGAGTTCGACGCTGTTGTCGACAAGTGCCAGGTCACGCTGGTCACGGACCCGGAGAAGGCCACGAAGATTTTGAAGGAGGAGGCCATGCCCGCCTACAACGCCAGGGACGACCGCCTCAGCTCCATGACCGACGAGAGCGTGGACCAGTTCTACACCTGCATCCTCTGCCAGAGCTTCGCCCCCAGCCACTGCTGCGTGGTCACGCCGGAGCGTCTGGGCCTGTGCGGCGCGGTGAGCTGGCTGGACGCCAAGGCCACCAACGAGCTGGACCCCTCCGGCCCCTGCCAGATCGTCCCCAAGGACCACATCATCGACGAGAACATCGGCCGCTGGGAGGAGGTCAACGACGCTGTGAAGAAGTACAGCCAGGGCGCTCTGGAGAGCGTCACCCTGTACTCCATCATGGAGGACCCCATGACCTCCTGCGGCTGCTTCGAGTGCATCTGCGGCATTGAGCCGCTGTCCAACGGCGTGGTGATTGTGAACCGTGAGTTCAAGGGCATGACCCCCACAGGCATGACCTTCGGCGAGCTGGCCAGCATGACCGGCGGCGGCGTCCAGACCCCGGGCTTCATGGGCCACGGCCGCCACTTCATTGCCAGCCACAAGTTCGCCGCCGCCGAGGGCGGCGTGGGCCGGATCGTCTGGATGCCCAAGGAGCTGAAGGACGACGTGGCGGTGCGTCTGAACAAGACGGCAAAGGAGATGTTAGGTATCGACAACTTTGTCGACATGATCGGCGACGAGACCATCGCCGAGGACGCAGAGACCCTGCTGACCTTCCTCACCGAAAAGGGCCACCCGGCATTGACTATGAATCCGCTGATGTAAAAGGCGCAAAGACAGGGGTGCGGCAAAAAGCCGCACCCCTGTTTTTGTGCTTGGGGGAGGAGAGAAGGTATAATTCTATTGGAGGGGTGACGGGGAACGGTGCGCCGGGGCCATCGCGGCCGACGGAGGGGTTCGACGGGGGTGCCTGCGGGGAATCCCTCCACCGCCCTCCGGCAGTTCCCCACACCACATCTCGGCCTAAGAGCCGCCCGTAGGCCGGCTGGCCCCGAAACGCGCCGGCGGGCGCCGCCTTCAGCAAGGGAAGCAGGGCGCAAAGCGCCGCAAGTGCCTTTCCATAAGACGGCGAATATCGGTGGAAGGGCGCACAGTGCGCCCCCCTTCCCCTACGGAGGCTGTCATAGCGCGGTGGAGTGT
>CANPBB010000025.1 GCA_947572235.1 uncultured Clostridia bacterium
CCCCCGCCGCAGGAGGAAACATACCAAAACGGCCAGCCGAAACCCCGCCCCCACGAACGCCATAGCCAAACACATGTAGGGGCGCACACAGCGCAGCCGTTGGCGGCTTTGCCTTCTTACGGATGCGGCGTACCCCTTGCGGTTATTGTGCGCCCGCCCTATCGACACCGCACGGCCCGTCAAGCCCGCCCGTAGGGTGCGGCAACTCGGCGCGCCGTCCCCCGTCCACCGGAATGCCCCGCCCGTAGGAGCCAATGTCCCCATCGGCCCGCCTCCCCCGGTGCGGTGAACGCCGATAGAACGGGCGGCCACAGGCCGCCCCTACAACCGGTTTACCGATACCACCACCAACCCCGGCGGCCTTTACCGCACACCGACCAACGCAACACCCCACAAGTCCCGGAGGCAAGTCGAAGCGAGGCAGGCAGAGCGGCAGCGGCCGCCCACAGCAAATCCAAAGACGGGGGCACGCTTTCAAGATATCTTCTGCTAAGCGAGAGCCACCGCCGCCGCGTCCAAAGCACCAGTCCCACCAAACCCGCCAGACCAGCAAGGAAGCCGCGTCCTTGGGGTTCTTAGGGGGGCGGGCGTAAGGACTGTGCCCCGCCTGCGGCGGGGCAAAAGTCCGCCGGCCCGCCCCCCTAAGGGCGCTTTTGCATAATTTTCTCGCGCGAGAAATGTAGGTCGCCCGGGGGCGAGACCCCCGTCCCCTCGTCCCCGCCGCGCCGCGGCGGGAAATAAGGCCCCATACTGCGCCCGCAGTACTCCCCCGCCGCGGGGACCGCGGCGGCACACCCCCCCCACACAGAACACCAACAGGAGGCCCTCCATGCACTCCATCAAAAAAATCTACAAGAAGGGCAAAGGCCCCTCCTCCTCCCACACCATGGGCCCGGAGCGGGCCGCCCGCGCCTTCCTCGCCGCCCACCCGGAGGCCGACGCCTTCCGCGTCATCCTCTACGGCTCTTTGAGCAAAACCGGCGTGGGCCACGGCACCGACCAGGTCCTGCGGGAGACCTTCGCCCCCCGCCCCGCCGACATCCAGTTCTCCGACGAACCTCTCCCCGCCTCCGCCCACCCCAACACCTTGGACCTCATCGCCCTCCGGGAGGGGGAGGAGACCGGCCGGCAGCGGGTGGAGTCCGTAGGCGGCGGGGACATCCGGCTCCCCGGCCAGCCCCCGGCGGAGGAGGAGGATGTCTATATTGAGCACTCCTTCGCCGAAATCGCCGACTTCTGCAAGTGGCGCTATATCCAGTCCCTCAGCGACTATGTGGAACTCAGCGAGGGTCCGGAGATCTGGGACTTCCTCCTCGAGATCTGGCAGGCCATGAAGCGGAGCATCGAGGAGGGCCTCGCCGCCTCCGGCCCCCTCCCCGGCGGGCTCAACGTCCAGCGGAAGGCCAAGTACCTCTACGAGCAGACCCCGGAGGAGGACATCCCCGCCCTGCGGGAGTTCCAGCAGATCGCCGCCTTCGCCTACGCGGTGGCGGAGCAGAACGCGGGCCACGGCACCATCGTCACCGCCCCCACCTGCGGGGCCTGCGGCGTGGTCCCCGCGGTGCTGCGCTACGCGCAGGTGACACGGGATTTCACCGACCAGCAGATCTGCCGGGGCCTTGCCGCCGCCGGGATCATCGGGAACCTCACCAAGACCAACGCCTCCATCTCCGGGGCGGAGTGCGGCTGTCAGGCGGAGATCGGCACCGCCTGCTCCATGGCCGCCGCCGCCTTGGCAGAGCTCTACGGCCAGAATTTAGACCAAGTGGAGTACGCGGCAGAGGTGGCCATGGAACACCACCTGGGCCTCACCTGCGACCCGGTCTGCGGTCTGGTGCAGATCCCCTGCATCGAGCGCAACGCCGTGGCGGCCATGCGGGCCATGAACGCCTGCAACCTCAGCTATTTTCTCACCGGCTCCCGGAACATCAGCTACGATATGGTCTGTAAGGCCATGAAGGAGACCGGCCTCAGCCTCAGCCGCCGCTTCCGGGAGACCAGCGAGGGCGGCCTGGCCCGCCTCTACGACCGCCGCCGGCGCCATTGACCCCAGCCCCCGCGCCCCCTCCGCAAGAGGAAACAAATTGATTGTGATCAATATAAACCATGCGCCCCCTTTTCCCCTCCGCACAACCAAACAGGGATACCCATAATTTTCCATTTCTTATACCTGCGTCACGACGCAGATGCACATACCAAGCCCAGCCGTGTAAATTCTAAATACTTCCATTCTCCTGAGAGGGCCGTCCGCCAAGGGAGGCGCCTGTTTTGGACCCCTGCGGAGGCCTATGGGGGGCGGGGTGTTGCACAAACCGATGCAATTCAAGGGTACAAAAAGGCGGTTTTTCTTTCGAAAAACCGCCTTTTCATTGAAATTTTCACGTTATTTTTTCCGCATTTCCCCCGATTTTGTCTCCAGCGGCCCCTAAAAGTTATCCAATCAGCTCTTGGTCCATATACAGCTCCCGCTTCCAGCTCCTGCCCCGATAGCGGATCAGCATGGCCAAAAAACGGCCCATATTGTCCGCCACCATGCACCACCAAACCGCCGTAAGGCCCAGCTGGAGCACCACCACACACAGGTAGGTAAACACGATCCGCACGCCCCACATGGTGCACATATTGATCACGAAGGGCGCCTTGGTGTCCCCCACGCCGTTAAAAACCCCCTCCAAAATGATCAAAACGGCAAAAAACGGCTCAGAAACGGCTACAATCCGCAGCACATCCGCCCCGAGGAGGATCACCTCCTGATCCGGGGTAAAGAGCCCCATAAACATCCGGGGGAACAGGAAGAGGAACACGCTCATCGTGCCCATCAGGAACACCGCGATGGCCATAATGGCCTCGGAGTACTGGCCCAGCTTCTCCTCATCCTTGGCGCCGATGGAGTAACCGGCCAGAGTAGCCGCCGCCGCCTGCATCCCAAACCCCGGCACATAAAACGCCTGCTCCGCCGTCATAGCAATGGTATGGGTCGCAATGGCCAAAGTGGAGAGATTGTGCGTAATAAGGCCGGTAAACACCACATGACCCAGCTCATTGAACACCCGCTGTGCCGTAATCGGCCCGCTGATGGCGAGGCAACGGCGCATAATCGGCGGGTCCACCTGGAGCTTTGTCCCCCGGAGCCCCAGCTCCGGGCTTTGCAGAGCCGCCAGAAACATCAGCGTACCGCCCACCACATAGGCGGCGGCGGTGGCGATGGCCGCGCCGGTGACTCCCCAGCCCGCCCCCCAGACGGGGATGGCCAAGGACCCTATCCGCAGCGTCCAAGGCCGGTTGATGAGGAGGAAGTTCAGGAGGATGTTGATCACATTCATCAAAATATTGATCCGCATAGGGGTCTTGCTGTCCCCGGTGGCCCGGAGCACCGCCGCAAAGATGATGCTGGAGGCCACAAAGAGCGTAGGGGCGCAGACGATGGCGAAATAGGTCCCCGCGGCGGGGCGGATGGCCTCCTCCGCCCCCAGCCAGCCGGGGAGGAAGGGGGCCACCGCCAAGGTCAGCACCGTCAAAAGCGTCCCGGAGATCAAGGTCAGCAGCACCGACTGACTGGCCACCCGCTTCACCCGCCCGGTGTCCTTGGCCCCCAAGGCCTGGGACACGCAGGCCAGCACCCCCATGGCCAAGGCCCACAGAGGCGAGCGCACCAGCCAAAGGGTGGTGGCGCTGAGGCCCACCGCCGCCGAGGCGCTGTAGCCGATCCGCCCCACTTGGGCGGTGTCAGCATACTGCACGATGGTCTGGAGGGCCTGCTCCGTCACAGTGGGCCAAGCCAAGGTGAAGATGGTGGTCATCAGCTCCCTGTCCCTGAGGCTCTGCAAGATGGTAGGTTTTTTCCTGCTGGTGTTTGTCATAGGGCCCTCCGGGGGTAAATTCATGATATGGGAAGGGTGCGGATACGCCGCTTTTTCCACGCAAAGTGCCGCCCCGCGGCCGAGGGCGCAAAGGCTTCTTCAATCCGTGCCGAGCCGCATCAGCCGCCTTTTCCCGCCGCAGTGCCTCCACGGGAGACGCGCCCTTACCGCTCCGGCAAAAATTCCCTTAAATATTCCGCCGACCGCTGGACAGAGGTATGGGGGTCCTCCCAATAGATGGAGTCGTTAATCTCCAAATCAATACAATTCTGATAGTGGTACTTCTCCAAGGTGCGGACCCAGCCCTCCAGCTTCTCCCGGCCATAGTCCCCGTCCCCTAAGATCAAGTGGTGGCTGTCGGAGTAGTGGACCCACTGGAGCTTGTCACCCAAGTCCTTACAGAAGTCCTCCAGCGTGTCCCCGGCCACCTCCATGGCCACCAGGTCCACACAGCAGCAGAGGGCGGGGGAGTCCACCTCACGGAGCATCCGCTTGATATCCGCCAAATTCAGCACCAGATTGCTCTCATAGGGCTGAAGCTGCTCCAAAACCAGCTGAATTCCCCACTTCTCCGCCACATCACAGAGGCGGCGGTAACTGTCGGCGGTGCGCTTCCAGCCCTCCTCCCGGGGGAGATCCCGGGGATGGCAGCCGGTGTTGAGGAACACCCGATTGGTCCCAAAGGCCAAGGCGTCCTCCATGGCGTACTTCATATAGTCCACCGTCCGGTCCCGAAGGGCGGGATCGGGGGCGGAGTAGCTCATCGGATAGCCCAAGGTCTCAGGGGTATAGATCACCACCCGCATCCCCTGATCAGCTATATAGGAGCGGAGTTCCCGAATTTTAGCCGCCGCGGCGCCGGAGGTGGCGTAATCCAGACGGCAGTAGTGGGGCGCGCCGCCCCACATGTCGATATTCTTCAGGCCGCACTTGGCCATGGAGTTCAGGTAGAAGGGAAAGGTATGCTGTACAAAGGACACGCTCATAACGGCAATATCCTGCATGGTGAGGTTGGACATGGCGGGTTCTCCTTTCTTGCATGGCTTGGCGGAAAAGCCAAGCCGGGAGGCTGTTTGGGATGAGTTCGGAGTGAAGGTGTCCGGCCTGCGCCGGACGATTAAAACTTGATCGCTATGGATGGCGCTCAAACGCTCTGCGTCTATGAAACATATAAATCCGCTAAATCCGCCGCCGCTCCTCACTCCTTATCCCCAACTAAAAAGCCGGGCCCTGATGGACATACTCTCCCTCCGGGCCCGGCCTGTTTAGCGGGCGGTCAGAGTGCGCTGTAAACTTCCTTCCCCCCTAAGAGGGTCAGGTCTACCTTCAAAGCGCGGGCGTCCTGGACGGGGACGGTGAAGAGATTGCCGGAGAGGACCGCGATGTCCGCCTTCTTGCCAGGCTCTAAGGTGCCAAGGTCCGCCTCACAGCCCAAGTTATAGGCGCCGCCGCGGGTCCAAGCGGTGAGAAGCTCCTCCACGGTGAGCATGTTCTGGGGGTTGAAGGGCTCGCCGCCCTCGGGGAAGTAGCCGCCTACCGCGCAGTAGACGGACTCGGGGATGTCGTCAATCAGCATGGGCAGGTCCGTGCCGCAGGAGAGGGTTACGCCGCTGTCCGCCATCTTCCGGCGGTTCCAGTAGTACCGGCCCCGGTCCATGCCGATCTTCTCCTCGATCATGCTGAGCTTGCCGGCCCGGTCGGCGATGGACTGGATCTGGGGGTACACCTCGGCGATGACGCCCATCCGGCCCATCCGCTCCAAGTCGGCGGGGTCGCTGAACTCCAAGTCCGTGATGCTGTGGCGGTTTACCATGCGGCCGTTTTCGTCCCGCTTACAGGTCTCATAGATGTCAAGGACCCTGCCGATGGCGGCGTCGCCCTGGGCATGGAGGGAGAAGCGGAAGCCCTCGGCGTCGGCGGCGCGGGCATCGTCCCCCAAAAGCTGCCAGTTGATGTCCTGGGCACAGGTGGTGTCCGCGCAGAGGTAGGGCTTCTTTAAGTCGCCGCAGAGCTGGCTGATGGAGCCGTCGGTCATCTGGTTGTAGCCGGAGAAGCGGACGAACTCGCCCTTAAACTTCTCACGCATGGCCTTGCCGTAGCCGAGATTCATAGGCTCGCCCACAGGCTGGCTCATGAAGTGGACCCGGAGGCTCAGCTCGCCGGCCTTCTCCAAGTCGGCTAAAACATCGGTAAAGCCGCAGAAGGTGTCAAAGCCCATCTCCTTGACGGAGGTGACGCCGCGGCTGTTCATCATCTGCATGTACTTGCGGAACTCCGGCTCGCTGAAGGAGCGGTCGCCGATGATCTCCGGCAGCAGGCGGACGTAGCTCTCCGGCCAGCAGGTCTCCGGGGTGAATTGGTATGCCTTTTGGGCCGCTTGGTTCATCCAGCAGGTCTCCCGCCCCTCGGCAAAGAGAACCACCGGACGATCGCCGAAAGCCTCGTCCAAGAGGGCGGTGCCCTCGGGGTGGATGGCCTCCGCATTCCAGCCGTGGCCCAGAACAGGGTGGCCGGCACGGGTCCGCTTCTCCTGCTCCTTGGCCAAGGCCACCAGATCCGTACAGCTCTTGGCGGCGGCAAGGTCCGCCCCCACGAAGCCCACGGAGTAACCGGTGAAGAAGCAATGGACATCGGAGAAGCCCGGGGACACGGTGCGGTCCCCCAAGTCGTAGACCTTGGTGGCGTCACCCTTGTACTCGGCGGGGCACTCTCCCTTGCCTACGGCGGTGATTTTGCCCCCCGCAATGGCCACGTAGCCGGCAAAGGGGGCCTCCCCAGCGGCTGTAAAGATGCAGTTGGACTGCAGTACAAGCTCTGCAATAGTTGACATAGGTATGTTACACTCCTTATCCGGCGGAGCCGTGACGGCGCCGCGCTGATGGGGGGCAAGTGCCCCCGCGGAAGCTGTGTAGACAGCTTCTGAAAATTTCCGGGGAAGGAGAACCACAGAGGCAGACCACCGGTCCTGCTGCACATCAGAGCCGGAAATCTATTGCTACAACTATAGCACGCCCCCTTTTTTCCCGCAAGGGTCACAGGGGCTTTTCAGCTGAACGGCTAAGTTTTGGTCTGCTTTTTTATCTAAACTGTTGAAACAGGTCTGGTTTTTGCCTGCCCCCTATACCAAAGAACTCCATTTTTCTTTTGCGGAGGCGGACAGAAATTGGTCTGGCTGTTAATCAACTAACATACAAATTAAATCAGATGTTTGTGGAAGGATCACACTGTTTGCAGGGCTTTCGGCGATTTATTCGGCAGAGAGTACAAAGAACAGCCCTTAAATTGGTATGTCAACCGTTTATTTAGCTGTACCAATGGAGGGAAATTCGCTAAAAGAGTCCCCGGTTTTTCGTCTGATTTTCAGCTTGACGGAAGGTCACTAAATTCCGTATACTTCAAAATGTGGTCTGAAAAGTCTCGCCACTTGTCTATAACAGACGAAGGAGTGTAAAGCGATATGAGAGCGGCAATGATCGGCGACAACTGCATTGACTTCTATGTCACCATTGACGGACAGGAGGTCAACCGGCGCTATCCCACAGGGAACTGTGTGGACACCGGGGTGAACCTCCAGAAGTTGGGCGTCCCCACGGCCATCATCAGCACCACCGGCAGCGACGAGGCCGGGGAGTGGATGGTCCGCAGTCTGAAGGACGAAGGCTTGGACATCAGCCATCTGAAGGTGGGCGACGGCCCCACGGCCATCACCTATATGTCCATGAACGGCAACGACCGGGTCCACGGGGACTACATCGAGGGCGTCATGGAGCACATTGTCTTTGACGAGGAGGACATCGCCTTCGCCGCCGGCCATGCGCTGGTTCACACCGCCCTCTGGGGCATGGCGGAGAACACGCTGCCCAAGATCAAGGAGAAAAACCCCGGCGTGCTGGTGAGCTTCGACTACGCCGACCGTCTGGACCACCCCTTGGTGGAGAGCACCCTGCCCTTTGTGGACTACGGCTTCTACTCCTACCACAAGGAGCGGGACGCCTTTATTGAGGGCTTCCTCAAGGACAAGGTGGACCGGGGGATGAAGGTGGCCGTGGCTACCTTCGGCGACAAAGGGAGCCTCGCCTACGACGGGAAGGAGTTCATCACCTGCGGCATCTGTCCGGCGGGACGCGTGGTCAACACCGTGGGCGCCGGCGACAGCTTTATCTCCGGCTTCCTCTACGGCGTGCTGAACGGGCTTAGCGTCAAGGCCTCCATGGAGAAGGGCGCCGAGGTAGCCGCGCAGGTGGTACAGGTCTTTGAGCCTTGGGTGATCGAGGAGAGGTAATGGCTGGTCCTTGGGACCGGTTTTTGAAGGAGAATTTTTGAAAAGGAGAGATGATCCATGAAACTTGGTATGTTTACCTCCGGCTATCAGCGCAACCCCTTGGAGCACTGCTTCGCTGACGCCAAGGAGTACGGCTATGACTACATCGAGCTGTGGGGGGGACGTCCCCACGCCTACGCCCCGGATCTGAAGGCCGGGGATATCAACGAGGTCAAGCGCCTCATCGACAAGTATGAGATGCCCGTCATCGGCTACACCCCGGAGCACAACGGCTATCCCTACAACTACATGATCGGTTCCGAGTCCCAGAGAGAGGACGCGGTGAACTACTTAAAGCTGTCGCTGGACATGGCCAAGGAGATGGGGGCGGAGTTCGTCCTCACCAGCCCCGCCAACGGCGGATATTTAGCCACCTATGAGGAGCTGTGGACCCGGCTTGAAAAGACCATCCGGGAGCTGGGCGACCACGCGGCCAAGGTGGGCGTGAAGCTGACGGTGGAGGCGCTGACCCCCTACGAGTCCAACTTCTTCACCAGGGCCAACGACTTGGTGGAGCTGTTCCGCCGGGTTGACAACCCCTACGTGGTGGGCATGTGCGACGTGGTGCCCCCCTTCGTCCAGCACGAGAGCATCATGGCCTACTTCGACAAGATGGGCGACAAGATGGACCATATGCACATCATCGACGGCGAGCAGGGCACCGACAGCCACATCATCCCCGGCGAGGGCGCCATGCCCCTCCAAGAGATGATGTACGAGCTCAAGCGCATCGGCTACAGCCGCACCGCCACCTTGGAGCTGGTCACCGGCTACATCAATGAGCCCCGGTTTTACGCCAAGCGCGCCATCGACAACACCCGCGCGATGATGGCGGCGGCAGACTTTCAGTAATGAGAATTAGGAATTTTGGATAGCGGAGAGGCTGGAGACTGTGCAGCGGCTCAATTCCAAATCTGCCGCCGCAGGCGGGCACCTCCATTCCTAATTCCTACCTCCTAATTCCTAAGTTTGAAAAAGTGAGGGGAGCTATGTTCATCGACATTCATGTTCATCCCGCCTTCTACGAGCCCATCAATGCCGACGAGAACCGGGAGGAGCTGCGGCATCAGGAGCTGGACATTCATAAGAATGGGACCGCGCCGCTGGAGCACATCTTTAATCAGATGCGCTGCGCCGGTCTTGACAAGCTGTGTTTGCTGCCGGAGGACTACACCTCCACCGTGGGCTGCGCGCTGGTGAGCAACGAGGAGATCCGCACGCTGGTGGATCTGGCGCCGGATCGGTTTATTGGCTTTGCCAGTGTGGACCCCTCTGATCCGGAGGCGCCGGATCGGCTGGAGGAGGCCTTTACGCGGCTGAAGCTGAAGGGCCTGAAGCTCCATCCCGGGCGGCAGCACTTTATGCCCGGCGAGGAGCGGCTGGAGGCCATCTATCAGGTCTGCGAGCGGTATGACAAGCCCATCCTGTTCCACGCCGGCCTCTCTTGGGAGCCGGATACCTTTACCCGATACTGTCAGCCCACCGCCTTTGAGGAGGTGGCCGAAAAGCATCCCAAGCTCCGTATCTGTTTGGGCCACTTTGCTTGGCCTTGGGTGCGGGAAACGGCTATGCTGATGGTGAAGTATCCCAATGTCTACGCCGACACCGGCGCGCTGTACTTCGACAACGCCTATGAGTTCTACACCCAGACCTTTACCAAGGACATCCCCGTGACTTGGATCGACCGGAGCCTCCGGCACCAAGTGATGTTCGGGTCCAACAACCCCCGGTTCGAGCAGATCCGCATGGCTGATGCCATCACAAAAATCGGCCTCCGGGACAGCACGCTGGAGCTGGTAAAGGGGCTTAACGCCGTGGAGTTCCTCGGCGGGCTGGACTGAGGGGAGGGCGAACAAGATGCAGTATGTCAAGACCATCCACATTCTGACTAAGGTCTATAACGAGTTTGATGTGATCACACCGCAGGTGGAGGCCATCGTGGCGGAGAGCGGCGTGAAAAACGGCATGGTGACGGTGCTGACCAAGCACACCACCACCGGCGTCACGGTGAATGAGGCACTGGAGTGTCTGGAGAGCGACATTGCCGTGGCCCTGAGTCTCTTCGCCCCGGAGGACCGGCCCTACAGCCACGCCCGGATGCTCCGGGACTACGGCTCCACCGCCGGCAATCCCACCGGGCATCTGAAGGCTCTGGTGACCGGCAGCCACTGCCACTTTTTGATCCAGGACGGCAAAATCAACCGGGGCGGCGCGCAGGACGTATACTTCTGCGAATATGACGGCCCCGCCTCCCGAAATATACTGGTAATTGTGGAGGGAGAGTAAGCTTGCACAGGCAGGAGTCAGAAGTTGGGAGTGAATGCGTCCAGCTTGCGCCGGACGATTGGAATTGTGCCGCCAGAGAGGGCGCCTCTGCTATCTCCCCGGACCGGCCTCCCCGTATCTCCACTCCTAAAATTTTAACCCGCCGCCCCCAGGCGGCGCCGAAACTCCTCACTCCTCACTCAAAGCAGTATTATAACGGCGGCCTTTCGCCGGGATAATAGTCCTGTCGGTAACGGCAGGGGAAGCACAGAGGTATTTCCCAGCAAAGCGGCACTGTGTGTGTCAAAGAGAGAGGGCGGAACGGCCTGCACAGCCGGTCTGCCGCAAATGTGAAAGGAGCAAAGCTATGTCTAACGAGAAAACCCCTGCGACCAACCAAGAGTTAGGGCGCAAACTGGGACTCGGCGCGGTCATCGCCTTGGGCGTGGGCACCACCGTGGGTTCCGGTATCTTCTCCTCGCTGTCCGAGGTGGCCAATGCCGCCGGCAGCTGCCTGTTTCTGGTGCTGGCCTTCGTCATCGGCGGTCTGCTTCAGATCCCCGCCAACTTCTGCTATGCAGAGCTGGCCTCCGCTTTCCCCGAGGACGGCGGACAGTACGTCTATTTCCGTGAAGCCGGTTCCCGCCCCCTGGCCTTCCTCTGCGGCTGGATCAGCTTCTGGGCCACTGACCCTCCGTCCATCTCCATCATGGCGCTGGCCGTGGCCAACTACTTAGGCGTCTTCCTGCACGCCAGCCCCTTCGTGCTTCGGTGCATCGCCGTGGCGGCTGTCATCTTTTTCATGTTTGTGCACCTGCGCTCCGTGGAGGGCGGCGGCGCCTTCCAGACCATCATCACCGCCTTTAAGATCCTGCCCTTCGTGCTGATCATCGGTGTGGGTCTGTTCTTCATCAACGGTGAGATCTTTATGTCCTCCACGCCTCTGGCCGGCGCCAGCGTGGGCGGCTTCGCGGCTCTGGTGGCCGGCGTCTCCGCCACCACCTGGTCCTATGACGGCATGGCCGCCGCCTGCTACATGTCCGGCGAGATCAAGGAGCCCGAGAAGAACATGCCCCGCGGCCTGGTCCTCACCGCTGTTGTGGTGCTGGCTCTCTACGCAGGTCTGACCATCGTGGCCTCCGGCCTTCTGACCATCGACGAGCTGGCCGCCTCCGACGCGCCCATCGCCCTGATGGCCTCCAAGATCCCCGTCATCGGCGGCGCCGCCCAGACCGTGGTGGCTATCATGGCCATCATCGTGGTTATCGGCTCCCTCTCCAGCTGCATTATGTACCAGCCCCGTATCGAGTACGCCATGGCCAAGGACAATCTGTTCTTCAAGGCCTTCGGTCAGGTCCATCCCAAGTACCAGACCCCGGCGTTCTCCATCGTGGTGCAGTGCGCCGTGGCCATCGTGCTGATCTTCGCCACCAGTCTGGCGGATCTGCTGGGCTACTTCACCTTGGTGGCTCTGGTGAAGAACTTCCTCACCTTCGGCACCATCTTCGTTCTGCGCAAGAAGGCCCACTATAAGCCCACCTACCGCATTCCCGGCGGCCTGATCATGCCCTGCATCGCCATGTTCATGACGGCCACCCTGATCTGGGGGCAGTTCATCTACGCCCCCATCGCCGGCCTTGTCTGCGCCCTGCTGGCCTTAGGCACCGGCCTGCCCGCCTTCTACTTCTGGGATCGGAAGAACAAGCAGGCCAACGGCTGATTCCCTCCCATACAAGCAGGATAGCTAAACCAACCGGGGCTGCTGGCCGCGCCAACGCAGCCAGCGGCCCCGCCCACTTTTTTACCGCGTTAGAATAGGGGATGGAGTGGATGTATCCAGCAAAGCCGGATGATTTGGATCGTGCCGGCAGAAGGAGGAGCCCGCTTTCTCCCCTGAAACATAGGCACCCCGTCCCTTCCTACACTTCCCATTCCAAAAGTTCAAATCCGCCGCCAGAGGCGGCACCACAATCCCTAATTCCACCAAGGAGGTGAGGCGTATGGAGCAGCAGAAGCAGATTCGGCCGCGGGATGAGGCGGTGGAAAAGATTGAGTGCTATATCCGGCGGCATAAGCTGTCGCCGCAGGATAAACTGCCCGCGGAGCGGGAGATGTGCGAGATGTGGAACCTGAACCGGACCACGCTGCGCAGCGCCATCAAGCGCCTTACCGCCGAGGGAAAGCTCTACAGCCTGAAGGGCTCTGGGACCTATGTAGCCCCGCCGAGGCTGGAGCGGCACCTCCAAGACGCCAAGTCCACCACCGAGTCGGTGCGGGGGGCGGGGCATCTGCTCAGAAATGTGGTGCTGGATGTGCAGGTGATCGAGTGCAACAAATACCTCTCCAAGAAGATGGAGATACCCTTGGGTCACAAGGTGTTCTATCTCCGGCGGCTGCGGATTATGGACGGGGCTCCCTACATGGTGGAGTGCAGCTACATCAACTATGAATTCTGCCGCGGCATCGAGGAGTACGACTTTACCGATGAGTCGCTCTATCGGGTGCTGGGGTACTACGGCGTCTATCCCGACCACGGGCAGGAGTCCGTGGGCATCACCTACGCCACCGAGGACGAGGCCAAGTATTTGGATGTGGCGGAGGGGGACTACCTCTTCTATCTCAGCGGCACCACCCGGGACGCAGAGGACCGCTTGGTGGAATACTGCAAATCGGTGGTCCGGGCGGACAAGGTCCGCTTCTCCACGGTGCTGCGCCGGTACAGCCAATAGGACTGCGCGGCAGCGGCACCGGCCAAAACAGCGGGGCGGCGGCGGGGACCGCGTCCCGGCGAAAGGAGCTATTCACGATGAAACTTGCAGCAGTGGGCAGCAACTGCATCGACTTTTACAGCAACATAGAGGACGGCAAGGCCTACCCCGGCGGCGGACCGGTGAACATGGCCGTCTACACCGTCCGTCTGGGGGGCCAGTCCTCCTATACCGGCCCCGTGGGCGACGACGAGTTCGGCACGATCATGCGCAAGGCCATCGCCGCCAAGGGCGTGGACATCTCCCACCTCCACACCGAGAGCGGCAAGACCGCCGTCTCCCAAGTGGAGCTCTTAGACGGCGAGCGCGTCTTTGGCGACTATGATGAGGGCGTACTGGCGGACTACCGCCTCACCGAGGCGGATATGGACTTCATCTGCACCCACGACGTGGTGGTCTGCGACCTGTGGGGCAAGGTGGAGGGCCAGTTCCCCGAGCTCCAGCGGCGGGGGATCAAGACCGCCTTCGACTGCGCCGACCGTCCCGAGGACGAGGCCAGCCAAGTGGCCATGCCCCACAGCGACTACCTGTTCTTCTCCAGTGAGGCGGGGGACACGGCGGCCCTGCGGGATCAGATGAGGGGCTACCACAGCCGCGGTCCCAAGCTGGTTATCGCCATGTTGGGCGAGCACGGCAGCCTCTGCTATGACGGCAAGGAGTTCCACAAGTTCGGCATTGTCCCCTGCGACAAGGTAGTGGACACCATGGGCGCCGGCGACAGCTACATCGCCGGCTTCCTGCTGGGCATCACCGATGGCCTCACCATTGACCAAGCCATGGAGAAGGGCGCCGCCAACGCCACCGAGACACTGAAATACTTCGGCGCTTGGTAAGCCCCCGCTCCCCGGACAGTTTGTCACACCATTCCCAACAGCTTGAGAAGGGGAAAAATTCCTCATCCCTAATTTGCACAAAAAAAGGGGGAAAGCCATGGCCGGTATGAGCTATCAGGCGCCGCTGTACCTGCAGATGCGGGAGCTGGTGCGCAGCAAGATCGAAGAGGGGGAATACCCGCCTCTCACGGCCCTCCCCTCGGAGTGCGAGCTGGCGGAGAGCTACGGCATCACCCGTCAGACCGTGCGCAACGCCATTGATATCTTAGTGCAGGAGGGCCTCCTCCGGCGGGTGCCGGGGAAGGGGGTCTACGTCCTCTGCCGGAAGATGGAGCGGGACTTAGACGAGCTTCAGGGATTTACGCAGACCATGCTGGACAAGCGGCTCAAGCCATCCATCAAGGTGGTCAGCCGCGCCATGCGTCCGGCGGGGGAGAACTACAGCCTGATGTTCGGCATCCAGCCGGAGGACGACATCTACTACATCAAGCGCCTGTGCTATGCCAACAGCGAGCCCATCTCCTTGGAGGAGATCTACATCCCCCGGTACTTGGTGCCCAAGATCGAGGGAATTGACCTGTCCATCTTCTCCGTGTATGAGGTCTACGACTTCTACAACATCTGCTTGGAGCGGGCCAGACAGACGCTGGATCTGGTGCAGCTGGATCTCAGTGACGCGCGGATGCTGGAGATTGAGCCGGAGACGCCGGTGATGCTCTTTGAGGCCACCACCTACGATGACCAAGGCCGTGTGGTGGAGTTCAACCGGAACTATGCCCGGGGGGACAAGTGCAATTTCAGCGTCCACTTTAAGAAGTAGCGGTCCGGCGGAAAAAGGGAGGGTTTTTATGGGTCTGTTTCGCGGCGATTTTTACTCCGACAGTCTGAAGATGACCACCGGCGTCCAAGTGATCTTTCCCGAGAATTCCAACGACGTGACCCCGGTGATCACCGGCACGCCGCGGGTGCTCTATCTGCTCCACGGCCTCTCCGGAAGCTGTGTGGAGTGGACGCGGTTCTCCAAAATCGAGTATTACGCCAAGAAGTACAACTTTATCATCATTATGCCCGAGGTCCAGCGCAGCTTCTATTGTGACAAGCCCGAGGGGGCAAAATACTTTACCTATGTCTCAGAGGAGCTGCCCGCCATCTGCGGCACTTGGTTCCGCCTGAACCAGAGCCGGGAGAACACCTTTGTTGCCGGGGACAGCATGGGGGGCTACGGAGCCGTGAAGGCGGCTCTCCGCTGCCCGGAGCGCTTCGGCGGCGCGGCGGCTCTCTCCGGTGTACTGGATTACCCCGGATTTCTCCGGATGATCCTTCGTGGGGAGTGGCCGGACTTCCTTCCGGAGGAGGTTCGCGCCCTCCATCCCAGCGGTGTCTGCGGAGAGGAGGACGACGTGATCGCGCTGGTGCGGAGGCAGGCAGGGAAGCCGGACCGTCCCCGGCTGATCCAGCTCTGCGGCACCGAGGACTTCCTCTATGGGGCCAACCAGACCTTCCGTCAGGCGGCGGAGGCGGCGGGTTACGGCCACACCTACATCGAGGGCCCCGGCGACCACGAGTGGCCCTACTGGGACAAGGCGGTGCAGCTGGCCTTTCAGTTCTTCTGCGGTCTGGACATGGCGACAACGCCCATTTACTGAGCAGAGCGGAGGATTTCCGCAGGAGCGCACCGTGTACCCCTGCAAGAGCAGGGAAATTTTTTCAAACTGATAAAAGAGCGTACCATTCCCAAAATTTGCAAAAAGGAGTGTTTTGTTATGAGCTTTGAGGCAAAGGCGTGGAAGGAAACGGAGGGCCCCTTCCTGAAGGACTTCAACGAGAAAGAGGCTATTGACAGCGTCAACGGCGCTCTGGCTCTGCGTCCCCAGATTGAGAAGGTTATCGACCAGATCTGGGACAACGGCTTTGACGGCATCTATTTCATCGGCATCGGCGGCACCTACGCCTCCAGCATGCAGGTAGAGGTCTACATGCGGGGCAGGTCCAAGCTGCCTGTGTTCGTGGAGAACGCCGCGGAGTTCCTCACCACCGGCAACAAGCGCTTCACCGACAAGAGCGTGGTAATCTACTCCTCTGTCTCCGGCAACACCAAGGAGATGGTGCAGCTGGTGGACCGGGTCCATGAGATCGGCGCCAAGGTCTTTGCTTTTATCGACACGCCGGGTACCACCCTCACCGCCCCCGACAAGCAGGACTACCTGATCATGTACCCCAAGAATGAGCAGCTGAAGTTCTACATGGTGGCCAACTACCTGATGTACAAGAACGGGGAGTTTCCCCAGTACGAGGCGTACAACAAGGAGATGGAGGCCCATCTGGCGCAGGTGCTGGTGGATGTGGAGAAGGAGGCCGACGCCTGGGCCTATGAGTATGCCAAAAACAAGGTGGCTTTCTTAGCCGATCATCCCGATCTGCCCCACTACTTCATCGGCTCCGGCAACCAGTACGGCGCCACCTATTCCTATGCCATGTGCTACTGGGAGGAACAGATGTGGATCCGCACCAAGTCCATCAGCTGCCAGGAGTTCTTCCACGGCATGCAGGAGATCATCGTGGCAGACACCCCGGTGACGCTGTTCATGGGCGAGGACGAGCAGCGCCCCTTGGCCGAGCGCGTGGCCAGGTTCCTGCCCAAGGTCTGCGCCAACTACACCGTCATCGACACCAAGGAACTGGAGCTGAAGGGCATCAGCGAGGAAAACCGCGGCTCCATCTCCCATCTGGTGATGCACGGCGTCAACAACCGGGTGGACGCCTACATGGAGCTCTTCCTCCGCCACCCCCTGTCCATCCGCCGCTACTACCGCCAGTTCGACTATTGATCCTCCCCCGCGCCCGGCTGCCGCAGCGACGCAGGTCGCTGCGGCAGCGGCGCGGTTTGAATGCGGTTTGAATGAGGAATTAGGAGTTGGGAATAAGGTGTCCAGCGGAGCTGGACGATTTTATTGTGCTGATGGCGTAAGAGTTCTTGTGCTCCTATGACAGATAGGCACTCCTGTGTCCTGCACAAAAATTAAATCGCCGCCAAGGGCGGCTGCTCAGCTCCTCTCTCAAATAATTCCTAACTCCTAATTCCTCATTCCTCATTGAAAGAAAGGAGTTTTACTGCCATGCTCTGGACCGAAGAAATGTTTAAGGTCAAAAAGCCCATTATCGCCATGCTCCACTTAGACCCCCTGCCCGGTGATCCGCGCTACCGCTACGGTGACTGTATGGAGACCGTGGCGGCCCACGCCCGGGAGGACCTGCGGGCGCTGCAGGAGGGCGGTGTGGATGGTGTTCTCTTCTCCAATGAGTTCAGTCTGCCCTATCAGCGGCACATGAGCTTCGTCACCCCCGCCGCCATGGCCCGTGTGATCGGGGAGCTGAAAAGCGAACTCGCCGTACCCTACGGCGTGGACTGCATCTCCGACGGCGCGGCCACGCTGGAGCTGGCGGCGGCGGTGGATGCCAAGTTCGTCCGGGGTACCTTCTGCGGCGTCTACGTAGGGGACGGAGGGCTCTATGACAACGACTTCTCCGCCCTCCTCCGCCGGAAGGCCGCCCTGCACCTCGACGAGCTTAAAATGCTCTACTTCATCAACCCCGAGTCCGACCGGAATCTGGACACCCGGCCGCTGGCGGACATTGCCAGCTCCACCATCTTCAAGGCCCATCCGGATGGCCTGTGCATCAGCGCCAGCGCCGCCGGCCAGGACGTGGATGAGGAGCTGATGGCCGCGGTGAAGAAGAAGAACCCGGAGGTGGTGGTGCTCTGCAACACCGGCTGCCGGCCGGACACCATTGCGCACAAGCTCTCCGTCAGCGACGCCGCCGTGGTGGGCACCACCTTTAAGGAGAACGGCAAACTGGAGAATGAGAAACTTCAGAACGTCCGGGTGAAGGCGGATCGGGTGAAGGCGTTTATGGAGGTCGTGTACAAAGTCAGAGCGGCGCTGTAAGCGCTTGGAAGGAGGCACCATGCTGCCCTATCTTTTGGCCTTGGATTTGGACTATACCGCCTGTGACCGGACGCGGCACCTGAGCCAGCGGACCCGAGAGGCCCTTACCGCCGCCCGGGCCGCCGGGCACACCATCTGCTTTGCCACCGGCCGGCGGGACATCGACATGTACCCCTTCTGGGGGGAGAGCACCTATGCCGACTACCTGCTGCTCAACAACGGCGGCAAGCTGCTGCGCGCCGCGGACCGGAAGGTTCTCTTTAACCAGTGTATCGACCCCGCGGCCTCCAAGGTGCTGATCGAGCACTGTCTCGCCCACGGCTACCAGCTTCATGTGGTCAGCGGGGAGCGCTGGGTCGTCAACCGCTGGAGCGAGGGGCTTACCGAGTACGTGGAGCACTTGGGCATCGCCCCGGTACTCTACACCAAGCTGGAGGAAACCCCTTGGGAGCAGGTGGAGGGGTTTATGGCCACCGAGGACCTTGGCCCTGTGTGCGCGGCGGTAGAGGCCCTTCGCCTGCCCATGAACTGCACCCCCGCCGAGGACCAATGTGTGGACCTCATGGCCCTGGGAATCAGCAAGTGGGGCGGGCTAAAGCGCCTCTCGGAGCAGCTGGGGCTCCCCCGGGAGCGGATCATCGCCGCCGGGGATTACAACAACGACATTGAGATGATCCAGAACGCCGGTATCGGTGTGGCCGTGGCCAACGCCCTGCCGGAGGTGAAAGCCGCCGCCGACTATGTGACCCAGCGGGACAATGACCACGATGCGGTGGTTGAAATTGTGGAGAAATTTCTGCTGTAATAGCGCTCTTGGGCTCCCCGGCAGGGCGTTTGAGAGCCGCGCAGATGGGACGATGACAAAAAGAGGAGAGACACCATGGGAAACGCTTACTTTATGGGTATCGACACCGGTACCAACTCCAGCAAGGGCGTGCTGATGGACGAGAGCGGCAAGGTCGTCGCCCTCCACGCCACCACCCACGCCATGACCAACCCCAAGCCCAATCACTATGAGCACGACGCGGAGAAGGACTGGTGGGGGGATTTTTGCACCATCAGCAAGGCCCTTATTGAGAAGTCCGGGGTGGACCCCAAGGACATCAAGGCTGTGGGCGCCAGCGCCCTGGGGGCGGACTGCCTGCCTGTGGACAAGGACTGCAACCCTCTGCGCAAGGCCATCCTCTACGGCATCGACGCCCGGGCCACCGACGAGATGGCCCAGCTCACGGAGATGTACGGCGAGGAGCAGATCCTATCTTGGTACGGCCGGCCTCTCTGCTCCAGCGATGTGATGCCCAAAATTTTATGGATCAAAAATAAGGAGCCGGAGGTCTATGCCAAGGCCCACAAGTTCCTCACCGGCTCCAGCTATATCACCGCCAAGCTCACCGGGGAGTATGTGGTGGACCGCTTCTTGGGTCTCGCCAGCTTCAACCCCCTGTATGATCCCAAGACTTGGCAGCCGGTGCCCAAGTACTGCGAGCCCATCTGCCGCCCCGACCAGCTGGCCACGGTGAAGGAAGCGGCGGACATCGCCGGGACTGTCACCGCCAAGGCTGCCGCGGAGACCGGCCTTGCCGAGGGCACGCCGGTGATCACCGGCACCGACGACTCCGGGGCGGAGGCTATCAGCTCCGGCGTGGTAAAGCCGGGACAGATGATGCTGCAGCTTGGCTCCTCCGTGTACATGATCCTTGGCACAGAGACCTTGGTGGATGACGAGCGTCTTTGGCGGGAGGAGTTCATTGTCCCCGGCCTCTGCGACATCTCCGCCGGCACCAACGCCGCCGGCAGCCTCACCAAGTGGTATCGGGACAACATCTTCCCTGAGGCCCTATCCTTGGAGCGGGAGGGCGGTCCCGACGCCTACCAGACCATGATGGAGGGCGTGGAGGCCGTCCCCGCCGGCAGCGAGGGGCTTGTTACCCTGCCCTACTTCGCCGGGGAGCGGACGCCGGTGAACGATCCCAAGGCCCGGGGCGTGGTTTTTGGCCTGACCCTGTCCCACACCCGTGCCCACCTGTACCGCAGCGCCTTGGAGTCTGTGGGCTACTCCATCGCCCAGCAGATCGCCCTGATGGAGAGCCACCCGGAGGTACATCTGGATCGGATTATCGCCGTAGGCGGCGGCACCCAAAACCCGGTGTGGATGCAGATTATCGCCGACATTTTAGGCAAACCGGTGGACACCCCGCTGGAGACGGTGGGGGCCTGCTTCGGTGACGCCATGATGGCGGCGCTGGCGGTAAAGCATCCGGGATTTGAGAGCTATGCCAGTTTGACCAGCTTTATTAAGCCTGGCCGGACCTATGAGCCGGATATGGAGAAGCATAAGGTATATGAGACCTATCAGAAGGTTTACCGTGCTTTGTATGAGAGTACCAAGTCTCTGGCCCATACGCTTAGTGACGCGGCGGTAAAAGAATAGTGCCTCTTCTGCCGATACGCGCAAAACCAAAGCAGGAGCCAGTCCTTTTGGACTGGCTCCTGCTGTATTGCGCGCTTGTCAGCGGGAGGGTTCCCACGGGTCCGGTTCTCCGGCGGCGCGGGCGCGGATGCGCTCGATAGCAATTTCTGCGCTGAGCTTTACATCCCGACTGCGGCTGCGGAGACGCGGCTCTATCAGCGGGATATCCTCCGGCGTGCCGATCCTCCCTAACGAGGCCTGGGCGTAGATGATCTCCTGCCGGTACGCCTTCTCGTCCTCTTGGCGGAGATACCAGCGCAGGGCCTCCCGGCTCTCCTCCGCAGGGCAGGCCCCCAAGGCCCGGATGGCGCTGTAGCGGACAGTCCACTGCTCGTGGCGGGCGCACTGAAGGATGGGGGCAATGCCCATCTCCGCCGGGATGGGCAGGTCACGGAGGAGGTCCAACAGGGGATAGAGGGCATACTTGTTCTTCTCCATCGTGAGGCGGCCGATCAAATAGGCACAGCCCTCCTCGGTGAAGTGGTTTTTCAAAATTTTCCCGTAGACAAAATAGGCGTCACAGCGGATCTGCCGCTCCTTGGGCTTCGGATGGGTGGCGATGATCGCCTCCAAGAGGGGGAGGAGGGCCGGGTCGTCTATGGTTTCCGCCTCCCGGCAGGCCTTCCAGCTCACACTGTCCCGGCTGTCCGCCGTCTGCTCCACAGTCCCCATTCGGGTAATCAGGTCCTGCAAATAGTCAGTGGTGCCGTCGGTCATCCTATTTTACCTCGATCAAGGTGTACGCCTGCTGGCCGATGCCGATCTTCTCGGCGTGCTCCACGCAGCTCTTCCAGTTGGTCTCCGGGTGCTGGGCGCCGAAGTGGTCCTCATGGCAGTGGCCCTCCCCCTGCGCCTCGTAGAGGGCGCTACCGATGTACACGGGCATGGCGTTCACCGCGTCGGCGCAGGCCACGTCGATGGCCACCGGGTCAAAGGAGGCAAACATGCCAACATTCGGCACCATGGGCACATCGTTCTCCCCGTGGCAGTCACAGTAGGGGGAGACATCCATCACCAAGTTGATGTGGAAGCCGGGCCGGCCATGGACCACCGCTTTGGCGTACTCGGCGATCTTACAGTTGAGAATGTCGTTGGCCTCGTCCTCGGCGGGCCGGATGGCGTCCACGGGGCACAGTCCGATACACCGGCCGCAGCCCACGCACTTGGCGTGGTCGATGGAGATCTTCCCATCGGTCATGGTGGGGGCATCGTGGGCACAGATCCGCTGGCAGGCGCCGCAGCCGATGCAGAGGTCCCGATTGGTAAAGGGCTTGCCGGCGCTGTGCATCTCCATCTTTCCCGCCCGGGAGCCGCAGCCCATGCCTAAGTTCTTCAGCGCACCGCCGAAGCCTGTGCACTCGTGGCCCTTGAAGTGGTTCAGGGAGATGACAATGTCCGCGTCCATCACGGCCCGGCCGATCTTGGCCTCCTTCACATACGCGCCGCCCTCCACCGGGACGTAGGCCTCGTCGGTGCCCTTGAGGCCGTCGGCAATGAGCAGGTGGCAGCCGGTGGTGGTGGGGGAGTAGCCGTTGACATAGGCGCTCTCCAAGTGGTCCAAGGCGTTCTTCCGCCCCCCCACGTAGAGGGTGTTGCAGTCGGTGAGGAAGGGCTTGCCGCCTCGGGCGCGGATGAAATCCGCCACCACCTTGGCGTAGTTGGGCCGCAGGTAGGACAGATTCCCCGGCTCACCGAAATGGATCTTGATGGCCACGTACTTGTTGGTGAAGTCGATCTTGCCCATGCCGGCCCTGTCCAAAAGGCGCTCCAGCTTATTCAGCAGGCTGTCGCCAGGGCGGGCCCGGAGGGTGGTGTAGTAGACATTGGAGGGTGTCATAGGATTTTGGTTCCTTTCTTTTAAACTGATGGAAACAGGATATCATAGATTGCCGGGAACTGCAATATATGACTTTGATAGGGATATCCTCTGAGAAAAAAGAGCTCTGCCGCTATAAACGGCGGGGCCCCTATTGATCTTAGCGTATTACCGAAATTGTCGTGGGACAAAGTAATTTATTCCGCTTAGGGCAAACTGTTTTATCCTGTAAGACTGTCGCCCAGAAGTCCCCACTCTATGGCGATATAGCGCAAAATGTTCCTAAAATTCTTGTGTTAGGCAGGGAAAGGATAGTTCGGAGAACAAAAACAAGACCCTGCACGGTTAGGTGCAAGGTCTTGTTTTTCTATGGCGTAGGCCGGTGCTTAATGCCCTTCACAGGATAAATTCCGTTGCCCTACGACAGAAATCGAGCCCTTACTTGCTCTCCTTGATGGCAGCCTGCGCAGCGGCCAGCCGGGCAATGGGCACGCGGAAGGGGGAACAGGAGACGTAGTCCAGACCCACCTTGTGGCAGAACTCCACGCTGGAGGGATCACCGCCGTGCTCGCCGCAGATACCTAAGTGGATATCCTGATTGGCCTCCCGGCCCAGCTGAGCGGCCATAGCCACCAGCTTGCCCACGCCGGTCTGATCCAGCTTGGCGAAGGGATCACTCTCATAGATCTTCCGGTCATAGTAGGCGCCCAAGAACTTGCCTGCGTCGTCGCGGCTAAAGCCGAAGGTCATCTGAGTCAAATCGTTGGTGCCGAAGGAGAAGAAGTCCGCCTCCTTGGCGATCTGATCAGCGGTGAGGGCGGCGCGGGGGATCTCGATCATGGTGCCCACCTTATACTTCATGGAGGAGCCGGCCTCGGTGATGATCTTGTCGGCGGTCTCCACCACCACGCTCTTGACGTACTTCAGCTCTTTCACCTCGCCCACCAGCGGGATCATGATCTCGGGGACGATAGTCCAGTCGGCGTGGCGCTTCTGCACATTCAAAGCGGCCTTGATGACAGCCTTGGTCTGCATGGCGGCAATCTCCGGGTAGGTGACGGCCAGACGGCAGCCGCGGTGGCCCATCATGGGGTTGAACTCGTGGAGGGAGGCGATGATGTTCTTGATGTCCTGCACGCTCTTGCCCATATCCTTGGCCAGCTTCTCGATGTCGGCCTCCTCAGTGGGGACAAACTCATGGAGAGGGGGATCCAAGAAGCGGATGGTGACGGGACAGCCCTCCATAGCCTCATAGATGCCCTCGAAGTCGGACTGCTGCATGGGCTCCAGCTTGCTCAGGGCCTTCTCACGCTGCTCCAAGGTGTCCGCGCAGATCATCTCGCGGATGGCGGGGATGCGGTCCTCATCGAAGAACATATGCTCGGTGCGGCAGAGGCCGATGCCCTGGGCGCCGAACTTCCGGGCTTGGGCGGCGTCGTGGGGCGTGTCGGCATTGGTGCGGACCTGGAGACGGCGGTACTTGTCCGCCCAGCCCATGACGCGGCCAAACTCGCCGCCGATGACAGCATCGGTGGTGGGGACGGCGCCGTCGTAGATCTTGCCGGTGGAGCCGTCCAAGGAGATCCAGTCGCCCTCCTTGTAGGTCTTGCCGGCGAGGTCGAACTTCTTGGCCTCCTCGTCCATCTTGATGTCGCCGCAGCCGGAGACGCAGCACTTGCCCATGCCGCGGGCCACAACGGCGGCGTGGGAGGTCATACCGCCGCGGACGGTGAGAATGCCCTGAGCGGCCTTCATGCCCTCGATATCCTCCGGAGAGGTCTCCAGACGGACCAGAACCACCTTCTCACCGCGCTCGGCCCACTCCTTGGCATCCTCGGCAGAGAAGACGATCTTGCCGCTGGCGGCACCGGGGGAGGCGCCCAGGGCGGAGCCGATGAGCTGGGCCTGCTTGATGGCGGTAGCGTCAAACTGGGGATGGAGCAGGGTATCTAAAGAGCGGGGCTCGATCATGGCCACAGCCTGCTTCTCGTCGATCATGCCCTCGTCCACCAGGTCGCAGGCGATCTTCAGCGCGGCGGCGGGGGTGCGCTTGCCGTTGCGGGTCTGGAGCATGTAGAGCTTGCCGGCCTCCACGGTGAACTCCATGTCCTGCATGTCGCGGTAGTGATCCTCCAAGGTCTTGCAGACGCCCTCAAACTGGGCGAAGGCCTCAGGGAACTTGTCGGCCATCTCGCTGATGGGCATGGGGGTCCGGACGCCGGCCACCACGTCCTCGCCCTGGGCGTTGGTCAAAAACTCGCCGAAGAGCTTCTTCTCGCCGGTGGCGGGGTTACGGGTGAAGGCCACGCCGGTACCGCAGTCGTCGCCCATGTTGCCGAAGGCCATGGACTGCACGTTGACGGCGGTGCCCCAAGAGTAGGGGATGTCGTTGTCACGGCGATACACGTTGGCACGGGGGTTGTCCCAAGAGCGGAACACGGCCTTGATGGCACCCATCAGCTGCTCCTTGGGATCGGCGGGGAAGTCCTGGCCGATCTTGGCCTTGTACTCCGCCTTGAACTGACCCGCCAGCTCCTTGAGATCGTCAGCGGTGAGCTCCACATCCTGTGTGACGCCCTTCTTCTCCTTCATCTGGTCGATGAGCTGCTCAAAGTATTTCTTGCCCACCTCCATGACCACGTCTGAGTACATCTGGATGAAGCGGCGATAGCAGTCCCAAGCCCAGCGGGGGTTGCCGGACTTCCGGGCCATGACCTCCACCACGTCCTCATTGAGGCCGAGGTTCAAAATGGTGTCCATCATGCCGGGCATGGAGGCCCGGGCACCGGAGCGGACGCTGACCAGCAGGGGGTTCTCCTTGTCGCCAAACTTCTTGCCGGTGATCTCCTCCATCTTGGTGACATAGGTCATGATCTCCGCCTGAATGTCATCATTGATCTTCTGGCCGTCCTCGTAGTACTGGGTGCAGGCCTCGGTGGTGATGGTGAAGCCCTGGGGCACGGGCAGGCCGATGTTGGTCATCTCCGCCAGATTGGCGCCCTTGCCGCCCAAGAGTTCACGCATGTTGGCGTTGCCCTCACTGAACAGATACACGTACTTTTTGCTCACGCTGTCTTCCTCCTGTAAAGTATTTGAATCATATCGTCTTTCCGCGAAGCATCCCATCAGATGATAGGGGGCAATGTGGTATTTCGGGATGAAAACAAACGCCGTCGGCGTTGTACCCACAAGGGGTGCGCTGTCCTCACCGCCAAGCGGTGGCCCGGCTGTCTCGTCCGCCCAGTCAGCCTCCGTTTTCGCTCCCGAAAAGCGGACCTGCCGGTGAGCAAAAATAGGGGCTGGCGAGGCCGCAGGACACAGGCGGGCTGACGCCCGCCACATCTGAGCACGAAGTCCATCGCCCATTCGAACCGCCGGCAGGCACCCCGCCCCTTATCATCTGATGGCACATTAGGTTTTTATTATAGCGGATTTTTCCTGATAGCGCAAGCTAAGAAGAGAAGAATTTTTGCATTGGCAGCCATTATTATTAGGTTACACAAGGCCACACGGCCATGTGTGGCCTAATTT
>CANPBB010000026.1 GCA_947572235.1 uncultured Clostridia bacterium
ACACTCCACCGCGCTATGACAGCCTCCGTAGGGGAAGGGGGGCGCACTGTGCGCCTGCTCTACCGATGCCCACCATACCATGGGGCCCCTACATACTGCTCGATTTGCCCTGCCGGATCGAGCAGACAATCAGCGTCTCTCCAAACCACATCTCCTGTCTCGACATGCGCACCGGAATTTTTTCCTCCTCTGATTGACGCCCAGTCCATCGTGGTTGTCCCCACGGCGTACCGCGCAGCCGCAGGGAGGATAACCATCACTTTTGATTTCAAGTTATTCAATTTATGGCTGTTTTCCAGAAAAAGGCGGATATTTTTACAAGCACTCCGATCAAACCACAGGCTCCGGCTTCTCGGCGTCGCTGGGTCGGCCGTCACACCTCTCGGATGGGTGCTATGGCGTCGTCTTGTCCTTGGAAGCGGATGATTTTCGTTCGGGCCTCGTCCTCCAGCATAGTTTCCTGCTCGCCGGTGCGCATGTTCTTCAGCGTCACCTTCCCTTGGGCAATCTCATCCTCTCCTAAGAAGATCACAAAGGGGACTCCGATCTTATTGCCATAGGCCATCCGCTGTTTGAACTTCTTCTCCTCGGCGTAGACCTGCACCCGAATTTCTGACTGCCGCAGGCTGGTGGCCAGCTCGATAGCGGGGGAGAGGTCCTCGGTCATGGGCAGGATCAGCACATCGGCTGGGGCGGTGTTCATCTCCTCGCTCAACATGCCCTGCTCCTGCAGGACATAGAACAAGCGGGTCAATCCGATGGAAATTCCCACGCCGGGGAGCTGCTTGCTGGTGTAGTATTCCGCTAAATTGTCGTAGCGGCCGCCGGAGCACACAGAGCCGATCTCCGGGTGGTCCAGAAGCGTGGTCTCGTAGACTGTGCCGGTGTAGTAGTCCAGGCCCCGGGCGATGGTGAGATCCACGGCGAAATTCTCCTCCGGCACCCCGAAGCCCGCCAAGGAGCCAACCACGGTTCTGAGCTCGTCCAGTCCGGTGTCAAAGAGCTGGTGGCGTCCCCGGTAGCCCTCCAAGGCGCTGAGGACAGCTGCGTTATCCCCCTGAATGGCGATGAAATTCAAAATCTCCCCGCACTGCTCCCCGGTGAGGCCGATCTCTGCCGTGAGGACCTTCTCCACCCCCGACCGGCCGATTTTATCCAGCTTATCCACCGTGCGCATCACGTCTCCAGCCTTCTCGCTGAGACCCAGCATGGCATAGAAGCCGTTGAGGATTTTTCGATTATTTACGCGGATTTGGAAGCGTTTCAGACCTAATTTTGTAAAAGTGGAGTAGATAATGGCGGGAATCTCCGCCTCATTGACAATGCTCAGCTGCCCGTCGCCAATGACGTCTATATCCGCTTGGTAGAACTCCCGGAACCGGCCCCGCTGGGCCCGCTCCCCCCGGTAGACCTTCCCAATCTGGTAGCGCCGAAAGGGGAAGGAGAGCTCACCGTAATGGAGGGCTACATATTTGGCCAAGGGTACGGTGAGATCGAAGCGGAGGCTTAGGTCGGCGTCGCCCTTTTGGAAGCGGTAGATCTGCTTCTCTGTCTCCCCGCCGCCCTTGGCTAAGAGAACCTCGCTGGCCTCGATAAGAGGGGTGTCCAAGGGGGTGAAACCGTACAGGGAGTAGGTCTCCCGGAGGGCGGACATGATCCGCTCCATCTGCTGCTGCTGGGGAGGCAATAGCTCCATGAATCCGGACAGCGTCCGGGGTGATACTCTACCCATAGTTATATTCTCCTTTGTTTCGCCTGATTGTATAGGGGTAAAAGTAGGGAAAAACCCTTCAAAAATGAGAAAAAACCGCGATTTTGGAGAGGTGAATTGCATCGGAATGTGCAACGCGGAGAGGGGGGCCGCAGGGCACACGGCCCTTTTGTACCGTGAGGTGCAGAGTGGGGGGAGGGGCGTTTGTTTGAAAGTGCGGGGCACTTTCGATGCCCTTTTTTCGCGCCGCGTCGGCGCGGGACAGGGGGGCGCCCCCGAACCCAGCAGATTTTGGAGAAGTGCCAAAACCTGTCGCTGCGGCTGGTTGATTGAACGCGGAGGAAAACCATAGGGTTTTCCTTCACACATCCTTTCCCGTCTCCCGCCTGAGGAAAGCAGGCAAAAGCGCGCTTAGGGGAATGGGCCGGCGGACTTCAGCCCCGCCGCAGGCGGAGCACAATCCTTACGCCCGTCCCCCTAAGTACCCCAAGTTACGGTTTTCTTGCTGGTCTGGTGGGTTTGGCAGGGCTGGTGCTTCGGACGGGGCGGCGATGGCTCTCGCTTAGCGGAAGGTATCTTGTGAGCGTACCCCTGTTTAGCCTTGCTGTAGGTGTCCGCTGCCGCTCTGCCGTCCTCGCTGCGGCTGCCTCCGGGACTTGTGGGGGCGCTGTTCATCGTGGGGCAAAGGCCGCCGCGGTTGGTGACAGTGCGCTTTGGCGCCGCGCTTATTCTATCGGCGCCTGACGCCTTGAGGGGTAGGGGCGCACATTGTGCGCCCCTACATTATTGCTTCCGATCTGGAAGGCCGGAAGTAATATGTGCCCTGTTTTGCGGCTGCCGCCGTAATCGGCGGCGAGCAAAACGGCTCAAATCAAATGTATGATTTCCGAATTTTTCATTCAGAAACCATATCCCTCCAGCTATGCCGGCTGTGGGGCGCGATGATCTCGCTGCGCTGTCCTCCGCCGACCGGGTCGCTTGGCCCGCGGGGGGTAACGCGGCGTTTTCGGCGGGGGACAGGGCGCGGCTTTCTGCTTGAAATCCAAGGATTTCAAGCCGGTGCGCAAGGTGGTTTTTAGAATACGGGCTTTCCGCTCTGGCTGCGCAGCTTGTTCTTGGGATTGACGATGTTTCGCCAGTCCAAGTCGCCCCGGTCTAAGCCGAATACCAGCATCTCCGCTGTGGCCACGTTGCTGGCGAAGGGGATGTTGTTCTGGTCGCATAGACGGGAAATATAGAGCAGCTCCTTCTCCATGGAGGAGTCGTTGGGGTCTACAAAAAACAGAACCAAGTCCATCTCGTTGTAGGCGATGCGGGCGCCGATCTGCTGGCTGCCGCCGTGCTGGCAGGACATGAACAGGTGGACGTGCAGGCCGGTCTCCGCGGCCACCAGCTTGCCTGTAGCGTTGGTGGCACACAGGTTGTGCCGACTGAGAATGCCGGCGTAGGCGGAGCAGAACTGGACCATCAGATCCTTTTTATTGTTGTGGGCCATCAGGGCGATATACATAACTGCTTCTCCTTTCTGCTTATATACAGGCCGTATGCGGGGCTTGCGCTCCCGTCACAGGGCACTGAAAGGCGTTGTGCCTATTATTTTCCGTTTGATTCTGTGTACAGGGCGCCTCCGCGCTACCGGATGCGCAGAAGGGGCACCTTCTCTCCGGTGAGGCGGCGGGCGATATGCGCATAGGCTGCGCCGGCGCACCGGTTATAGACAAAGGTCAGAGGGACGCCCCGGCCCAAGGCCAGCGGCAGGTCCTCGTCCTCCGGGATTACCCCCAGCAGGGGCAGGCCGGCGGTATCTATGGCGTCGTCAATGGTCTGGTGCAGGCTCCGCAGGAGCTTCCGCTTGCATCGGTTTACCACCAAATGTACCTTTCCGTCCCCCAAGTGGGACAGCTCCATCACCGTCCTCTGGGCGTCCCGGAGGCTGGTGGGGTCTGTGGTGGTGACGACAATGACCCGGCTGGTGCCGGTGATGGACAGGCGAAACCCGTCCCCCAAGCCCGCCGGAGCGTCCACCAGGCAGTAGTCATACTGTGCCTCCACCGCGGCCATCAGCTCACCGAAGGCCTCCGCGTCCACCGGCGTCCGCAGGGTGAGAGGGGCGGTGAGCAGGAACAGGTTCTTCTGAATGGGGTGGGGGATCGCCCCCTCCTCCAAGGTACAGCGGCCCGCCAAGACGTCGGTGAAGTCGGTGGAGCCGCAGTCGCTCATGCCTAAGGCGATATCTAAATTTCGGAGTCCCACGTCGCAGTCCAGACAGAGAACGCGGTTGCCCAAGGCGGCCAGGTTCAGGCCGACATGGGCCACGAGGGAGGTCTTGCCGGTGCCCCCCTTGCCGGAGACAACGGCGATATTCTGGCCCATTAGGGGACCCCCTTTCGGGTGAATTAGAAATTGGGAATTTTGAAGCGGGGGAGGGGATAGGGGGTTCTCCCCTTTGGGGAGAGGGGAAGGACTTCGCTTCTGCCGGAAGAATTGAATCGTCCAGCTTGCCGGACACATTTACTGCGCTATTCCGCTACCGCGCTATTCCGCTACTGCGCTATTCCGCGTCCCTGCTCTGTCACAGCGGCTGCTTCTTTATGACGGCGAAGCGGCGCGGGTACTTTGGGGGAGTGGGTGTGCGCTTGCGCAGGACGATAAGGCGGTGGGTGATCTCCGTGGAAGGGAGGGGACAGTCGATAATCCGCTCCGTTTGGGCGCCTAAGAGGCGGATGGCGGGCTGGGCGGCGGCGAGCTCTCCCTCAGTATCTACGCTCTTCATGGCGAGGAAGAGGCCGCCGGGTCTGACGTAGGGGAGGCACAGCTCACTGAGGGTGCGCAGCTCCGCTACGGCGCGGCTGGCGGCGATGTCGTATTGCTCGCGGCAGGACTGCACATACTCCTCCGCACGGCCGTGGACACAGGTCACGTTGGAGAGGGACAGGGCGGCACAGACCTCTTGGAGGAAGTCCACACGCTTCCCTAAGCTGTCCAAGAGCGTCACCTGACAGTCCGGACAGGCGATGGCGATAGGGAGGCCGGGGAAGCCGGCGCCGGTGCCCACGTCGATCAGGCGCTTATTGGCGAAATCGGCGGCGGCGAGAAGGGTGAGGCTGTCCAACAGGTGCAGGGCGGCCACATCCTTCGGATCTGTGATGGCGGTGAGGTTCATGACCTCGTTCTTTTTTAGGAGCAGGTCCGCGAAGGACAGCAGAGGCTCCATACAGGCCTCCGAGACCCCCATGGCGGGGAGGCCTTGCCGCAGTATCTCCCGCATCACTGTTTTTTCAGCAGGTCCCGGATCTCCGCCAGCAGTTTCTCCTCGTTGGAGGGGGCCGGGGGAGCCGGGGGCGGGGCCTGCTCCTTCTTGCGGGACAGGCGGTTCATGGCCTTTACAAGGCAGAACACCACAAGGGCCATGATGAGGAAGTTCAGCACCGCTTGGATGAAGTTTCCGTAGGTAAGGACGGCGGGGCCGATCTCCACCGCTAAATCGGCGAAGGAGATGCTGTCGGTGAAGATGCCCAAGACGGGCATGATGATGTCGTTGATCAGGGAGGTGGTGATGGCGCTGAAAGCGCCGCCGATGATGACGCCGACGGCCAAGTCCATCACGTTTCCGCGCATGGCAAAGGCCTTGAATTCCGCTATAAATTTTTTCATCTTCTGTGCTCCGATTTCTTGACGGGGCCGGCAGCCCCTGTGATCTGCCGGGAGGGCGCTCCCCCGAAGGCGGCGGGCCCTGCGGGTAGGGGGGGGAGGTGGGTGGGTACCGTCCATGGGGTTGGACGGCCGCAGGTCCGCTGCCTTCGGCGGAGCGCTCTCTCAGCAGTTCATTGTACCGCGTTTGCGGAAGTTTTAGCCAAGGGAAGGCCTCTTTTTACGCCTTGGGCGTCAATTTTTCCATGCCGCCCATGTAGGGGCGCAGGGCCGCCGGGATCAGGACGCTGCCGTCGGCCAAGAGGTTGTTCTCGAGGAAAGCGATAAGCATACGGGGGGGCGCCACCACGGTGTTGTTCAGGGTGTGGGGCAGGTAGGTGCCCTTCTCGCCCTTGACGCGCATCTTCAGGCGGCGGGCCTGGGCGTTGCCCAAGTTGGAGCAGGAGCAGACCTCGAAGTACTTCTGCTGCCGGGGGGACCAAGCCTCGATGTCGCAGGACTTTACCTTCAGGTCCGCCAAGTCGCCGGAGCAGCACTCCAGCTGACGGACGGGGATGTCCAAGGAGCGGAACAGCTCCACGCTGTAGCGCCACATCTTCTCGTACCAAGACATGGAGTCCTCCGGGCGGCAGACCACGATCATCTCCTGCTTCTCAAACTGGTGGATGCGGTAGACGCCCCGCTCCTCAATGCCGTGGGCGCCCTTCTCCTTGCGGAAGCAGGGGGAGTAGGAGGTCAAAGTCTGGGGCAGCGCCTCCTCGGGGATGATCTGGTCAATGAATTTCCCGATCATGGAGTGCTCGCTGGTGCCGATCAGGTACAGGTCCTCCCCCTCGATCTTGTACATCATGGCGTCCATCTCCGCGAAGGACATGACGCCGGTGACAACGTTGGAGCGGATCATGAAGGGGGGGATGCAGTAGGTGAAGCCCTTGCCGATCATAAAGTCCCGGGCGTAGGCGGTGACGGCGCTGTGGAGCCGGGCGATGTCGCCCATCAGATAGTAGAAGCCGCTGCCGGAGACCCGGCCGGCGCTGTCCATGTCAATGCCGTTGAACCGCTCCATGATCTCCGTGTGGTAGGGGATGGGGAAGTCCGGGGTTTTCGGCTCGCCAAAGCGCTCCACCTCCACGTTGTGGCTGTCGTCAGGGCCGATGGGCACCGAGGGGTCGATGATGTTGGGGAGGGTCATCATGATGGTGCGGATCTCCTCCTCCAGCTCCCCCTCCCGCTGCTCCAGCTGGGCGAGGCGGTCGGCGTTGGCCTTTACGGCGGCCTTGGCAGCCTCCGCCTCCTCCAGCTTGGAGGGGTCGCGCTTGGCCTGGCCCATCAGCTGGCCCACCTGCTTGGAGAGGGCGTTTCGCTTGGCCCGCAGGTCGTTGGCCTCCGCCATCACGGCCCGGTTTTCGCCGTCTAAGGCCAGAACCTGGTCCACTAAGGGGAGCTTGGGCTCCTGAAACTTCTTTTTGATGTTCTCCCGGACGGCCTCCGGGTTGTCGCGGACGAATTTAATGTCTAACATGGCGGTTTACCTCTTTTGTGAATTCGGAATGATGTTGAGTGAGGGGCGGCGGCTTTCGTTCTGTGTTTCACGTGAAACACAGCGTTTCATTTTTCTGCGTCGCGGCGCTTCAGCTTCAGCAGGGCTAAGGCGTCCAACAGGTCGTTCAGATCATCGGTGCCGTAGTATTCGATCTCTACGCGGCCCTTTTTGCGGCCGTGGGCAATGTGGCAGGCGCGGCCCAGCGCGTCGGAGAGGGAGCGCTCGGCCTCGGCGACGTAGTCCACGGTGGGGTGCTTTTTGGGGGGCTTCTCCGGTTTCTCCTGCTGGAGGCGCTTGACCAGCTGCTCCGTCTGGCGGACGGAGAGGTCCGAGCGGAGGATTTCTGCTGCCGCGGCCTCTTGGATCTCCTGGGCCAAGGGGAGCAGGGCGCGGGCGTGGCCGGCGGAGAGCCTGCCTGACTCCAAGTGCTGCCGGAGGGCGGGGGAGAGGTTCAGCAGGCGGAGTACGTTGGCCACGGCGCTGCGGGATTTGCCCACGCGCTGGGCGGCCTGCTCCTGGGTCATGCCGTACTGCTCCATAAGGACGCGGTAGCCCTCCGCCTCCTCGATGGGGTTCAGATCCTCTCTCTGGAGGTTTTCGATCATGGCCAGCTCCATGGCCTTGCGGTCATCGGCCTCGATGATCACCACGGGGATCTCGCTGAGGCCCGCCAGCTTGGCAGCCCGCCAGCGGCGCTCTCCGGCGATGATCTGGTAGTAGCCGGAGCTGAGGCGCCGCACCGTCAAGGGCTGGATGACCCCGTGGGAGCGGATGGACTCCGCCAGCTCGCTGAGGGCGGCTTCGTCAAAGTGCTTCCGGGGCTGGCTGGCGTGGCTTTCAATCTGGGACAGGGGCAGGGTGGAGGTGTTTGCGCTGTCGGAGGAAAAGTCCTCCCCCAGCAGGGCACCTAAGCCCTTGCCTAAACCGGTTGGCTTTGCCATAGAAACGCTCCTTTCCCGTTCCGTCGTATGGGATCGCGGTATTGATGCAGGTGGTTGGTGGGGCCGGATGGTCCGGCGGGGCTCAGGAGGCGGGGATCCCGTTTTTCCGCAGGAACTCCTCCGCCAGCTGGCGGTAGGCCTCGGCGCCCCGGGAGGTCCGGTCATAGGCGCTGATGGGCTTGCCGTGGCTGGGGGCCTCGCTGAGGCGCACGTTTCGGGGGACCACGGCGGTGTAGACCTTGCCGGGGAAGTAGCGCTTGACCTCCTCCGCCACCTGAAGGGAGAGATTGGTCCGGCTGTCGTACATGGTCAGCAGCACCCCCTCCAGCTCCAAGGCGCTGTTGAGGTTTCGCTTTACCAGACGCACGGTGGTCATCAGGTCGCTGAGCCCCTCCAAGGCGAAGTACTCCCCCTGTACCGGCACCAGCAGCGTGTCCGCCGCGCAGAGGCCGTTGAGGGTCAGCAGCTCCAGGGAGGGGGGGCAGTCGATGAAGATGAAGTCGTACCGCTCCCGAACCTGGTCCAGGACGCCCTTGAGCAGGAACTCCCGGTTCTCCAGCCCGATCATCTCCACGCCGGCACCGGCCAGACCCTTGCTGGAGGGCAGCACGTCGCCATAGCGGGTGGAGACGATGAGTTTCTCTGTGGGAACGTCGTTGATCAGAGCATCGTAGACGCCGGCGGAGAGGGTTTTGTCCACGCCCATGCCGGAGGTGGCGTTGGCCTGCGGGTCAAAGTCACAGAGGAGGACATTTTTCCCCAGTTCCCGCAGCGTGGCGGTGAGATCCACGCAGGTGGTGGTTTTTCCCACGCCGCCTTTTTGATTGACAATTGCAACGACCTTACCCACAGAGCACCTCCAAGGGGCGGGACCCCTTTTCGCATACAAAATTTAGTATGTTACAGTATATCACATTTTTTATACATTGCAATGGTGGAATGACAGAAATTTTGAGAAATTTGTGTGAATTGTTGGCGGGAAAGCCTTGTGGCGCAAGGGGAGGAGGGGAATCGTGCGGCGCGGGACGGGGGATAGGGCCGGGAGGGGCGCCGCCGGGCGGTTTGACTGGCCCCTTCGGCAGAGGTGAGCCCCGATCGGAGGATGGGTCCGCACGGTGTGCTCCGCACAGCCCGAGCGACGGAGGACAGCGCATCGAGGCCGTCGCGGCGCAAAAAAGAAGCCGGCCGCCAGGCCGCCGGACAAAAAAGAGGGGCGGTTGTTTCACGTGAAACAACCGCCCTCTTTTCTAAATCAAAAGAATCCCATCCTGCGGGGGAACCGTAATGTGCAGTTTTCCAAAGCGGGTGTTGAACTGCTGCTTAAAGATCGGATCAATAGCGCTGCGTTTGTCCCAGTCGAAGGTCATATCAATGGGGCGGTCACCGGAATTCAGGGCTACGATGACAGACTCATCATCCAGCACGCGGCGGAAGGCCAAGCCTTGGCCCTCGGCGTAGAGGTACTCGATCTCTCCTTGCTGGAGGCAGGGGAGGTGGTTTCGCAGGTGGCCCAAGATGCGGAAGTGGCGCAGCAGGACGGGGTCGATGCCGTCCCAAGGGAAGGTGCCCCGGTTGAAGGGATCCTCGAAGCCCTCCATGCCCGCCTCGTCGCCGTAGAAGATGGTGGGGGAACCGGGGAAGCAGTAGAGGAGGAGGGTGCCCATCATCAGAAGGCGGACGCCCCGGTCCCGCTCGGCGGGGGACATGCGGTAGCAGGCCCGCTGGGTCCGGGTCTCCAAGGGGGCCTGCGGGCGGGCACCCAGCATGGTGAGGATGCGGGGGTTGTCATGGGTGCCCAGCATGTTCATGGCGCTGTAGTAGGCGTCGCGGGGGTAGTTCTCCCGCAGGTTCTCCATGGCCTCCATAAAGTCCCGGCCCATGCCGCCGGTGAGGAAGGCCATGGCCGCCACCCGGAAGGGGTAGTTCATCAGGCCGTGGGTCTCCCGGCCCAGGAGATAGTGGCGGCGCTGGCTGTAGGCAATCTTGTTGCTGCCGTCCTCCCAGACCTCGCCCATGAGGAAGCTATCCGGCTTCTCCTTGGTCATGGCGGCGCGGATGGCGGCAATGAAGCTGTCAGGGAGCTCATCGGCCACGTCCAGCCGCCAGGCGTCGGCCCCGGCGCGGAGCCAGCGGCGGACGATGGAGTCCTCATTTTGGATGATGTAGTCGATATAGGCCGGGTGGGTCTCGTTGACAGCGGGGAGGGTATTGATGCCCCACCAGGAGTCGTAGCGGTCCGGCCAGTGCTGGAAGCTGTACCAAGGGTAATAGGGGCTGTCGGTGCTCTGGGCGGCGCCGGGGCCGGGGTAGAAGCCCTTGGCGTTGAAGTAGCGGCTGTTGCTGCCGGTGTGGTTGAAAACGCCGTCCAGCATGACGCGCATACCCCGGCGGTGGGCCTCGTCACAGAGCTGGCGGAAGTCCGCTTCGGTGCCCAGCATGGGATCAATGCGGCTGTAGTCGGCGGTGTCGTAGCGGTGGTTGCTGGCGGACTCGAAGATGGGGCAGAAGTAGAGGGTGGTGATGCCTAAGTCCTTGAGGTAGTCTATCTTGGAGAGGACCCCCCGCAGACTGCCGCCGAAAAAGTCCCGGTTGCGGATCTCCCCGGCCTCGTCGGGGAGATACTCCATCAGCTCGCCCCAGTTCTGGTGGACAATCCGGTCGCCCACCATGCCCTTGGGGTCGGGAACGGCGGTGCGGCAGAAGCGGTCGGGGAAGATCTGATAGGTGACGCCCCGGCCGAACCAGTCCGGGGTGTGGTTGGGCTCGTAGACCGTGAGCTGGAAGGAGTCCAGCGCGTCGTCCCCGGAGTAGCCGCCCCGGCCCAGAAGGGTGCGGGGACTGCCGGGGCGGTCAAAGGCGAAGGAGTACCAGACCAGCTCCGGCTGAGCGGGGGCGGTGTAAACGCCGCGGAACACGGCCCGATCCCCCTCCACGCCGGCGGCGGGCAGTTCAATCTCTTTGGAGACATTGCCGAACTCCTCGTAGACCCGCAGACAGCACCGGGTGAACCCCTGCCAGGTCCGGGGACGGAGGGTAAAGGTGACCTCCTGCCCCATCGTCACCGCCCCGAAGGGGGACTTGAAGGCAGTGTCGCGGGAAAAGAAAACGGTACGGTCGAGCATGTTTGGAACCTCCTTGTCAGCGGAATTAAGAATGAGGAACAATACGTTAGGAGTGAAGGCGTCCGGCTTCGCCGGGGGATTTGAAGGCAACCACCTTAGCCCCTCATTCAATATTCAAACGTGGTTTTTCGGTGGACCCAGCGGAGGGTGGGGTAGACGATGATTAGAAGGGGGAGGGAGATTAGAAATTCGCGGGCCGCTACGGAGCACATGGCGGCGAAGGCCGGCTGGCCGGCGGCGGAGAGGACTAAAACCCGCAGGAGGCCCGTGAGGGCCGAGCAGAGGGAGGCGGCCACTAAGCAGCCCAAGAGATCGCGGGAGAACAAGGTTTCGGTGATGAAGGAGGAGAGCAGGGCGGAGAGGGTGAAGGCCAAGCAGAAAAAGCCGGGCAGAGGCACCGCGGCGGCAGTGAGGTCGCAGAGGAGGCCAAAGGCCGCGGCGAAGAAGGGGGAGGCATCGCGTCCCTCGAAGGAGGAGACAACGCCCACAATGATCGGGGGGAGGAAGGGGGTCAGCCCCCAGAGGCGGATATGGTAGACCACCAGAAGCTGAAACAGCAGCAGAAAGGCGGTGGCAAGGGCGTAGATAACCCATTTGATGACATAGTAGCGTTTGGGCAAGAGGTAAACACCACCTTTTGGTCAGATAGAAGATAAAGGGCGGCGGGGGGACGGCACGGCGGGGGTGGCGTGGCCGATGAGGGGGTATCGGGGGCGTGGTGGCGGCGGGGGACGGGCCGGTGAGGACACCGGCCCCTACGGGTGGGGGGACGAACCATCTTGGTGTATCGGGAGGGTAGTTCATTGGGGGTGCAGTGGGGAATCCCTCCACCGCCGTTCGGCGGTCCCCCTCATCTCGGCCTAAGAGCCGCCCCCTTGGGGCGGTTGGCCTCGAAACGCGTCTGCGGGCGCAGCCTTTAGCAAGGGAGGCTAAGGCGCGAAGCGCCGCAGCTGTTTGGCCCGGTACGGTGGGGGATCGAGCCGGTAGGGACACCGGCCCCTACGGGCGGTTGATTGGATCGTCCCGTCAACAGGGGACGGCGCGCCGAGGTCGTCGCGCCCTACGGAGGGGGTGGCGGACCATCCCGGTGTCGGGGGACAGGCCGGTGAGGACACCGGCCCCTACAGGAAGGCACGGCGGCATTTGCTGCACCATGCCAGCGAAGCAACCTTCAAGTTCTGGGGGCAAGTCGTGGCGAGGGGGGCAGAGCGGCAGCGGCGGTTTACAAAAAGGCTATAGACGGGGGGACGCTTTCAGAATACCTTCTGCTTTGCGAGAGCCACCGCCGCCGCGTCCGAAGCTGCGCACCAAGCCCTCGCACCGGTCTATCGAAGCGGCGCCGCGTCTTGGGGTTCTTAGGGGGGAGCGAATAAGGGCTGTGCCCCCGGAAGGGGGCTAAAGCCCGCCTGAGCGGACACCTAAGCAGCCTTTTGCTGACTTTTGGGCTGTGCCAAAAGTCAGTCGCCCCGGGGGGCGAAACCCCCGTCCCCAAATCGCGCGGTTCCCGCGCGATAAAAAGGCCCCGCACTGCGCCGCAGTGCCCCCCGCCGCCAGCAGGGCGGCGGTCAATCCACCACCGTAAAATCCTTCACAACAAACACCTGCCTCAGCTCCGCCAGCTCCGCCGCGGGGCGGAGGATAGCATATTGGGCCAGGCCGCTGTCATCCGTTTTGACCTCCTCCACATAGCCGATGGGGAGGAGGGAGGGATAGTACCCCCCCAAACCGGAGGTGACCACCAAATCCCCCACCTGGGGGGCCGCGCCGGCGGTCAGGTAGTTGAGCTTCAGCTCGTTGCCCTCCATCAGGGTGAAATCACCTTGGGCCACCGCCACCTCGCCGGTGCGGAAGATCTTGGCGCCGATGGAGGTCTCTGTGTCCACCACTGTGGTGCAGGTGGACCAGCTGGCGCCGGCGTCGGTGATGACGCCTACCAGGACGCCGGCGTCGGTGATGACACAGTCGCCCACCTCCGCGCCGTAGGCGGTGCCCACATTCAGGGTCAGGGTGGAGGCCCAGTTGGATACGTCCCGCTGGATGATCAGGGCGGACTCCCAGTCCAAGTCGCGCCGCTGCTGGCGCAGGTCTAAAAGGCGGCGGAGAGTCTCGTTCTCCTCGCTGTCCAGCTCCGCCTGGCGCAGGGCCTCCTCCATCTGGGCGATCTGGAGCTTCAAAGCCGCGTTCTCCTCCTTCAGCGCGTCGAACTCGTCCCGGTAGCGCTGCTTGTCCTCAATCCAGTTGGATATGCTGGTGCTCAGAGCGCGGAAGGGGGAGGAGACGGTTCCCACGATGCTGTTGAGCAGGGGGGTGTTGTTGGAGAAGAAGGTGATCAGGCTGAGGAGCACCGCCACGGTGGTGGAGGCCGCCAAGGCGATGAGGCCGTATTTGGTAAAAAGACGCTTCATACTGCCTCCCCTCCGCATAGAAGGTCCACGCCGAAGGTCCGCAGCATCCGGGAAAGGCGGAGCACCGGGAGGCCCATCACGTTGAAGAAGTCCCCCTCGATCCCCTCCACCAGAAGGGCGCCCTTCTCCTGTATGCCGTAGGCCCCGGCCTTGTCCATGGGTTCGCCGGTGGCGATATAGGAGCGGATCTCCCCCTCTGTCAGGGGGCGGAAGCGGACGGTGGTGCGCTCCGCGCCGGAGAGGATCTGGTCCCCCTGCCGGACGGTGAGGCCGGTGCAGACGGTGTGGGTCCGACCGGAGAGGGCGGAGAGCATGGCGAAAGCCTCCGACTCGTCGGCTGGCTTTCCAAGGCGCCGGTCCTCTAAGAACACCATCGTGTCAGCGGCGATGAGGATGTCCGACGGTCCGCAGAGGGCCGCGGCGGCAGCGGCCTTGGCCCGACTGATAGCGGCCACCCCCTCCGCCGGGGAGAGGGTGGGGTCCCAGCGCTCCGGGGCGTGGGGGACGAGGACGGTGAAGTCCCGGAGACCGATTCGGCGCAGCAGCTCCTGCCGCCGGGGAGATTGGGAGGCGAGAATGATAGTTGGCATGGTTTGATGACCTCGCTGGCTTTTTTCCAAGTTAGGCGGTAGGAGTGAAGGTGTCCCGTGCGGCGGGACGGTTTGAATGGATGTTTGGAAGCTTGGGGGCGGTGTCCTTCCATCAATCAGCCGCGCCATCAGCCGCAGGATGCGGCGCCTTTGCCGGTGGGGGGGGAGGTGATAAATTATTCGTAGGGGGCGGATGGGAGGATCTAAGGTAAAGCCTGTCACAGGCCCTTATTGGAAGCGGAAATCTTCCGGCGTCGGTCAATTCCCAACGCCTCACTCCCGCTTTTGAACCAAGCCGCCTTTACGGGAGCAAAACTCCCTCCGGCACGATGCTGCCGCCGCTGCTGCTGGAGGCGAAGTAGGCGTTGATGATCTCCACCGCCGTGGGGGCTAAGGCGCCGCCGCTGCCGCCCTTCTCCACGACGACGGCTACCGCAATCTCCGGGTCGTCATAGGGGGCGAAGCAGACAAAAACGCCGTTGGCCAGCTCGCTGCCCACTTGGGCGGAGCCGGTTTTGGCGCCGGCGGTGACCACACACTGCTGGAAAGCGCCGGAGACGCTGCCGGTACGGACCAGCTCGCCCATGCCGGACTTGATGGCCTCCACGGTGGACGGGCTCAGGGACACGCGGTCCACCGCCGTCTCATCGTAGAGGCGGAGCAGGGAGGCGTTGTCGTAGGATTTGACGCTCTTGAGAAGGTGGGCCGCGTGGCGCTCTCCGCCGCTGACCAAGGTGGCCACATAGTTGGCCAGCTGGAGGGGGGTAAAGAGGCTGTCGCCTTGGCCGATGGAGACCTGGAGGGTGTCGCCGCCCAAGTAGAGGCGGCCTACGCTGGCGCGGTAGTCCGGGCCGTCCATGACGCCGGATCTCTCCCCGGAGAGCTCGATGCCTGTGGGGAGGCCCAGGCCGAAGTGGTGGGCGTACTCCACCAAGGTGTCAATACCCACCTGACGGCCCACGTCGTAGAAGAAGTAGTTGCAGCTGTGGAGGAGGGCCTGGGAGACGTTGATGCTGCCGTGGGTGCCGCCGTACTGGCGGTAGATCCAGCACTTGGGGGTGTAGCTGGGGGCATAGTAGTTGTAGACACCACGGGTCTGGATGCGGGTGTTGGGGGAGATGATCCCGTTCTCCAGGGCCGCCGCCGCCACCACCATCTTGAAGGTGGAGCCGGGGGCGTAGGTGCTCTGGATGGAGCGGTTGAGCATGGGGGAGCGCTTGTCCTCGTTCAGCGCGGCGATGTCCTGCCCCAAGGTGGATAGGGAGTAGGAGGGGTAGGAGGCGAGGGCCAGGATCTCACCGGTGCCCACACCCACCACCACGGCGGCGCCGCCTCGGGTCAGGGCGTTCTCCGGCTCCTTGTCCTCCGCGTTCATGGACTCCACCGCGCGGCCCAAGATCTCCTCCACCGCCGCCTGGAACTCGATGTCCAGCGTCAGGGCCACGGTGTTTCCCGGCTGGGGCTCCTTGGAGTAGAGCTCACTGGTGATTTTGCCGGAGCTGTCGGTGGTGATCATGCGCACGCCGTTCTCCCCGCGGAGGTAGGACTCAAAGGCCTGCTCCGCCCCGTCGATGCCGATGACATCATCGTAGCGGTAGCCCTGGTCCTTCAGCTCCTCATACTGGCCGGGGCCCAAGGCACCGGTGCGGCCCAGCACATGGGCGGCGTGGTCGGTGTCGTACTGCCGGACGGCGCTGGCGGAGACCACCGCCCCCTCGTAGTCCCCGTCGTAGAGGATGGAGATCAGCTCCACGGACACGTCGGGGGCGAAGACGTAGGCGGAGGTGTTCACAATGGTCCGCACCGCCAGCTCATAGCGGACGCCGATGACCTTCCGGGCCTCCTCCATGGAGAGGGCGGGGTCGATGGAAAAGTAGCTGCGCAGCAGGCGCAGCAGGGTGTAGGCGCTGGGGCGGGGGTCGGTGAGGCCCAAGTCCTTCAGGGCCTCATCGGTGAGAACAGGGTTCACATGCTCCGCCGCCGTCTCCTTCTCCGACCAGCCGCAGCTGACTAAGAAGTCGGCAAAGCGGCTGCGGGTGGTGGCGTCGGCGTCGAGGAGGGTGTAGGCGTAGGGGGTTTCGGCGGTGATGGGCAGGGTGTCCACCCAAGGGACACCGTGCTCCTCGCACAGGTGGATGAGGCGCAGGATCGCTTGGTTCTGATCCGCCCCGGCTGAAAGCTCGGCGCTGTCAAAGGAGATGTTGAACACCTCCCGGTTGCTCACCAGCACCTTGCCGTTGCGGTCGGTGATCACACCCCGGCTGGCCTCCACCGTCTCCGAGCGGGGAATGCGCCGGGTGGAGAGCTCGTAATACTTCGCGCCGTGGACCGCCTGCACGCTGTAGAGCACGCCGGCGTAGATCAATAGGGTGATAAAGAGCAGGGAGAAGAGCACCCAGAGGCGGATGGTGTACTCCCGGGTTACCTCCAGGTAGCCTTGGTTCTGGTGGTCAATGGGGCGTTTGCGTCGGATCATTCAGTCAACTCCTCGATAGAAAAGGCCGCGGGTGAAGTCTGCGGGGGGCTCCGCCGCCGATAGTCCAAGGTACTGTTTCAGGACGGCGGCACACTGGGCCGGGCTCTCTGTGGTGAAGCGGAGGCGGCCGTAGAAGAGGCCCAGGGCGCGGAAGTCCGGCTTGTCAGCCAAATATAGGGTCTTGGCGTTCTCGATCTCATTGCGGCAGCCGAACACCGGCGCCACGGGGAAGTCCTCCCCCCGACGGTCCGTCAGGGTGTGGAAGCCGCCGCAGGGGACCGCGTCCCCCTGCCGGGGGCCGCCGCAGCCCTGTCCGGCGTTGGCGATGAGGCAGTGCTCGGTGATCATCAAGGGCAGGCGTCCGTAGACAATGATCTCGCAGGGAAGGGGCTTTTTCAGATCCCGAATCTGCTCCCGCCGCAGCTCAAAGGAGAGGCAGGCGCTCTTCAGGCCCCACTCCTTGCATTGGAACAGGGCGTGGCTGTTGAAGAGGTTCAGGCCAAAGTCCCCCCGGGAGACGAGGCCCAGGCGCTCCCCCAAACGGACCTGCCCGATGTTCTGGACGGAGAGGGAGGTGCAGCCTTTCTCCTTGGCCTGCTCCAAGAGCCGCAGCAGATCCCGCTCCTCGCTGTCCTTGCAGATCCGGGGGAGGACGGCGCAGAATTCGGTATGGGGATACCGCTGCCGGTCCGAGGGGAGGAGATCGAAGCCGGCGATCCGCTCCGCCGGCAGGTAGACCACGGCGGGGGAGAGGTCCAAGAGATCCGTGGTGAGCTGTAGGCCTTGGGACAGAGAGACAGTAAAGGCAATCTCCCTGACGGAGTGGGTGTCCTCCGGCGGGTTTGGCGGGGGGCACTCCCGCCGGGGCGGGGGCGCGGTGCGCGCCGCGGACAGGGCCTCCAGGGCCTCCCGGCGGAGGCCGTTTAACGCGCCGGCGCTGAGGGAGAGGCCATCCTCCACCGATGCGGTGACACCCTCACAGGTGAAGGCGGTGCCTCCGGTTTTCCGCAGGCGGGCAGAGACCTCCTCGGCGGTGAGGCTCCGGCTCCGGGCGGCCTCGGGGACGGGGCCGGTCACGGTGACGGTGTGCCCGTCGGCGTCCGAGGCGGTGAGGGAGGCGGCTTGGCCCTCCTTGATGGCGCAGGTGAGGGACACCGGCACCAAGCGCAGGTCCTCCCGCTGGTAGGCGGCTCTGGCGGCGGCGAAGAGGGCGTCGGCCTCCGGCTGGGCCTCCCGTGTGCCGAACATGTCCGGGCCTATATTGCCCAAATAGTAGCCCTCGGTAAACCCGCCCCGGGAGAAGGCGGCGGACAGCTGCCGCCGCTCCTGCGCGGTGGGCTGGCGCTGTTCCCGCAGAAGGCGGGCGTAGAGGCCGGTGACAACGGCCACATACTCCGCCCGTTTCATCCGCCCCTCGATCTTCAGGCTGGCGGCGCCCAGCTCTGTGAGCTCCGTCAGACGGCCGCAGAGGGCGGCGTCCTTCAGGCTCAGGGGGTGGCCCAACCCCCCGCCGTCTATGCGGCAGGGCAGGCGGCAGGGCTGGGCGCAGAGGCCCCGGTTGCCGCTGCGCTGGCCGATGAGGGCGCTCATGGCGCACTGGCCCGACCAGCACATGCACAGCGCCCCATGGCCGAACACCTCAATGGCGATAGGGCTGTCCTGGCAGATGCCGGCTATGTCCTCCCGGTTCAGCTCCCGGCCCAGCACCGCGCAGCGGATGCCCAGGCGGGCGGCCTCCGATACGCCGGCGGCGGAGTGGATGGTCATCTGGGTGCTGCCGTGGAGGGGCAGGTCCGGGAGGGCCTCCCGGCACAGGCGCAGAAGGCCGAGATCCTGCACGATCACCGCGTCCACCCCCCAGCGGGAGGCCAAGCGGAGGTTTTCCAGCGCCGGCGGCAGCTCTCGGTCGGAGAGGAGGGTATTCATGGTCAGATAGACCCGGACGCCCCGGAGATGGCAGTAGTCCACCGCCCGGTGGAAATCCTCCAGGGAGAAGTTTTTGGCGCCGCGGCGGGCATTGAAGTCACCAAAGCCCATGTACACGGCGTCGGCGCCGCACTGTACGGCGGCGATGACAGCCTCGTAGTGGCCGGCGGGGGCGAGCAGCTCCATCATGCCTTCTCTTCCAGACGGCGCTGGAGCTTAAAGACCTCCCGCTTCAGCTCGGAGGCCTCGGCCTTGGCCCGGTTGGCCTCGTCTAAGTAGTCCTTGATCTGGCTGCGGAGGTTCTCGCCGCCGGCGAGGGCCTTCAGGTACTCGTCGGCGATGTTCACCGCCGCCAGTACGGCGGCGGCGTCGTGGTTGACCCGGCTGGCCTGGAGGATGGCGGACATCTTTTCATCCACCAGAGCGGCGACCTTCTGCATATAGGAGGGGGGTTCCTCTGCGGTGAAGGTGTACTCCTCCCCGCAGATGTTGACGGTGATACGGTTAGCCATCGAAAGATCCTCCTGTCGAAGTGGGATGGTTATATCAACTCAAACTATAGTATATCCAAAATTGGGCGGGATGTAAAGGGAGAAATCCCCTGCGGCGGGTCAAAAAAACGCCGGGGGCTTCTATCAGCAGGGGAGCGCCCTCTCCGCCAGCTCCGCGCCGAAGGGGCGGCCGGCCGCCGGATCGAAGGGGCTGTCCACGCGCAGCAGCGCGGCGGGGAGCTCGGAGACCTCAATAGGCCGCACCGCGTGTCCCGCTGCCGCCGCCGCCCGCAGGGAGAGGATCAGCGGCATGGGGAATACCTCACAGTACAGGCTCTCCGCCGCCCGGATGGCCCGCAGGTACTTCACCGCCGCCGCCCGGACGGCCGAGGCATCGCCGGCGCAGAGGGCCTCGACCATCCGGCGGTCCGTCCCCCGGTAGATGCTGTCGGCCTCCTCCTCGCACTGGGGCAGCAGGGCCTCGGCCCCCGCCCGGTCCCCGGTGAGGAGGCGCCACAGCAGGCGCGCGTAAGCGGTCTCCCCGTCGCCGATCATCTGCTCCGCCTCGTCGTAGCGGTAGATCAGCATGGCGTAGTACACCCCCGTGTGCTGATAGCCCCAGTAGGGCCGGTTTCCCTGCCGGCCCTCCGCCCGCCAGAGGCGGGTGCTGAGGATGGCGCTCTCCCCGGCCTGGTGGAGGGCCTTCAGCACCTCCCCCATGTCCGCCCCTTTGAGGTACAGCTCCTGCGCCCGGGCGAAGTAGCGGAAGCAGATGCTCTCGTAGAAGTCCCGGTATTTCCCCTTGGCAAACATATGGACATCAACGGAGGTGCCCCCCAGCGCCGGCGGCAGGGCCTCCATAGGGGGCGCGCCGTAGTAGGGGGAGGCGCGGTAGCCCTCCAGCGCCTGAAACCGCTGGGCGTCGGATTCCCAGCAGAGGTTGTAGTCCTTGTTCTTCAGGCAGGCAGTCTGATGGGCGGTGCGGAAGCGGAGGCCGTCGCTCCCCGGCCCCGCCTTCTTCCGGCGCACGGGCTTGTAGTCCGGGTAGTCCCGAAACCAAGCGTCTTGGAGGATGCTGTCCACCGCTGCCTCTTGGCACCGCCGCACAAAGTCCCGCTTGTCCTTGTTCTCCACCGCCCGCAGCTCCTCCGCCAGCCGGCGCTGAAAATCCATCTCCGCCGCCATCAGCGGATGAAGCCCCTCATATCCCGTGGCCTCGAAGTCCAAGTAGATGTAGAGAAATTCCAAATTCCGCTCCGCCAGCCCCCGGCCGGCCTTCTTGTCCTTCCCCTCAAAGACCTCCAGCAGCCGCTCCGCATTCTCCACATATTCCGCCGCCAGCACGTCCCAGTCCTCTGTGGGCACCACCGCGCTGTCCTCAATCGTGGCCAAATAGCGCCCGCCGATGGCATAGCCGGTGGGGATCGCCTGATAGAACCGCTCCACCACCCGGTGCATCCCCTTGGCGTTCCCCCACTCCCGTCCCACGCAGAGACGCTCATACACCGGCTCCAGCCGCCGCAGGCACTGCACCCCAAAGAGCGCCGTCTTCCAGAAGGGCAGCCCCTTCATCAGGCCCTCCACCTGCTCCAAATGCCGCTCCCAAGATCCCTGTTCCATAAAATCCCCCTATCTCCGCACAGCAGAAATTTCTAACTTCTAATTCCTAATTTGAGAGGTTTCCCCCTCGTCCCACAAAAAAATTCTCTCCCAGCACTATATTTATTCACAATTGCCCCCTATAATGGAGGAAAAACCACCGGAAAGGGAGACCCGCATGGCTCATTTTTCTGACAAACTCCGCACCGGCGCCGCCCGGTTCCTCTGCGGCCGCAACGGCACCGATCAGCTCAACGGGGGGCTGCTGGTTCTCTATGTCATTCTGGTCTTTCTGCGCTCCTTTGTGGTCCTCCTCTTCCCCTACGCGGCGGTGTCCGGCCTGTTCAGCTTCCTGATTCTCCTGGTGTCGCTGACAATCATCTTCCGCGTCTTCTCCCGGAACCTCCCCAAGCGTCAGGAGGAGAACCGGCGGTTCCTCTGCTGGTGGAATCCGAAGGCCGCCTCCCTCAGCGCCGCCGCAGCCCGCCGGCGGGACCGGGGGCACCGGTACTTCCGCTGCAGGTGCTGCGGCGCCCTCTGCCGTGTCCCCCGGGGGGTGGGCAGAATTGAAATCACCTGTCCTAAGTGCCGCCACACCATGTCGGCGAAAAGCTGAGGGCGCTTTGCGTCTGGCGGGGGAGTATCATGACAGCGGTCTGGCCTGTGCCGGGCCGTTTTTTGCGTGCAGGAAAGCAGTGTACAGATTTTGGGACAGGGCGTCAGGTAGGATGGGGACAAAGAAAGGAGTTGACGCCCTATGACAAGCCCCCGTTTTACCGCCGCGGTACAGTCCCCCTGTGTTGTGATCTCCTTCCGCGCCGCGCAGCGCCGGGAGCATCGGGAGAAGCTGTATGTGATCTTCGCCCTGACGCCCCAGTACATGGCCTTGGGCGCCCTGCTGCTCTATGCCCTGCTGCGGGTGCTGCTGACGCCGCAGGTGCCCTTCAGCTGCTATGTGGGCCCGATGGTCCTGCTCTGGCCCGCCGCCTACCTGCTGCTGCTGCTCAGCTATGTGGCGGACAAGCTGCTGTGGGATGACTGAGCCGCCTTTGCTCCCAGCCTCTCCGCCTCTGGCGGAGGGGCTCGCGCATTTATTGGACGCTGTCTATTTTACCAAATTGATACGCATTTGTCATCAATCGTTACCGACTTTGTTACAGATTGTGGTCGATCTTTCCGCAGCTGCGTGGTATACTAAGAAAAACTGCGGCGGCGGATGCCGCGGGCTCGTATTTTGATAGAATGCCGGAGGTCCCCCGCCATGCGCCCTGTTTTCCTGCTCCTCCTCTGCTTTCTCTGCCTCACCCTGTCGGGCTGCGGGCGGGCGGCGGCCTCAAAGGCGCCCCCGGAGCTGCCGGACACCGGTTTTGCGGCGGACGGGGCCGGGGAGCCAGTGGTCATGCCTGAGGGGCCTGTCGCCCCGGAGCCCTTCGCTGAGGACTTCAGCGACGCCGCCTTCATCGGGGACTCCCGCACAGAGGGGCTCCAGCTCCACGCAGGCCTCAGCGAGGCGGCCTTCTTCACCGATGTGGGGCTGATGGTCAACGAGGCCCTCACCAAGGACAAGCTCCCCCTCCCCGACGGCACGCGGGGCACCGCCTTGGAGGCCCTGTCGGGAAGGACGTACCGGCGGATCTACCTGATGTTCGGCGTCAACGAGCTGGGCTGGGACGCGGACAGCGTGTTTAAGGACGACTATGTGGCCCTGATCCAGGCCATCCAGGAGGCCCAGCCGGAGGCGGTGGTCTACGTTCAGACCATCTTCCCTGTGACAAGGGAGAAGTCGGAGGGGGACGGGATCTACAACAACGACAACGTCCGCCGCTTCAACGGCCGGATCCGGGAGGCGGCGGAGGAGACCGGGGCGGTGCTGATCGAGACCGCCGCCCTCTTTGACGACGGAGGGGGGAACCTGCCCGCGGAGGCCTCCACCGACGGCGTCCACCTGACACACAGCTACTATCTCCAGTGGCTGGATTATCTCCGGGAGGTGTCTGTTCCGTGAAAAGGGCTTTGATCTGCGCGCTGCTTGGTCTCCTGCTGCTCACCGGCTGCGCCAAGAAGGCCGTGGACCCAGCGGTCTTGGGCCCCGCCCTCTTAGAGGGGGCCGGCTTTCCTGAGGGGATGCTCACGCTGGAAAGCGATATGGCGGGCAGCATCTTCCGGATGGATATGACCGCTGTCACCGCCTGTTATGCCGCCGTCAGCGGCAGCGCCGGCGCCGATGAGCTGCTGGTCCTCACCGCCGAGGATGAGGAGGCGGCGGAGGCCGTCTATGATCTGCTGTCGGATCGGATCTCCTACCGGCGGGAGAGCTTCGCCGACTACAGCCCTGCCGAGGCGGCGAAGCTGCAGGAGGCCATTCTGCTCCAAGAGGGGACGGCGGTGGTCTGCTGCGTCTGTCCCGACCCAGAGGCGGCCTTGAAGATCATCGGGTGGTAACGGACGCGGAGGAGGGGCCGAGACGTCCATTTTGGCTGAAAAAATGTGCTCCGGTATGAAAAATTCCCCTTTACAACATACTATGAAGTGTGATATAGTACACAGGTGTGCGGCGTGCGCCGCTAAACGCTTCCCCCGCCTCGCCGTTTGGCGGCACCTGCCCCGGCGCGGCCTGCGGAGTACTCTATAATTGAAAGGTGGAAACACAAGCTATGATGCTCAAAGACCAGAAGACCTCCATCATTGAGGCCAACCGTACCCACGAGAAGGACACCGGCTCCCCCGAAGTGCAGGTGGCGATCCTGACCGAGCGGATCAACCAGCTCACCGAGCACCTGAAGATCCACATCCACGACAACCACAGCCGCCGGGGCCTGTACAAGATGATCGGTAAGCGCCGCAGCCTGCTGGACTATCTGGCCAAGAAGGATGTGGAGCGCTACCGTGCTCTGATTGCCAAACTGGGCATTCGAAAGTAAAGCTGCCTCGCCGTTTTACTTTTTCGGAGTTCGCGCTGCGCGCACTCGCTGGCGCTCGCGCACTCCGCTCCGCGAGAAGTATTTTTTCCGAAAGCGCGGTTTCCGGAAAAATGATTTTAGTTTATTTTCGGCGTCCGCGCCGCAAACTCCTGGCGGAGTGCATTTAGGAAACGACAGGGGGAAAGCTTGCTTTCCCCCTGCTTTCACAACTCCCCCGCTTTCTTGGGGGCTGCTTGCTTTAGCAGTTGATTTTGCCGCTGTGGGTCCGGCGGTGAAATCAAGTGCTAAAAAGGCGGCTCCCGCCACAAAATGATCAAAAAGGAGTACGCTATGTCTACCATTATCAAAAAAAAGACCTTCCCCAACTACCGCAGGTACACCATGGAGCTGGCTGGCCGGCCCTTGACGCTGGAGACCGGCAAGCTGGCTGAGCTGGCCAACGGCGCCGTCCTCGTCACCTATGGCGAGACCACCGTCCTCTGCACCGCCACCGCCGCCCCCCGGCCCCGGGACGGTATCGACTTCTTCCCCCTCAGCGTGGATTTTGAGGAGAAGATGTACTCTGTGGGCCGCATCCCCGGCTCCTTTATGCGCCGGGAGGGCCGTCCCGGCGAGAAGGGCATCCTCACCAGCCGGGTCATCGACCGCCCCATCCGCCCGCTCTTCCCCGGGGACTTCCGCAACGACGTGTCCATCATGGCCACGGTCATGAGCGTGGACCACGACTGCTCCCCGGAGATCGCCGCCCTCATCGGCACCAGCGCCGCCCTGGCCATCTCCGACATTCCCTGGAACGGCCCTGTGGGCGCGGTGAAGGTGGGCTATGTGGACGGCAGGCTGGTGGTCAACCCCACCCGGGAGCAGGCCGAGGTCTCCGATCTCGACGTCACCGTGGTCTCCACCGGCAAAAAGGTGGTCATGATCGAGGCCGGGGCCAACGAGATCCCCAACGACACCATGTTCGAGGCCATCAAAATGGCCCACGAGGAGAACCAGAAGCAGGTGGCCCTCATCAATCAGATGGCCGCCGAGATCGGCAAGGAGAAGTTCGACTACCCCCACGCCGACTTCAACCAGGAGCTCTTTGACGATATCGTCGCCAACTTTATGGACGAGGCCAAGGCCGCCATGGACACCGACGACAAGAACGTCCGGGAGGCCCGGTGGAACGCCATGATCGACCGCTGGCACGAGCGCTACCTGGAGCAGTACCCCGAGATGGACAAGTACCTGGAGGAGTTCACCTACAAGTTCCAGAAGAAGATTGTCAAGGCGTGGCTCCTGGAGGGCCACCGCGTGGACGGCCGGGCGAAGAACGAGATCCGGCCCCTGGGGGCCGAGGTGGGCGTCCTGCCCCGGGTCCACGGCTCCGGCCTCTTCACCCGCGGCCAGACCCAGGTCCTCTCCGTGTGTACCCTGGACAACCTCTCCGCCGCCCAGAAGCTGGACACCATCTGGCCCGAGGAGTCCAAGCGGTATATGCACCACTACAACTTCCCCGGCTACAGCGTGGGTGAGGCCAAGCCCTCCCGATCCCCCGGCCGCCGGGAGATCGGCCACGGCGCTCTGGCCGAGCGGGCCCTGCTCCCCGTCCTCCCCAGTGAGGAGGAGTTCCCCTACGCCATCCGCGTGGTATCCGAGGTGGTGAGCTCCAACGGCTCCACCTCCCAAGGCTCCATCTGCGGCTCCACCCTGGCCCTTATGGACGCCGGCGTGCCCATCAAGGCCCCGGTGGCCGGCATCTCCTGCGGCCTCATCCAGGATGACGACGGCTCCTTCACCACCTTCATTGATATCCAGGGCGTGGAGGACTTCCACGGCGAGATGGACTTCAAGGTGGGCGGTACCAAGCGCGGCATCACCGCCATCCAGATGGACCTGAAGAACGACGGCCTCACCATGGAGATCATCCAGAACGCGCTGGAGATTACCTATGATGCCCGGTGCGAGATTTTGGACCAGATCATGCTCCCCTGCATCGCCGAGCCCCGGCCCGAGGTCTGCCAGTGGGCCCCCAAGATGCTCACCATGCACATCGACCCGGAGAATATCCGTGACGTCATCGGCAAGGGCGGCAGCGTGATCCAGAAGATCGTGGCGGACACCGGCGCCAAGATCGACATCGAGGATGACGGCACCATCCGCATTGCCAGCCCGGACGCCGCCAGCTGCGACGCCGCCAAGCACGCCATTGACCAGATCGTGTTTGTCCCCGAGGTGGGGCAGCTGTACTATGGCCGGGTGGTCCGGATCATGACCTTCGGCGCCTTCGTGGAGCTGGCCCCCGGCAAGGACGGGCTGGTCCACA
>CANPBB010000027.1 GCA_947572235.1 uncultured Clostridia bacterium
TCGCGCCTTAGCCTCCCTTGCTAAAGGCTGCGCCCGCAGGCGCGTTTCGAGGCCAACCGCCCCAAAGGGGCGGCTCTTAGGCCGAGATGAGGGGGACCGCCGCACGGCGGTGGAGGGATTCCCCGCAGGCACCCCCATCAACCGGAATACTTCGGTAAACCGTCCGTAGGGGCGGCCTGTGGCCGCCTGCTCTTTGTGGGTCTTACGCCAATCTCCGTAGGGGCCGGTGTCCCCACCGGCCCGTCCCCCATCAACCGGGAACGCTCCGCCACACCATCCAACCTCTCATCCAAACGCCCGTTTACTTAAAAAACCCGGCCTTGACGCTCTCAAAAATCTCATCCGCCATCCGGCCGTACTTCTCCAGCATCCCAAGGCACTTGGCATTCATCTCCTCCGCCTTGGCCCGATCCTTCAGCGTCTTGGTGTTGATAAACACATTGAGGGACGCGGCCTGCAATGCCGCCTTCACGCACACCGCGCCGCACCCGGCGTCACTGACCGCCAGCCGGCTGCCCTTCTCGGCAAACACAGCGATGGCATCCAGCGCCTCACAGCACAGCTCCATAATGTGCATGGGCACCGCGCAGGCGGTAATCGTGGCGTCCTCCAAAATCTGGTCCCGGTTGGGGTCGTCCTTGGGGATCCCGTAGGCCTTGGCCAAGGGCTCAAAGCCCACCGCGTCGGCGGGCACCTGGTCCAAGAGCTCGGTCTGGAGAGCGTCGCACTTGGCCTTCAGCGCCACAATCTCCGCCTCCACGTCGGCGTACTTCTTCTTGCCCACGGTGAGGGATCCCACCATGTTGCCCAACGCCGTGCCGATGGCCCCCACCAGCGCCGCCGCCCCGCCGCCGCCGGGCACAGGGGCGTTGGAGGCCAGCACCGTGACAAACTCACGGCAGGAATTCTGTGTAAAATCCATGGTCATCGTTCCTCCGATCTGAAAATATAGCAAGAGGGACCGCACAGAGCGGCCCCTCTATAGGTTGGTGCTTTGGCGGGCGTCGCCTCTCCCGCATCTCTCGGGTTTCCCCTGTCATGCCATCGGCGTGTGGCCGCAACGAAATTTACCACCTCAAAGCACCAGTTATCCTATGTCCAGTATAGCCGCTTTATTCTGTTTTGTAAAGAATTTTTTTGTTTCTCAGGTAGTTGTTCCAGCGGGATTCGCTGATTTTCCAGGCGGAAATGACAGAATTTTTGAACCCGGGAGAATCTACGGAGGTATGAATGCGAAGCACCATCTGCATTCTTAAGCCGTTGGCCTGAACCGCCTTCAAAATAAGCCCGGTATTCGGTGTGTCCTCCAAAATATAGTCGGGTTCCTGTACCGCCGCTTTCAAAAATGGCGCAATCACTTCAAAATGACCGGGATGGCGGCTCTTGATATGTCCAATCCGTTCCTCTGTAATGATGACTTCCCGCACCGAAATATCCGGCGTGATACACCGATATTTTTCGATATCCAGGTCACATATTCTGTGTACACCCTGCCCAGAGCTCACGCGTCCTCCTCCGTCCACCGCTCGCACCCGCCCCGGGGGTCATCGGACAGCCCCAGCAGGTAGTCGGCGGAGACGCGGTAGTGCCGGCAGATTTTTGCGATCTTCTCCGCCGTGGTAGCCTTTTTCCCACTCTCTATCTCACTGACATTGTTTTGAAGCATGTCAAGGACATCGGCCAAGTTCTGTTGGTTCTCTTTGTTCAGCTTGCGCACTTCTCTAATTCGCTGACCAAATAATTTCTTGGAAAACATAAAAACTCCTTGACATTATCACTACAAGAGATATAATGGAAACAGAATATCTCCAAAAGAAATATTAGGGCAGGAGGGCCACCACCATGAGCATCCTACAGGACATCTACGACGGTGCCTACAACCCAAACCGTGTAATGGAAGACATGCCGGCGGAGCTGCGCAAGCGGAAGGCGGCCTTCGACGCCGACATGGAAAAGATTGGCGCGGACGAGGTCTACCAGCGCCATTGGGACACAGTCTGCGCGGTGGAGAGCTTTACAAGTCACGTCAACTTCCGGGAAGGCTTCCGCCTGGGGGTCCTTCTGATGCTGGAGCTTGGGAAATAGGTGCTCCCAAGAAGGAGAGGCCCAGCGGCGGACCGCCGCCGGACCTCTCTCCGGGTTACGTCGGGGAAATAGTAAACCCCATTAAAAGTTCTTTTTGATACTTTTTCTTATAAGAAAAAGTATGAACAACCTCTTAGAACAGCCCGCTGACCTTGCCGGTCTCGGTGTCCACGTCGATGCGGCGGTAGGCCGGGTCGGAGCTGGTACCGGGCATCATGGAGATGGTGCCGGCCATGGGGCAGAGGAACTTGGCGCCGCCGTACTCCAAGATGTCGCGGATGGGCAGACGCCAGCCCTTGGGCACGCCCTTCCAGCTGGGCTCATGGCTCAAAGACAGGTGGGTCTTAACCATCATGGTGCAGTAGTCGGCGTACTTGGGATCGCTCTCGAAGCGCTTGGCCTTCTCCAGAGCCAGGGGCGCCCAGTCCACGCCGTCCGCGCCGTAGACCTCCTTGGCGATCTTCTCCACGCGCTCGCGCAGAGGCATCTCCAGGGGATACAGGAACTTGATCTCGTTAGACTCCTTGCAGGCGTCCACGACGGTCTCGGCCAGCTCGATGGCGCCCTCGCCGCCCAGACGCCAGTGGTTGCTCAGCGCGCAGCGGACGCCCTTCTCGGCGCACAGACGGCGCAGCAGCGCGATCTCCGCCTCGGTGTCGGTGTAGAACTGGTTGATGCAGACCACGGGCACGATGCCGGACTTCTTGATGGTCTCCACATGGTGGAACAGGTTCTCGCAGCCCTTCTCCAGCAGCTCCAGGTTCTCCTTGGTGTACTCCTCGGGCAGGGGACGGCCGGCGACAACGGTGGGGCCGCCGCCGTGCATCTTCAGGGCCCGGATGGTGGCGACCAGGACGGAGACGTTGGGGGTCAGGCCGCTCAGGCGGCTCTTGACGTTCCAGAACTTCTCAAAGCCGATGTCGGCGGCGAAGCCGGACTCGGTGACGTGGTAGTCGAAGAGCTTCAGCGCCAGCCGGTCGCCGATGACGGAGGACTGGCCGATGGCGATGTTGGCGAAGGGGCCGGCGTGGATCAGCATGGGCTGATGCTCCACGGTGTAGCACATGGTGGGGTTGATGCAGTTGCGCATCCAGGCGGTCATGGCGCCGGCCACCTCTAAATCCTCGGTGGTCACAGGCTCGCCCTTGCGGTTGTAGGCCACCACGATCTTGCCGATACGCTCACGCAGGTCCTTCAGATCCTTGGCCACAGCTAAAATGGCCATCAGCTCGGAGCCCACGGCGATGCCGAACTTGGACTCCATCAGGTAGCCGTCCTTGTTGCCGCCCACGCCCATGATGATATTGCGCAGGCCCTGGGCGCAGAAGTCCATGACCCAGCCCATCTCCACGCGCTTGGGGTCGATGTCCAGACGCTTGAGGCCGCGCTTGGCCAGCTGCTCGTCGTCGTAGTTGCGCTCATGCTGCATGCGGGCGTTGAGGGCCACCATGGCCAGGTTGTGGGCGTTCATGATGTCGTTGATGTCGCCGGTGAGGCCCAGGGAGAACTCGGTCATGGGCATCAGCAGGGCGTTGCCGCCGCCGGCCGCGGTGCCCTTGACGTTCATGGTCGGTCCGCCGGAGGGCTGGCGCAGGCAGCCGCCCACGTTCAGGCCCAGCTTGCCCAGGCCCTCCACCAAGCCCAGGGACACGGTGGACTTGCCCTCGCCCAGGGGGGTGGGGGTAATGGCGGTGACCTCAATGAACTTGCCGTCGGGCTTGTCCTTGAGGCGGTTCATAATCTTGATAAAGTCCAGCTTAGGGGTCTTGCCGTAGGGGATGATCTCCTCGGGGAGCAGGCCCAGCTTCTTGCGGAACTCCTCCACAGAGGGCAGGGTCTTCTCCGCCTCCTCCGCAATCTGCCAGTCCTTGTACTCGGTGGGATCGAGCGTCACCCGCCCGGTTACCGGGTCAACATACTTGCCGTCCTTGAATTCAATAGCCATAGGAATCCTCCTTGTTCCCCGGGATATTTCACCACCCCCGGGGAAAATTATATTTTGACGCCGCGCTTCAATCGTCTGCGACCCCGGCGCCAATAACAAAGGTCACTGCGGTCTCTCCGCAGTCAAAGGAGCCCATCGGTTTCACAGCCCGGCGCTCCTGTATGCATTGTAGCAAACATAGGTAGAATTTACAAGTGACAGGAATGACAAGAATTTCACAATACCCTTGTGCAACCTCACAACACCCTTGAAATCTGCCGATTCCCAACTCCTCATTCCCGCTGAAAGCACTCCCGGACCTCTCCGCTCATATACAGCGAGCCCACCGCGCAGACCACGCCGTCGGCGCCGGCGAAAGCCATCGCTTGGGCCACGCCGTCGGCCACGCTGGCGCAGGGCAGTGCCGTGGCCCCCAGCGCGCCGATCCGCTGGGCCAAAAGGTCCGCCTTCATGGCCCTCGGGTTGTCCGGCGTCACGGTGTAGAACCGCTCCGCCATGGGCGCCAGCAGCCCTAAAATGCTCTCCACATCCTTGTCGGCCATGACGCCGGTGACAAAGACGAACTTTCTGCCGGGGAAGAGGCGCCGCAAGCTGTCCGCCGTGGCCTGGACACCGTGGGGGTTGTGCCCTCCGTCCACAATGAACACTGGGTCGCGGCGCAGCACCTCGAACCGGGCGGGCCACCGGGTGGCGGCCAGCCCCCGGCGGATGTGCTCCGCGGTGACAGGCCACCCCCGCTTCTGCAGTACCTCCGCGGCGGTGATGGCCACGGCGGCGTTGCGCAGCTGGTAGACCCCGGCCAGCGGAATGTGCAGATCGGTATAATCCCCGTAGGAGAAGTCCTGTCCGCTGAGGGAGAAGGCCCCCGGCACAATCCGGTCAAAGTCGGGCTGATGGAGGACCGCGCCTTTCTCACGGCAGATGTCCGCAATCACCGGATCAGCCTCGGCGCTGCCGCCGTAGCTGACCACGTGACAGCCGGCCTTAATGATCCCGGCTTTGGCCCGCGCAATGTCCGCCAGCGTGGGCCCCAGCTCCCGCACGTGGTCCATCCCCAAGGCGGTGATCACCGCTGCCTCCGGGGCGTCAATGACGTTGGTGGAGTCCAGCGCGCCGCCCATGCCCACCTCGAGGATGACAATGTCACAGCGCCGGCGGCGGAAGAACTCCAGGGCCAGCACGGTGATCAGCTCAAACTCGGTAGGGGCGTCGTCCATGGTGTCGGCGTGGGGCCGAATCCAAGCGGTGAGCGCCGAGAGCTCCTCATCGGAGATGGGGACATGGTTCACCTGCATCCGCTCATTAAAGCGGTTGATAAAGGGGGAGGTGTAGAGCCCCACGGTGAGCCCGGCCTCCTCCAAGATGGCGGCCAGCATGGCGGCGGTGGACCCCTTGCCGTTGGTCCCGGCGATGTGGACAAATTTCAGTGTCCTCTCCGGGTGGCCCACCCGCCGGAGCAGCTCCGTGGTCCGGCTGAGCCCGGGGACAGATCCCTTCCAGCAGACGCTGTGGATATAGGAGAGTGCTTCATTGTAGTTCATATCTCTTACCTGATTTCTTCTGATGCCCCACAGGGCACGGTGCTGATTTTTTCGCGGAGCCCCGGAGAATCCACAGGGCGCCCCTCTCAACAGCGGGGCCGTCCTCCCCCCGCCGAGGCGGCAGGGGGGAGGCGTGATCTCTCCGTCGCTTCCCCTCCGCGGGGGAACGCTCATGGTCCGCGGCGGAAGGCGGCGTGCAGCAAGCTGCCTTTTCCGATGCGGCGAACCACCTGCTTTTTAGCAAAAAAGCGGGAAAAATTCAAAAAACACGCAAAAAACAGGGCTGCCGCCAAAGCCTTGGCACGGAATCATTTCAACACTTTGCAGGAGCGATACACGGGATATCCGAAAAATCTCCGCCAATCCCAAAACAAAATCGCAGAAATACGCCCCCGGACAGCGACGCTTCTGTCAGCAGCCCAAACATCTATGGAAATTATGCCCCTGATACAATACGCCGTACCACGGGCTTGTAGACAGCTCGATTTACGACGGCTACGGCCAGCGCGTTGACCGCAATAGTCACCGGCTTGGTGGGAAGGCGCTGCAGCAGGTTTGCCCCCAGCAGCACCGGGAACGCGGTGGTGTTCTCCATGATCATAATACTAAACAGTGTGGAGCCGATCAGACCCACCACAAAAGCATTGAGAATGCCGGTAATCACGGCGGTAAGGGCTACCTTCCAGGCGCCCCGGCTCTCGCCGATATCCCCGCGGATAAAATACTTGGCCAAAAGGCCGGCCACCACGCCCTCCATAATGGGGTTCAAGGCCAAGGGCGGGAACCAGGTGTAGCCGCTGAGCATGGTGCCGATGGTGTCGGCCACAAAGCCCACGATGCCGCCGGCCAAGGGCCCCAGCCACAGGCCCGCCAGCACCACAGGGATACTCTCAAAGCTCAGGCGCAGCGTGTCGCTGACCTGGATGCCTAAAAAGCGGGAGAGGATGATCTGCATGGCGGCCAGCGCCGCCATCATGACTAAGTTGTGCGTAGAAAAAACTTGGTTACGCTTCATGCGTACTTCCTCCTTCAGTCGTCCAGATGGAAAGTAAGAAGCTGCACCGATAGGCTCAGGATATAGATTTGTGCGGCAAAAAATTGCAGGAATCCCTTGTGTATTCCAAGATTTTTTAACGCAGCCAGCGGCTGCTTTGGCCGCAAGGCTGTGCTCTGAGCCTGCTGGGACAGCTTCTGAGCATAGAAGCTACCAACAACAAGAAATGGGAATAAAAAATACCGATCCGCCCCGCCGGAGGACAGACCCCGGCCCGCGAATTGGTATCGTCATACGCCCGTAGCTCGTGCGGTAGCGGATGCAGAGCAGCATCGTAGCCCCTATTTCGCGGGGGGCCTTCGTGCAAGGGCGACTTCCCAGCCACATGCCACTTTACGCGCTTACTCTTACTCTACCAATCCTATTTGGTTGTACCCTTTGCAAATGAGACGGCAAAAGCGTCCCCCTCCCCGGCGCGGCCCGCGACGGCACCGCTGGGGAGTTTTTTGGACAGGAAACCGCGCCGGCCCCGGCGTCTACAGCGCCGCGGCGATGGCCTTCATCCTGCCGATGGTGATGTCTCCGATGTTGGCCATGTCCTCCGCCGTAAAGGCCTGGCGGAAGTTGTCGGAGAACAGAATCTGCGCGTTGGGCGGGAACTCATCGTCCCCTAAATAGAGGATAAACTGCATGGTCAGCCCCTCCATCAAGGTCAATTCGTAGCCCACATCCCCCCTCTGAACCGGGACCGCCGGCAGCCGCGCCATAACCTGATGCAGCGCCTCCGGCCTGCTGCCGTAGCTGAAGGCGAAGCGCTTGATGCAGCGCCCGGTGAATTGCTGGAGGTATACCTCGCCCCAAGGAAACTCCCGGTAGGTGAGATAGGCCCCCGACGGCTCCACATACCGCCCGTCCAACAGGTAGCGCAGAAAGAGGATGCGCTCGGGGTTGGTGGGCTCCCGGTCCCCCGCGATGGCGAAGCCCGGGTGGGAGAGCGTGAAGCGGTCCCCCATCAGTGTGACGGTAAACACTCCGTTTGCAAAGGGCAGGCGGCAACGCGCGGCCATCTCAGCCGGATCCCCGGCCTGGAATTTCTCCAGATAGTGGGCCAGCGGCAGCTCCTCCTTGTTGTTTTTCCCGTAGATGGGCTCCATAGGGCACCTCTTTGCAAAAGATTTCACAATCACAGCCACATTATGACATAGGCGCCGTGAAAAAGCAAGTGTTTTTTTCCGGATAAAAAGGGGCTTTAAGAGGGATTTTTTCCCACAGGGGAGCCAAGGGCGGAGGCCGCCCCGGCTCTGCCGCCGGGGCGGCGGGTCGGGCGGGCTACAGCAGGACGCGGAAATCCCCGCTGGCCGCGGCGGCCTCCCGCCGCAGCTTCTCCTGGCCGTGGGCCTCCCACAGGTCGGTGATAATGGTGTTGGAGAGGAGAAATCCCTTGGCGGTCAGCCGCCACCCTTCATCGGTGGGCTGGGCGCAGCCCAGCTTCTCATACCGGCGCAGCACCGCCTCCAAGGGCGCGAACCGCTGGCGGTAGCGGTTTTCAAACACCGGCTTGGAGATTCCCGCCGCCGTACGCAGGGAGAGCATGATATACTCCGTGTCCCGCTCCCGCGCCGGCAGGCGCTCCGACTCCGATATCTCCAGCGTTCCGGAGAGGGCGCCGGCCATATAGCCCGTCAAATCCCGGGCGTAGGCGTAGCGCAGCCCCCCCAGGTCCGAGTGGGCGCCGGGGCCGAAGCCCGCGTACTCCTGAAGGGTCCAGTATTTCAGGTTGTGCCGGGAGGCGAAGCCGGGCTTGGCGAAGTTGGAGATCTCATAGTGCACATACCCTGCCGCCGACAGCTTTTCCACGGCGGCGAGGTACATGTCCGCCTGCGCGTCATCATCGGGGAGGTCCAGCTCCCCCCGCCGGCGGCAGAGGGGTGTGCCCTCCTCCACCTTCAGACCGTAGCAGGAGAGGTGTTCCGGCTCCAAGGCCATGGTCCGCTCCAGACCTGTCAAAAAGGAGGACAGATCCTGTCCCGGGAGGCCGTAGATCAAATCGGCGGAGAAGTTCTTGATCCCCGCCCGGCGGATGGCCTCCGCCGAGCGCTCCACATCGGCGAAGGTGTGGACGCGGCCCACGGCTTTCAGCAGGGTATCGTCTGCGGCCTGCACGCCCAGGGACAGGCGGTTGAACCCGCTCCGGCGGAGGCGGCGGAGGGCCCGCCAGTTTTGGGCGCTCTCCGGGTTGGCCTCTATGGTGACCTCCGCGTCCCTATCCATGTGGAACCGCTGGGCGATCCGCTCCAGGATGTCTGTCAGGTACCGCTCCGGCAGCAGTGTGGGGGTGCCGCCGCCGAAGTACACCGTGTCCACCTGATAGTCCCCGGTGTACTGGGCAATCTGGGCGATGTGGGCACAGAGGGCCTTCACATAGCGCTTGATCTGGTCCTCCGCTTGGGGCAGGGAGTAGAAGTCGCAGTAGAGGCACTTACTGCAGCAGAAGGGAATATGGACGTAGATGCCCAAGGGTGTTCTGGCCTTTTTCATGTTGGGCCCTCCTTTTTCTGGCGCGACCGGCTGCGTTTCTTTCCTCTATTGTACCGCATTTTCCCAATTTAACAAGGCATATTTTTGCCTCTCGGAGGGATACTATGGGCCAAAGGAGCGTGAGCGAGAAATGGAGATGTCCAACAAGGAGTACCAGAGCTACGTGGAGAGCAAGGCGGCCAAGTCCCCCATCGCTGTGGACATGGGGAAGGCCTTTGTCATCGGCGGGCTGATCTGCGTCGTCGGGCAGGGGATCATGGACGCGGCGCTGGCCATGGGGCTCAGCAAGGGCGAGGCGGGGACAGTGACCACCATTGTGCTGGTGGGCCTCTCGGCGCTTTTGACGGGGCTGAATCTCTACAACAAGATCGCCCGCCACGGCGGCGCGGGGACGCTGGTGCCGGTGACGGGATTTGCCAACGCCGTGGTGTCCCCGGCCATCGACTTTCGCAGCGAGGGGTTTGTCACCGGTATGGCGGCGAAGATGTTCCAGGTGGCGGGACCGGTAATCGTGTTCGGCACCTTGGCCAGCGCGTTGTACGGGGTGGTGCTGCTGGTCTTGGGCGGCGCATAGGGAGGGAGAGGGGGGTTCCCCTCTCCCGTCAGCGTGTCAGCTGAACTTTTTGGCGCGGTGGACGTTTACATAACGATGTGGAAAACTCGGTGGAAAATGTGGAAAGTCTTTATGGCGCCTGTCTCCGGAGGAGTTGCTGGAAAGTTATGGGACAGCCGCGGGGGGTACTTTTTAGGCGAAAGAGGGCGTCAGAGGGGGACGGACAGCGGTGCGCGGAGATAGGGCGGCGGAAAGCACAGGATTGCCAGACGGCGGAATCTGTGTTATACTCTACTGCAATATTCCCGGTATTGAGGTGAGGTGAACCGATATGCGCCATCGTCTGCGGCCGCCGGCCGCTCTTCTGCTGGCCCTGTCCCTTTTCATACAGCTCCTCCCCCCGGCGGCAGGGGCCGGCGGCGAGTATCTGGTGGCGGTGAATGAGGAGGTCCTGGAGATGACCCAAGAGACCATGCCCTTCTGGTCCGGGGGGCACCTCTACGTCTCCAACGTGATCTTCTCCGGCAGCTACCGCAGCCTCCTGGGGGTGGCCTACTCCCGCCCCCCCAACAAGCCGGTGGTGCTCTACAGCCTGCACTCTGTCGGCGCCGCCCTGTTTTTTGATCTGGAGACCGGTCAGGCCTACGACGGGCAGAACAACACCTACAACCTCCCCGCCATCCAGCGGGGGAGCTATGTCTTTTTCCCCGTGGATCTTGTGGCCAGCGTCTTGGGGCTCACCTACAGCTACACCCCCGCCAGTCCGGCGCCGCTGATCCGGATCAAGAGCGCCACGGTGAAGCTGGCGGACGACGCGGTGTTTTTGGATGCCGCCGCCAGCCGGATGTGGGACCGATATAACGAGTATATCCGCTCCCTCCCGGAGGAACAGACGCCGGACGCCACGCCGCCCAGCACCTACACCGGACAGCGGGTCTACCTCCTCTTCACCGTGGCCGACACCGCCGACGCCCGGTCCGCCGTGGACACCCTGACAAGGCAGGAGGCGCAGGCCACCTTCCTTTTGACGCCGGAGCAGATGGAGGGCAGCGGCGATCTGATCCGCTCCCTCACCGCCACGGGGCAGGGGATCGCGCTGCGCCTTACCGCCGGGGAGGAGGTCCTGGCGCAGGCGGAGCGGGGGAACGATCTCCTCTGGCAGGCCGCCAGAGTCCGCACGCGGCTGGTGTGGCTGGAGGGGGAGGGCGGCGCCGAGGGCGCGCGGGCGCTCTTGGACGCCGGGTACTGCCTTGTGGAGAGCCGCTTGGATATGCGGGGGAAGCCGCTCTCCAGCGCGGGGCGGGCCCAGGGGCTCTATCAGCAGCTTGCCGCCCAGAACGGATCGGACCAGACCGTGTTTTTGGGGACCGCGCAGGCCAATATAGTGGGGCTGGGGGGGCTTCTCAGCCGCCTGCGGGAGGCCAAGTGCCGGGTAATCGCCTACCGGGAGACCCTTTGAGAGGCCGGCTTTGCGGGAGGGCGCCCTGTTTTTACAAATTGTTCAACAATCCGGGCGCTTCTGGGGTATAATAGAGAAAAAGCGCGCCGCGGGGCGCGGCGGGACGGCCTCCGGAGGGGGGCGCAGGAGGTAAAGACGGATGGGACGTAAGATTTTAGCCGTGGAGGACGACCGGAATATCTCCGATCTGATCCGCATGTACTTGGAAAAAGAGGGCTTTGAGGTGACCACCGCCTTTGACGGCGGCACCGCCGTGGAGCGGTTCCGGGAGATCGGGCCGGACTTGGTGCTCCTTGACATCATGCTGCCGGTGATGGACGGGTGGAGCGTCTGCGCCAAGATCCGGGAGACCTCCCGGACGCCCATCATCATGCTCACCGCCAAGAGCGAGGTCTTGGACCGGGTCACAGGCCTAGAGATGGGGGCCGACGACTATCTGGTGAAGCCCTTCGAGATGAAGGAGCTCATCGCCCGCATCAACGCCGTCCTCCGGCGGACGGAGATCCCCGACGACACGCGCAAGCGCCTCACCTTCGACAAGCTGGTCATTGACTTGGACTCCTATGAGCTCACCGTGGACGGCCAGAAGGTGGATACGCCCCCCAAGGAGCTGGAGCTCCTCTACCATTTGGCCTCCACCCCCAACCGGGTCTACACCCGCAATCAGCTCTTAGACGAGGTGTGGGGCTTCGACTACTTTGGCGACAGCCGCACCGTGGACGTGCACATCAAGCGCCTCCGGGAGAAGGTGGAAAACGTCTCCGGAGAGTGGGCCCTCAAGACCGTTTGGGGTGTGGGCTACAAGTTTGAGGTGGTGGGGCGGAGCAAGTGAGCGGCGGGGCTTGCCCGGCGCACCGCGGGAACGGGAAAGGAACCCAGAGAGGGGTTCCTTTCACACTATCCTCCCCGCCGCCGGGAGCCTGCGGCTTTTTGTGACAGCCTGCGGGCTTGATGTTCCAAGGGAGAGGAGGGGCGACGTTGAGCGGTAAATCCCGGTTCCACAGCATCTACTGGCGGCAGTTTTCCCTCACCGCCGGTATGGTATTGCTGACGCTGCTGCTGCTTGGAACCTCCTTTTTTACATTGACCTATACCTATATTATGAGCGAGAAGAAGGAGGAGCTGCAGGAGAAGGCGGTGATGATGGCGGAACTCTCCGCCACCTACAGCCGGGACTACCCCCTCTACAGCCCCATCTTCGGCGGGGAGAACCAGGGCATCCGCATTATCGCCCAAGTGGCCTCCTCCCTTTCGGACATTGATTTTCTCATCTGGGACACCCAGAGCAACACCCTGCTCACCACGGACAACCGTCTGGAGGGGCAGGAGGTGGCCCTCCCCGCCAAGATCACCGACAAGGTCCTCGCCGGCGGCAGCTACGCCGGCATGACCGCCCTGAACATCTACCCCAGCAGCAAGTACGTGGTGGCGGTGCCCATCTATGCCGTGGGCACCGGGGATATCCAGGGCATGGTGCTGGCGGTGACGGAGGCCCAGAGCCTTACGGGGATGTGGCGGGGGTTCCTCGGCATCTTCGCGATGACCTCCATCACCGTGCTCCTCATCGCCTTTGTGGCCAGCTCCATCACCGCCATGCAGCAGACCCGGCCCATCCAGGAGATGGCCGCGGCCGCCCGCCGCTTTGCCGAGGGCAACTTCGACGCCCGGGTCCAGCCCACCGACCGGGACGACGAGGTGGAGGAGCTGGCGGAGGCCTTCAACGCCATGGCCGAGTCCCTTCAGCAGACGGAGCGGCAGCGTCGGGAGTTTATCGCCAACATCTCCCACGAGCTGAAGACCCCCATGACCACCATCACCGGCTATGCCGACGGCATCCTGGACGGCACCATCCCCCCGGAGCGGGAGGGGCAGTACCTGCGCATCATCTCCGACGAGAGCCGGCGCCTGAGCCGCTTGGTGCGCCGGATGCTGGAGGTATCCCAGCTCCAGTCCATGGACCTGCTGCGGGAGAAGGGGGCTTTCGACCTCTGCGAGAGTATGCGCCGGGCCCTCATCTCCATGGAGATGAAGATCACCGACCGGAATTTGGACGTGGAGGCGGACATCCCCGAGGAGTCCGTACTGGTGCTGGGGGACAACGACCTCATTACGCAGGTGATTTACAACCTGCTGGAGAACGCGGCCAAATTTGCCACAGCCGGGAGCGCCCTGTACCTGGGCCTGAGCCTCCGGGGGGAGAAGGCGGAGGTCACCGTGCGCAACCACGGGGCCACCATTGACGCGGAGGAGCTGCCCCGGCTCTTCGAGCGATTCCACAAGAGCGACAAGTCCCGCAGCGAGGACAAGGACGGCGTGGGGCTGGGCCTCTATATTGTCAAGACCATTTTGGAGCAGCACCGGGAGCATATCTACGCCACCAGCGAGGAGGGCCTCACCACCTTCACCTTCACCATGACCTTGGCGGGCAACGGCTGAGTCGTCCTCTGCGTGGGACGGGCGAAGCGCCACAAATACACACCCCTACGGGAGAGTTGAGATGGAAGAAAACAAGCTCTTTGAACAATTTGAGGCGGCGGCAGAGGCGGCGGAGCAGATCTTCCCCGCCCCGGAGACGCCGGCGGAGGTGGTTTTGACCTACTGTCCGGCGGAGCCGCCGCCGGTGGTGCTCTGCTATGAGCAGCCTTTGCCCCCGGCCATGTGCCCCCCGGCGCCGCCGGAGCCCCCCGCCCCGCCTGCGGCGGCGGAGAGGCCCGTCCGCCGGCGGCGGCCCAAGCGGCCCAGGCATGGGGTGCTGATCTTCTTCCTCTGCGCCGCGGGGTTTCTGGCCGTCACCGCGGGGCTGATGGTCTATGCCCTCCAGCGCCAGCCCTCGCCCCCGGTGGGGTGGGAGGACAAGTTCCACCAGTACTGGGACGACTACGGCGACTACGAGGGGGACGGCACTGGGGAGACCCACATCCCCTCCTACCCGGTGGGCGGGGACTTCCGCCTGCGCCTGACGGAGGCGGAGGAGGCGGTGCTCTCCGCCGGGGAGGTTTACGACAGGGTGAACCCCACGGTGGTCACGGTGGTCAGCTACCTGTCCGGCGGCAGCGCCGGCATCGGCACCGGCGTGATCATGAGCGCCGACGGGTACATCGTCACCAACTTCCACGTGGTGGAGGGGGGCGAGAGCTGCGATGTGCTCCTCAGCAGCAACTACCGCTGCGAGGCCAAGATTGTGGGCTATGACCAAGAGAACGATTTGGCGGTTTTGAAAGTGGATGAGGAGGGCCTTCCCGCCGCGGAGTTTGGCAGCTCCGACCTCTTAGCGGTGGGGGATAAGGCCTATGCCATCGGGAACCCCCTGGGGCTGAAGCTCCGGGGCACCCTCACCGACGGCATCATCTCCGCCATCAACCGGGATGTGGACGTGGAGGGGGTCACCATGACCCTGATCCAGACCAACGCCGCGCTGAACAGCGGCAACTCCGGCGGCCCCCTCATCAACCAGTACGGACAGGTGGTGGGCATCAACACGGTAAAGATGGTGTCCAACGAGCAGGGGGAGGCCATTGTGGAGGGCTTGGGCTTCGCCATCCCCAGCAGCACCGTGGCCCACATAGTCAACTGTCTGATCTCCACCGGGGAGGTCACCGCCGAGCCCATCTTAGGCATCACCGTCCAGGGACAGATCGTCCTGGAGGACGGTACAGTGGGGATTTTGGTGGTCGAGGTCCCGAAGGGCTACGGCGGGGACATCGCGGGCATCCGCCCCGGCGACGCCGTGGTGGCGGTGGACGGCGAGCCGCTGACCGCAAGCGACGACATCATCCGGGCCCGGAGGCGCTACGCCGCCGGGGAGAAGCTGCCCATGACCATCTGCCGGGAGGGGGAGCTGATGGAGGTGGAGGTGCCGCTGCTGCTGCCGGTGGACTGACAGGCGGTTACAGGTGACAGCGGCGGTTTTCACACAGAAAATAGGCGCGCGGACGGACTGTCCGCGCGCCTGCTGCTGTTTTGGAAAGACAGGGTGCTGTCAGCAGCCCTCCAGCTCCTGGATGTACCGCACAAATCTTGCGAGGCTCCATATTCTGCCCTGCCGGTCCCGGGGAAAGGCCGAGATGTACGGCTGGGGCACAACTAAGACGACGCCCTCGTCCCGCATCTCGTCCATCTGCGCCGGGGAGATCCCCTGCTGGAGGGTGCAGAGATACTTCGGCCTGCCCCGCAGGCGGTCGGCCTCGTTGATCACCTGCCGCCAGCGGTCCTTACAGGTGGTCTTTGCGGCCAAGGAGACCAGCTTCTCGGTGGGGAAGGCCGGGTCGTGATAGGCGGCCTGGGAGGGGAAGAGGAAGTCCGGCCGCTTGTTCCCCTCGGTGACGGCCTGCGCCGCATAGGCGATCCCATTGCCGTCAAAAATGGCCGCCAAGTGGTGCTCAAGACTCTTTCCCGCCCGGCTTTTTCTCCGGTTCAGCACCATATTTGCCATGGTGACAAAGTCATCCACCGAGGCGAACCCCCGGGAGATCGCCTCGGCGTACCGCGCCCGCTCGATGGCGCGGAACAGCGCGTACTCCATCCTCGTCCACTCGATGAGCCTGCGGTCCGGGTTGGTGTGAATCAGCGGCGGCTGCGGATACACCCGGCTGTGTATCTCCCGGGCCGCAGCGGCCATCGCCTCAGAGGCCGGGAAATCAACGGTCAGGACAGTGATGAACTGCTGGATTGCCAGCGCCTCCCGCGCCTCCGCCTGCACCTGCCCCGCCCGGATGAGACAGTTGGTCTCCGTGGGGCTGATCCCCATCGCGTCGAGGAACTGCTCGATCTCCTCCTCCGTTTCAAGGAAGAAGGCGCTGTAGTGCTCCTCGTCCTGCTTGGTAAGGACGAACAGGGCGCCGGTCTGATCCGGGCGCAAAAAGGGGAAATCCCTGCCGAATTTGGTGATGCGCAGCTCGTTTTTGCTCCTGTAGTAGGTAAAGCAGCTCTCTGTTTGAAGGGAATCGGGCCAGCTGATCTGTACCGTCCGTTTAAGGATATTTTCCGCCCCAAGGCGCTGCTGAAACAACATCCCGCCGGCCAGCTTGGAAATGAGGATGCCCCTCTGGTGCCCGCCTGTCTCCCCGGAGTCGTTGGCGGAGAGAAATTTGCAGTATGCCTGCCGGCTGGCGGTAACGGACTGTATCGCCTGCAGGGCGCTCTCTCCCATCATCTATGTATCCTCCTCTCTCCGCTCGGGCGCCCTGCGCCGCTTCTCACACGGGGCCTTGTCCAGCGCCTCCAGCTTGGACAGGATGAGGCCGGCCACATCCGCCATAAGGGGGACCACCACGGAGTTCCCAAACTGCCGGTAGGCCTGCGTGTCGGACACAGGGATCTGAAAGGTCTCGGGAAAGCCCTGGAGGCGGGCGCACTCCCGCGGCGTGAGCCGGCGGGGGTTTCTCCCCTCCTGCCCGATGAGGATTTCAGAGCCGTCCTTGTAGTAGCGCGCGCTGATGGTCCTTGTGACGCCGTCCGGCGGGGCGATGCCGTACCCGAAGCCGTTGCCCGCCTCCTTGTGCTTGGCAGCGTAGTTTTGCAGGTATGTCCACAGCTTATCCGATAGGGTGTACTTCTCATCCGGCGCGTCCTCCAGAATATCCCGGACAACAGGCGGCCTCTCCGGGGGGGAGAGCCGAAAGGCGAAGTCGATCTTCTTGCCATACCGCTTCTGGTCGAAGCCGACGATCACAATGCGCTCCCGGTGCTGGGGGACGTACTGCCTGCCGTCCAGGATGTCAAAAAACACCTGGTAGTTCAGCTCCGCAAGGGACTCCTTAATCACCGCAAAGGTCCGCCCCTTGTCGTGGCTGCACAGGTTTTTGACATTTTCCAGCATAAACGCCTTGGGCCGCTTGGCCTTCAGAATCCGGCACACATCAAAGAAGAGGGTCCCCTGGGTTTTGTCCTCAAAGCCCGTCGCCCGCCCTAAGCTGTTCTTTTTTGACACGCCCGCAATGGAGAAGGGCTGACAGGGGAAGCCCGCCACCAGTATGTCATGGTCGGGGATGTCCTCCGCCTTCACTTTTGTGATGTCGCCGTCCGGCTGGACGCCGAAATTGGTGAAATAGGTCTTTTGGCTGTACTTGTTCCACTCATTGGAATAGACGCACTGTCCGCCGGCCGCCTCAAAGGCGAGGCGCATCCCTCCGATGCCGGCGAACAGGTCAATGAACCGATACCCGCCGCCGCGGACAGGCAGCTCCGTTTTCGCTTGGGTCAGAAGCTGCCGGATGGCCGTGCTGACGCAAACTTGGATGGTCTGGCCGCTTGATAGGGAGTAATTGCGCAGCTCCTCATAGAGCGCATCTTCCACATGGATATGAATCTGCTTTGACATGGAGGTTCCTCCGGGAAAAGACTGATGCCTGATTTTTTCCCTATTATAAAATAGAGCCGAAATGAACATATAATAGCCGCTTTGCGGCTATTATACCATGGTGTCTTTGCAAGTGCAAGTGGAGGACGCCCCGGCGCATCCTGCCGCGGAGCTTAGAGAAGCGCAGATGCAGGGGCGCACTGTGTGCGCCCCTGCACGCCCCCCGCTCACTTTTTCCCCTCCTCCCGCCAAGTTTTCCACAGCAGGGAGGCCCCGGCGCAGAGCAGAAACAGGCCGAAGGGGATGCGCAGCAGACGGGGGTCCCACCGCAAAGACAGCAGCGCCGCCAGCAGGGAGGCCGCCGCGCCGGGGAGGGCTGCCCGGCGCCAGACCGGCCCGTCCAAATAGCCGTTTTTGCCGTGGAAGAGGAGGCTGATCCCTGCCGTGGGCAGGAAGAACAGCAGGTTGATGGCTTGGGCCTCCCGCTGCTCCACCCCTAAAAACAGCGTCATGCACAGCAGCAGCAGCGTCCCGCCCCCCACGCCCCAAGCGGAGAGGATGCCTGTGGCAAAGCCGAAGGCTATGGGCAGAAGCCACGTCCTCATAGGAGATACCTCACCCCGCCGTAGAGGAGGAAGCCGGCAAAGAGCAGCTTCAGCCACTTCACCGGGACCTTCCGGAAGCTCAGCGCCCCGGCCAGCCCCCCGGCGGCTCCGCCGATCAGGTAGGGCAGGGCGGCGGAGAGGGACAGTTCGGTCTGCGTGAAATAGACGGCGGTGGAGACAACGCAGATGGGGAGGATGATGGCCACCGAGGTGGCGAAGAGCTTTTTGTCGTCCAAATCTGACCAGCGGGTGAGGAGGGGCAGCAGGATCATGCCGCCGCCCCCGCCGAAGATGCCGTTGACCGCCCCGCCGAGGGCCCCGGCGATGGAAATTTTATGGGGATGGTCCATGGTGTTTCCTCCTGTTTGACAGGAAGCTGATAAAAAAGTGCCGCGGATGCGGCACTTTTTTATCGGTTTTCCCGCTTATTTCAGCTTAAAGCTCTTGCAGTCGGTGCACTGGTCCATGGTGGGGTTGCCCTCGTGGGTCCCCACGGTGATGGCGGAGAGGCCGCAGTACTGCTGGGTCTGGCAGTGGTGGGCACAGTTTTTGACGGTGCACTGGATCGCCTTGTTGGGGGTGCAGCTGCACCCGTCATTGGTACAAGCGGACATAGATGGTTCCTCCTTTTTGTTTCCTCGTTTTTGTGGCACAGGGTTTACTATGGTAGTCTGTCCCGAGAGGAGGGAACCTATGCGGGGGAATTTTTTGTTTTTTTAAGGAACGGCTGCGCCGGAGAACCTGCCCTATCCTTAGAGCAGGTAGTTGTTCTCCCGATTGGCCGGCTGGAGGGGCTTCAGCTTGTAGGTGGCGAAGCCCTCCGCCACCAGCGGCTCCCGCTGGCAGAGGGCCTCGGCCTCCTCAAGGCTGTCCGCCTTCAGAATATACATGCCCGCCACACCGGGATAGCCCTTGAACACGCCGGCCAAGGCGATGTGGCCCGCGTCGTCCAGCTGCCGCAGGTTCTCCACATGGCGCTCCACCGCCGCCTTGGTCAGGCGGTTGTAGGTCTTGGTCTTTTCGATAAACATCACATACAGCCACTGTTCCATAGAAGATCTCCTTTTTTCAAATGATTCAAACAAATCTTGACACAGATGAACGCTCCTACAGAGCGGACAGCACCTCCGAGAGGGACAGCCCCCTCTCCCGGGCGGCGGCGGCGATGTCCTCGTACTCCCACTTGGCCCGCTGGACGCCCGTCCCTTGGGCAACCTTCCGGCGCAGGGGGCCCATGGCCGTCTCCACCGTCTCCTCCCGCCGGCTGAGGGTGGTCCGCGCACAGAGATGGCGGCGGACGCCCAGGGTGGTGGTGTGGCGGAGGATCACGCCGGTGATCCGCTCCGCCTCCCTGGCGGGACACAGGCAGGTGAGGAGCACCCCCGGCCGGCCCTTCTTCATGGTGATGGGCGCGGTCCACACGTCCAGGGCCCCGGCGGCCAGCAGCTCCTCGCAGGCGAAGGCCACCGCCTCGCCGGTCATGTCGTCTATGTTGCAGCAGAGCTCCGCCACCTGACCGCCGTCGCCGCCGCTCTCGCCCAAGGTGGCCCGGAGGCAGTTGGCCGCGGGAAAGTCCCGTGTGCCCATGCCGTAGCCGGAGGCGATGGGCGTCATGGCGGGCAGGGGGCCGTAGGACTGGACAAAGTGCTTCAGAAGGGCCGCCCCGGTGGGGGTACACAGCTCCCCCTCGATGCTGCCGCCGTAGACGGGGACCCCTTGGAGCAGCAGGGCGGTGGCCGGGGCGGGCACCGGCAGAAGGCCGTGGGCGCACCGGACCTGCCCGCTGCCCACATGGACCGGGGAGGCGGCAATGGCCTCCGGTGACAGCTCATGGATCAGCAGGCACACGCCAACCACGTCGGCCACCGCGTCCAAGGTGCCCACCTCGTGGAAGTGGATTTGGTCCACGCTGTGGCCGTGGACGGTGCTCTCCGCTTGGGCGATAAGCTGGTACACCGCCTTGGCGTCGGCGCACACCGGCTGGGGGAGGGGCAGGCCCTCGATCAGACGGCTGATCTCCGCCGCAGTGACATGGCTGTGGCGGTGCTCATGTGCGTGGTCATGGTGGTGCTCGTGCTCATGGTCATGCCCATGCTCATGCCTGTGCTCATGGTCGTGCTCATGCTCATGGTCGTGCCCATGATGGTGCGCGGGAGTATGGCCCAGCGCATCATCCTCCTCCTCGCCGTGGATCAAAACGGACACATGGGTGCCCTGAATGCCGCGCTTGACGGCCTTCTGGGCGGTGAGTTCCACCCCCGGCAGGCCCAGCGCGTTCATCCGCCGGAGAAAGTCCTCCGGCTGGGGGTGGAGCTCCAGCAGCGCCGCCATGAGCATGTCGCCGGCGGCTCCCATGGAGCAGTCTAAGTACAGTGTTCTCATGCCCTGCCCTCCATATGGTTGATACGGCTGGCCAGAAAGCCCGCGCCGAAGCCGTTGTCGATATTCACCACACTGACCCCGCTGGCGCAGGAGTTGAGCATGGATAAGAGCGCCGCCACGCCGCCGAAGGACGCGCCGTAGCCCACGCTGGTGGGGACGCCGATCACCGGACAGCTGACAAGCCCGCCGATGACGCTGGTCAGCGCCCCCTCCATCCCCGCCACGGCGATGATCACACGGGCGCCCATCAGCTCGTCGGTGTGGCTGAGCATCCGGTGGAGCCCCGCCACGCCGATGTCGTAGAGCCGCTTCACCCGGTTGCCCAAGGCCTCGGCGGTGAGGGCGGCCTCCTCGGCCACCGGCATATCGCTGGTGCCTCCGGTGGCCACCACGATGGTGCCGATCCCAGTGGGCGCCGGCAGGGGGCCCACAATGCCCACCCGGCCCATCTCGTGGTAGGTGAGGGGGTGGACGGCGGCGATCCGCTCCGCCGGCTCCGGCGCAAGGCGGGTGATCAGCACCGTCTCCTGCCCGTGGGAGCGGAGGGCGGCGACAATGTCCGCCATCTGCTCCGCGGTCTTTCCCGCGCCGTAGATCACCTCCGCGGCCCCTTGGCGGAGGGAGCGGTGGAGATCCACCTTGGCAAAGCCCAAGTCCTCAAAGGGCTCCTGCTTCAGCCGGCTCAGGGCCGTCTCCACATCCACGCTCCCTTGGGCCACCGCGCTGAGCAGCGCCCGGGTCTGTTCCAAATCCATAGGTGTCTCCTTTCTCGGCTTTTTCCTCTAAGAAAAAGCCGCAAAAAGAACTTTCATATCGCTGCAGCCTCTTTTGTACAGCCGGGTTTTCCGCGCGGTGGCGAGGGTGCGGCTTTCATGGAGAAAAGCGTCTGACTGCGCGGTTCATATTGATATATATCAATCCATCTCAGCCCTCCCGCTCCTCCTCCCGGAGGCCGGGGCGGGGGGCCAAGTCCAGCAGAACGCCGTCAAAGTCCGCCCGCAGGGTTCTCTCCAGCGCCTCCCGCTGCGCGATAGCCAGGGGCATCTGCTCCGCCGTGACCTGCAGCCGGGCGCAGCCGTGGAAGAGGCGGAGGCGAAAGCCGGTGAAGCCCAAGGCGGCCACCCGCTCCTCCGCGGCCTCCGCCAAGCGCAGGGCGGCGGCGGTGAGGGGTGTCCCGGCGGGAATCCGGGTGGCAAGGCAGGCATAGGAGGGCTTGCCCGCGGTGAAGAGCCCCGCCTCCCGGGACCGGCGGCGGACCTCCCCCTTGGTGATGCCGCACAGCCGCAGGGGGGAGAGGACCCCCAGCTCCTGAAGGGCCCGCATCCCCGGCCGGTCCCCGGCGTCATCGGAGGCGTTGGTGCCGTCGATCATGAGGGGGAAGCCGTCCCCTGCCGCGGCGTCGCGGAGGCGGGTGAAGAGGAGGCGCTTGCAGTGGTAGCACCGGTCGGGGGGATTGGCGGCGATCTCCGGACAGGAGAGGGGATCCGCCTCGACGACGGTGAGCGCCGTCCCCAGCTCCTCACAGAGCCGCCTGGCGTCATCCAGCTCAAAGGCGGGCTGAAAGGGGGTCCGCAAAAAGTAGGGCCGCACCTCCGCCCCGGCAGCCCGGGCGGCATAGAGGAGGTAGGCGGAGTCTGTCCCCCCGGAGAAGGCCAGCGCCGCCTGGGGATGTTGGGCAAAGAAGGTTGGCAGATCCATGGTACAAGGCCTCCTTGGGCGGGAAAAATGAGAGGGTATAACAGCCGCTGTGCGGCTATTATACCCTTTTTTCCGGTGTCCTGTCAAATAGAACCCAAAAACGGTGTATCCCGCGGCGCTGTTACACCCGCACAGCGGAGACGATGAGCATCATGGGCCGGCGGAGCTCATCCCGCATCCCCGGCAGCTCCAGCATCTCCTCCGGCGGCTGGGGCTCCACCACATGGCGCAGAGCAAAGCCGCAGCGCAGCAGCGTCTCCAAGTAGGTGGTCAGCGTCCGGTGGTACTTGGTAATCCGCTCCCCCAAAAACACCGCCTCCCGGCTGCCCTCACAGTAGTAGCGGTCCACAGGGAAGTGGCGGATCTGTCCCTTGCCGTCATACTCCCAGTCCTGCGAGCCGCAGGCGGTAAATACCGGGTGCTCCACGGAGAAGAGGAACGTGCCGGCGGGGCGCAGCCAGCGGCTGATCCTCTCCACCAGCGGGGTGAAGTCGCAGACGTAATGCAGCGCCAGCGAGCTGAGTACAATGTCAAAGCTGCCGTCGGGGAAGGACAGCTCCTCCATGGCGGCGCAGCGGTACTCGATGACCTCCCCGGCGTTTCGCTCCTCAGCGGTCTGGAGCATCCGCCGGGAGATGTCCGTGCCGACTACCTGCGCGGCGCCGTGATCGGCGGCGTAGCGGCAGTGCCACCCGTAGCCGCAGCCTAAATCCAGCACCCGCTGTCCGGCAAAGGGGGGCAGCAGAGGCTCCAGCACATGCCACTCCCCGGCGGCGCTGAGGCCCTGGCGGGAGCGGTCCATCTGTGCGTATTTGATAAAGAAGGCCGGATTGTCGTAGGGATTTTCCTTGGCCGCCGGTCCAGTGAGTCCGCCTTGGAGCCGCGCTTGGTACTCCCGCTGCTCCAAGGGCGTGGCCCTGCGGACGGTGTACTTGCCGCAGTCGGGGCACTGCTCCGGCTCCGCGGCCCGGCTGAAGAGGAAGCGGCAGCTGTCACATATATAAATCATTGTTATCACCGAGAAGTAGTATAGCAAGTTCTCCCGATCTTGGCAAGAGGCGGCGGAAAGAAAAAAGAGGGTGAAAATTTGAGATTGCACTTGACAAAAGGGGAAGAAAAGAGTATCATAAGGCCATTCCGCCGTGGACGCTTAGCTCAGCTGGCTAGAGCACCTGCTTGACGTGCAGGGGGTCAGCGGTTCAAGTCCGTTAGCGTCCACCATGAAAATCCCTTAGAGCCGCAAGGCTTTGAGGGATTTTTTGTTTCCTGCATATGGAAATCTCACGTCGCAGTTTATCCGATAATTTCGGGCGTTTTTGCGTAATTTCAGGCCTCAGTGTTGCAAAAGTGTTGCAAATTTTAAAAATCCGTGTAACCATTGTGCCGCAGCAGGTAGATGCTCATGCCAGCATTTTTAAGGCCTCGCGCACCTTTTCCGCAGTTTTGTCCGCCCGAGAACGTCGATCATAGTGGGTATAGACCCGCAGGGTCATTTCTACGGTACTATGCCCAGCCAAATACTGCACCTCTTTGATATCCAATCCCGCCTCGAATAGACGGGTGATATAAGTATGGCGCAGTATATGTGCGGTAACATGGTGGTCCGGAAGCTCCCGCTCCACCAACCTCCACATACTCCGGTAGGCAGATTTGCTCAAGGGCTTGTGATCTTTCATAGCGATCACATATTTTGAGTGCGAAATCTTTCTTTGTGCTACCAGCCACATTTCCAAAATTTCAGAGAGGGGTAAATCGCGCCGTCCAGCTTTTGTTTTTAACTCCTCACTGATCGTGGTGGACGTCTCCCGGATCACTGCGTTATGACGGACATGGATAACCTTCTTTTTGAAGTCAATATCCTCCCACCGAAGCGCTACTATTTCGCCGCGGCGCATTCCTGTATGCAGCGCAATCATTAGAAACGTTTTGGCCCTGGCATTCTGTACCCGCTCCAACAGCAGCAGGCTTTCCTGCGGCGTCAAAGCCTCCTTTTCCTGTGTCTTTTTACCAGTCGGCTTCAGCATCTGGCTCACAGGGGACTTCGCTACCAAGCCATTCTCCTGTGCCACATTAAAAATACTCCGCAAATTGCTCAGGACCTTGGATTGCAGAGAGTGGCTCTTGCCAGAAAGGCCGGCCATGATCGCCTGAATCTGCATAGGTGAAATATCCCGAAGGCAATAGTTCCCAATGACAGGGAGTATATGCAGATTCAACACATACTTAATGGCGTCCAGGCTTCTTTGACGGAGATAGGGCTTTTTGTAGAGATCGTACCAAGTCTGTGCAAATTGGCCGAAAGTCTCCTCGCTGCAAATGTCTACTCCCGCATTAACCATGATCTGTGCACGCAGTATTTTTTCATCCAGTTCCTTCTGTGTCTTGGCACGGAAAAATTTGCGTGTTCCATCTGGCATAGTGATAGCCTTGGTCAGGTATTCGTACTTTTTCTTGGATTTTTTAGCTTTTGAGCTCATCCGGCATTCTCCTTTCAATAATGCCTTGTGATACAGTGAGGCCATTATACAACATTTATGGAAGTTTCACAAGGAATTATTCCATTTCTTCGTACCACGAGGTCATGTGATTCCTTTATTTAATTTCCCACTGAGATTTTGACTTTGGCATAGTTTTTCGATTGATTTTAGATGAGCCGCATTCAAGATATCGCTCCAATGATTCTATGCTTACCAGATACTTCCGCCCTACACGGGCACAAGGAACGACTCCTGTACGCAACAATGTACGTATAGCAGTTTCTGTCAAGCATGTGTCCGGATCAGATTCCCGAAAATATGCAGCGGCTTCTCGAATAGTTCGAGTGCGAACCATAGATCGTTTCCTCCTATAAAAGCTATTACAGGTATATTGGAATACCGTGATTTTCTATCGCAGCTATACATCTGTGCCGTATTTTCAGGCGGCGGGACCGCCTTACTGACTCACCCCCGGCACAATGGGAAGTATACTGCCCCCTGTGGTACCGACAGATGGCGGCGGCAGGTGACGAAGCTGCCCAGACCAATCCCACAGTACCCCCGCATTCAGCCGGCGGGAGGGGCGGCCATGGGCTCCAGTTCGGCAGTGCCGACCAGCCGCTTCAGTCGCTCAGATCACACAGTATCGGGCTTGTCCAATCAAAGGAGATTTTAAGGAGGACTGCGGACCGTCTTGACGGAAAGAGGGGCTGGGGAAGAAACCCATGGCCTATACTGATATGTTGTTATCAAGGCGCATTTTACTGCTGCAAAATTTTACAGCAAGCGGAACGGGAACATTTAGAGAGAAAATCGGTGGAGAATACCGTTCATCGTGTCAAAATCTTCACCTTCCAATTGACAACATAATTTTCTGAGCAAAGCAGTCTCTTTGGAAGTAAAGATTTTTCTATCATGGCGGAACCAGGCCTTGTTTGAAAAATAGGGAAGGATGAGCTAAATCAACAAAATAGCGATAGC
>CANPBB010000028.1 GCA_947572235.1 uncultured Clostridia bacterium
ACAACTGGCACCGCGAGGGCGTGGCGGTGAACACCAACCTGACCATGCTCACCTCTATCGGCGGCATGATCGGCCAGCGGCCCATCCGGGGCAGCGATGAGACGGAGCCTTTTGTGGCCATGCACTTTGTGGCCGGCGGCGGCTGGGACGCACCCACCATCACCGGGCATCTGGTGGAGGGCACTCTGGTGAAGGGCTGCATGCAGGTATTTATTACCGAGCTTTTGGATGTGGAGGCTCTGGCCCCGGTGGACATTTTTCACGAGGCCTACAGCTATCCGGAGAACTTCTATTACAACACGAAGCAGGGCAAGCCGGAGTAAGAGGCTCTACCCGCGGCGGAGGAGGCGCCATCATGAAAATACTGATTATCAACCCCAACAGCAGTCAGGAGATGACCGCGGCGATTCAGAGCGTGGCCGCGGACTACGCGGGGGACGCCTTTGAGGTGGAAACCCTCTCCACCCCCGGCGCACCGGAGTACATCGACTACTACACCGATCAGGCTTTGGCCGCCCCGGGCATGATGCAGATTGTCCGGGACAACGAGAAAGACTTTGACGCTTTCGTGGTGGCCTGCCACTGCGACCCCAATTTGGATCTGCTCAAGCAGATCACCGACAGGCCTGTGGTGGGCATCGGCGAGGCCTCGATGAAGATCGCCAGTATGCTGGGCCACTCCTTCTCCGTGGTCAGCGCCGGCAAGCACTCCATCCCCAACAAGGAGGCGGTAATCCGCAAGTACCATCTGGAGGGCTGCTGCGCCTCGGTGCGGGGGCCCAAGGATGACTTTGACGATCCTACGGTGGAGGGGCCCTACCTCAGCGCCGCCCAAGTGGCGCTGGAGGAGGATCTGGCGGAGGTGATCGTCCTGGGCTGCGCGGGGTTTGCCGGTATGGCGGAGAAGCTGTCCGCCAAGCTGGGAGTCCCTGTGTTAGACGGTATTGTCTGCGGCCTGATGGTGGCGGAGGGCCTTGTGAAGGCCGGGTATTCCACCAGCAAAATCCGCCGGTATAAGCCCTGCTGAAAGGCAGGATGAGCGCCTATATGGGAACGCCGCGCGGTCTTGACACAGACGGACGTGGTGCCGCGAGAACTCGTATCCCCCCGGAAAAACGGCGAATCAAGGGTACCCTTGATTGTGTCTGCGGATGCAGACAATGGATCTGTCCATCTAAGGGGCAGCTCCCCCCGGAAAATGGCCGCATGGCTGTTTTATACAAAATAACAGGAGGAAAACAAGATGAAAAAGGTACTGTCCCTGATACTGGCTCTGGCGATGGTCTTTGCTCTGGCTGCCTGCGGCGACAGCGGCAAGGACGGCGGCGTACCCGACACCATCAAGATCGGCGTGATGGGCACCATGACCGGCGAGCAGGCCTTGGACGGCGACAATATCAAAGGCGCCATTGCCCTGATCCAGCAGGAGCTGGACGCCGCCGGCGGCCTGAAGGTAGGCGACAAGATGGTCAAGGTGGAGTTTGTCTTCGGCGACACCGAGGCCAAGCCTGAGCAGGCCGTCAACGTGATGCAGAAGTTCATCGACCAAGACAAGGTGGTGGCCGTCTTAGGGCCCAACAACTCCTCTGACTGCCTCTCCTCCTATGAGGTGGCCCAGTCCAAGGGTATCCCCTGCATCTCCAACTGCGGCACCAACACCAAGGTGACACAGATCGGTGACTATTGCTTCCGTGCTTGTTTCATCGACCCCTATCAGGGCAAGGTAATGGCCCAGTATGGCATCAACGAGTGCGGCGCCAAGACGGCGGCGATCCTTTATAACAACGCCGACGCCTACTCCACCGGCTTGATGGAGGCATTCCGGGACAGCTTTGAGGCCATGGGCGGCACCATCGTGGCCAACGAGGCATTTGCCGGCACAGAGGTGAAGGATTACAGCGCCCAGCTCACCGCCATCATGAACGCAGACCCCGACGTGTTCTTTATTCCCAACCAGAACAACATGGTCCCCATGATTGTCCAGCAGGCCCGGGCCATGGGCATCGACGCCCAGCTTCTCGGCTGTGACTCTTGGGACTACGAGTTTTTGGCGGATTTGATCGGTAAGGAGCTGTGCGAGGGCTCCCTCTACACCTCCGCCTACGCCAACGGCATTGAGACCGCCAAGGACTTCCACAAGAACTTTACTGACCTCAATGGCTTTGAGCCTGGTTTCCCCTCCGCCATGATGTACGAGTGCGCCAAGATCGTCATGGGCGCCATTCAGGAGTGCCAGAGCGTGGACGGCGCCGCTATCCGCGACGCCATGGCCAACATCAGCATTGACCTGCCCACTGGCCACCTGACCTTCGATGAGAACCGCAATCCGGTGAAGGCCTGCGTCATCATTGAGCTGGTGGACGGCAAGCGCGTGTACAAGGACAGCGTTTCCGCTGAGTAAGGACGGCGGCTCCTGAGGATATGAGACATTCTTCAGGCGGCGGGGATCACTCCCCGCCGCTTGGAGAAGGATGGAGGATTTCCCATGGATAATTTTTTGCAATTGCTGATATATGGACTGCAGCTGGGCAGTATTTACGCGCTGCTGGCCATTGGGTACACGATGGTCTTTGGTATTATACGGATGATCAACATGGCCCACTGTGACTTCCTTATGATGGGCTGCTACATGGTCTACTTTCTGGTGAGCGTGCTCTTCGGCGGGGAGATGATCGGTCCCGCTGTGGCGCTGCTGGTGGTGATGGCGGGCTCCAGTGTCATCGGTATGGTGGGTGTGGGCATCGAGCGTGTGGCCTACCGGCCTCTGCGCAACCGCCCCACTATCATGTGCATGATCTCCGCCATCGGCGTGTCCATCTTTACACAGAACCTGTTTAGGGCCCTGCCATTTATCGGACCCAACCCCCGCTCCTTCCCTAAGCTGATTGAGGACTTCACCATCAATGTGGGCGCTGTTAAAATCAGCTTCACCCGTATTGTTACGGTGACCCTCTCTATTTTCATCATGCTGCTCCTCTGGTTTGTCATTCAAAATACCAAGATCGGCATGCATATGCGCGCTGTTTCCAACGACAAGGACGCCGCTGCTCTGATGGGCGTTAATATAAACCGCGTGATCTCGATCACCTTTTTTATCGGAGCGTTTTTAGCTGCCGTCAGCGGCTCCTTCTACGCCAGCTCCTACCCGGTGATGCAGCCCACCATGGCCGTGACCTTGGGGAACAAGGCATTTATTGCCGCTGTGTGCGGCGGCATCGGGGATATCCGCGGCGCGGTGCTGGGCGGCTTCGTGATCGGCGTGGCCGAGATTTTGGTCACATCTGTCTGGTCCGAGTTCGCCTACGGCTTCTGCTTCCTTGTGCTGGTGGTAATCCTGCTGTTCAAGCCGGAGGGACTGCTGGGCAAGCCCATGACGGAGAAGGTGTGACGTATGGAAAAGATGAAAGCACTGTGTAAGCGGAACATTGCGTTCCCGATTTTTGCCCTCTTTTTTCTGGTGGTCACCCTGCTTCACCAGCTGGGGATCGTCAACTCTTACTTTATGCAGGTGATGATGCTGGCCTGTATCTACATCATTATGGCCGAGTCGCTGAACATCCTCAACGGCATGACGGGGCTGTCCTCTTTGGGGCAGGCGGGCTTTATGTCCGTGGGCGCCTATTCCTCCGCCATCTTCACCACCTATATCCTCCACGTGAGCAGTTTGCCCGAACCCTTGCAGGTGGTGGCGTTTGTGGCTGCCACACTGGTGGGGGCGGTTATGGCCGCCATCTGCGGCGTGCTTATCGGCATTCCGGCCCTGCGTCTGCGGGGGGACTACCTGGCCATTGTGACCTTGGGCTTCTGCGAGGTGATCCGGGCCATCTGGCGCGTGGTGCCCGCGGATATCGCCGGCGGCGCCTTCGGACTGACCGGCATCCCCAAGCTGGCCAACTTCTTCTGGGCGTTCCTTTTTATGATCCTGTCCCTCTACTTCTGCCGCAACTATATGGACTCCTCCTTCGGCCGGGCCTGCTTGGCCATCCGGGACAACGAGATCGCGGCGGACACCATGGGCATCGACTGCTTCCGCTATAAGACGATCGCTTTCGCCTCCTCGGCTTTCATTGCCGGCGTGGCGGGCAGCCTCTACGCACATCTGCTCAGCTACATCCATCCGGACGTATTCAGCTACGCCAAGTCCTCGGACTTCTTGGTGTACCTGTACGCCGGCGGTGTGGGCAGCATCTCCGGCGCCATGCTGGGCGCCCTGGCCCTGACGGTGCTGCCGGAGCTGCTCCGTTTCCTCAATGACTGGCGTCTGGTGATCTACGGCGCGCTGCTGCTGTGCATCATCCTGTTCCGGCCCACCGGCCTCTTCGGCGGCAGGGAGTTTGCTTTCCTCCAGCTCAAGACCGGCGGTATTCGGGTGTTCCACGTCAGCACCTTTACCAACTGGGTGAAGGGCCTGTTCCGTGGCGAGAAGAGGGTAAAGGAGGGGGCAGGAAAATGAGCGTACTGAAAGCGGACCATATTACCATCAACTTTGGCGGTCTGGTGGCCGTGGACGATTTTGATATCGAGATCGAGAAGGGGGAGCTGTGGGCCATTATTGGGCCTAATGGCGCCGGAAAAACCACGGTGTTCAATATGCTCACCGGCATCTACTACCCGACCAAGGGCGAGATCTATGTGGACGGTGAGAAGATGACCGCTAAAAAGCCCTTTGAGTTCGCCCGGGCGGGGATCTCCCGCACCTTCCAGAACATCCGACTCTTCGGCGGCAGCAGCGTTTTGGACAACGTGAAGATGGCCCACACCATGGACTGCCACTACGGCTACAAGGATATGGTGTTTCGTGGTAAGAAGTACCACGCCGAGGAGGAGCGGATTACCAAGGAGTCCATGGAGCTGCTGGACCTGTTCGGCCTGGCGGACAAGCGGGACTACTTCGCCACCCAGCTGCCCTACGGCGAACAGCGCAAGCTGGAGATCGTCCGGGCCTTGGCCACCAAGCCTAAGCTCCTGCTTTTGGATGAGCCGGCGGCGGGCATGAGCCCTGGTGAGATTGATGAGGTTATCGCCCTTATCAACCGGGTCCATACGGAGATGAACCAGACGATTTTGATGATCGAGCACCATATGAAGCTGGTTATGAGCATCGCCCAGAAGATCAAGGTGCTGGAGTTCGGCCGCACCATCTCCGAGGGTACGCCGGAGTATGTACAAAACGATCCCCTTGTGATCGCAGCTTATTTGGGAGGTGACCCGGATGCGCATGCTTGATGTGAAGGACCTGCACGTGAGCTACGGCGCCATTAAGGCCCTGCGCGGCGTGGATTTCCACGTGGAGGAGGGGGAGATTGTGGCCCTGATCGGCTCCAACGGCGCAGGCAAGACCACCACGCTGCGCACCATCTCCGGTTTGGAGCGGGCGTTTAAGGGGGAGATCCTCTTCAAGGGGGAGAATATCTGCCGCACGGCGCCGGACAAGATCGTGGGCATGGGCATCACCCATGTGCCCGAGGGGCGCCGGGTGTTCACCAACCTGACGGTGATGGGCAACCTGAAGATGGCCGCCAGCCTCCGCAAGGATAAGGCGGCGGTGAAGCGGGACGTGGAGGCGGTGTTCGACCGCTTCCCCCGGCTGAAGGAGCGCATGAACCAGTCGGCGCTGACACTGTCCGGCGGCGAGCAGCAGATGCTGGCCGTGGGCCGGGCCATGGTTACAGGCGGGGAGCTGATCATGATGGATGAGCCGTCTATGGGCCTAGCCCCCATGATCGTGGAGGAGATTTTCCACGTCATCGACGAGATGCACCGGTCCGGCAAGACCATCCTTCTGGTGGAGCAGAACGCCATGATGGCGCTGAAATACGCCGACCGGGCCTACGTCTATGAGACTGGCAGCGTCCGTCTGGAGGGCAACGCCAAGGAGATGCTGAATAACCCCATTGTTAAGGAGACCTATTTGGGCGCGTAGCGGCCTTATTGCGGAGAGGAGGGGGCACACATGGTATGGGATGACAGGAAAACCGGGGATTATGCCTTTCAGACGGATTTCAGCTACCGCATGAACCAGCTGAGCCGTCGGAGCTGGCTTGTTCGCAACGCTGCGGCTGGGGCGGCCTTAGGCTTGATCATGGCGGCCATTGTCTATCTAGTGCCCAGCTACTACTTCTCCGACCCCACGAGGATGGTGTTCGCGCTGTTTGTGGGGGTGTGGCCCGTCAAGTTCGTGGAGAAAACCGCCGAGCGCACCACTAAGATGGCCACGGCGGCTATGGCGGCGGCTTTCGCCTTAGGTACGGCGGCCTACGCGCTCTCCCTGCTGCTGCGGTAGGGAGGGAATTAGAGGAAAGACTGCGGATATACCGCGCAAACAAGGGTACCCTTGTTTGTTTCGATTCATGAATCGAAACAAAGAGCTTTGCTGACCGGAGCAGTGCTTTCGCGCTCCGTGGGGGCGATGGCGATAAGGCCTCTTTGTCCGCGGCGGCGGATACAGAGGCCAGAGAAAGGAGTGGAAGACCTATGCTACAGGCAGAAATTGCCGCATTGTCGGAGCGGTACTACCCCTATGTGCAGGAGCTGCGCCGGGAGTTTCACCGCTATCCGGAGGTATCTTGGAAGGAGTACCGCACCTCCAGGCGGATTGTGGAGGAGCTTGAGAAAATGGGGGTTCCGTATCAGGCCGGCTGCGGCGCGGAGACCAATGTGGCCGCATGGATTCACGGGACGAAGCCGGGGGAGGGGCGGACCATCCTCCTCCGGGCGGATATGGACGCCCTGCCCATTCAGGAGGACGAGAGCCATCCCCTGTGCTCGGAGAACCCCGGTGTAATGCACGCCTGCGCCCACGACGGCCATGTGGCGGGGATGCTGGGGGCCGTTAGAATCCTAAACGAGCTGAAAGACCGCTTCTCCGGCATCATCAAGATTGCTTTTGAGGCCGGGGAGGAGGACGGCGGCGGCGCCAACGGCTTCATACAGGCGGGATTTTTGGACGATGTAGAGGCGGTGTTCGGCTGTCACCTCTTTGGTACGGTGAGGGAGGGGCGGGCCGCCCTGCGGGTGGGGAATTTTATGTCCGCCTCCGACGCGGTGCGCCTGAAGATCCGGGGGGTCAGCGGCCACTCCTCCACGCCCCATTTGGCGGTGGACCCGGTGAATATCGCCGCTCAGTTCATCACCGCGGCACAGGCTGTGGTGGCCCGGCTGGTGCCGCCTACGGAGATCGCGGTGCTGGGGTTCAGTACGATCCATGGAGGTACGGCCTTTAATACCATCCCCGATGAGGTGTCCATTGAAGGTTCCCTCCGCTGCTTCAGCGAGGAAACCCGCGCCTGCATCCACCGGGGGATTGAGGGGCTTTTGAAGGGCCTTACAGAGGCCTATGGCGCCTCCTATGAGCTGCGCTTTACCAACACCATGTCTGCGGTGATCAATGACGAGGCGCTGACAAGGGGCGCGGCGGCGAGCATTGCCTCTGTCATTGGGGAGGACCATGTGGATCTGCTGGAGGTCCCTCAGATGGGCAGCGAGACCTTCGCTTTCTATCGGGAAAAGGCCCCCATCTGCTTCTACTACATAGGGCTGGACGCCGGCGGGGAGATGCCAGCGGGGCACAATCTGCACCACAACAGCAGCTTCTGCTGGCGGGATGAGAATCTGCGTCCCGCCATGCAGTGTATGGCCCAAGTGGCAATGGACTATATGGGGAGGTGAGATACAAAGGGCGGAGAAAAGCGAGTGTGGTATGGAAACGAGAGGAGGAAAAGCAATGAAAAACGGAGAGATAAAAAAGAGGAAGCTGTCCCAGCCCCACGCCTACTTTGTGCTGTTTCTGGTAATCTGCTTGGCTATGGTGATGACTTGGGTCATACCCGCAGGCAATTTCACACGGGAGTTTAACGAGGCCGCCAACCGCACCCTTGTGGTGCCGGGGACCTATGCGCAGGTGGCGTCTACACCGGTGAATCCCATCCAGATGATCACCTGTATTTTCAAGGGGTTTGAGAACGCCTCCCAGACGGTGTTCTTCACCTTCTTTGCCTTTGTCTATATCAACACCATCTTCAAAACCGGGGCCATGGCCGGGGCGCTGAAGGCCCTGATCAGGGTGACAAAGGGAAAGACACACCTGATTATCCCTGTGTTTATGATCTTCTTCATGGTCCTAGGCACCACCTCCGGCACGGTGGAGGCCACCTATGGTATGATACCAGCCTTTATCGGGATCGCCGTGGCGCTGGGGTACGACGCCATGGTGGGGCTGTGCATGGTGGAGCTGGCGGTATTCACCGGCTTTTACTGCTCCACCATGAATCCCTTTACCATCGGCGTGGCCCAGACGGTGTCGGAGCTGCCTATGTTCTCGGGCATGTGGTACCGGGCCATTGTGCTGGTGGTTATCGGCACCATTACTATCTGGTATACCATGCGCTATGCGGCCAAGGTGAAGGCTGACCCCAGCAAGAGCTTGGTGGCGGATATTGATTTCGGCGGTATGGCCATGGACACCAGCGAGATTGAGAACGCCCAGTGGACTTGGCGGGAGATGTGCATTGTAGGCAGCTTCGGCGTGGCGGTGCTGGGGATGGTTGTCGGCTCCATCTGGCTGGGCTGGGGTACCTACCACTATGTGACCCTCTTCACCTGCATGATGCTGCTGTGCTGCGTGATCCACGGCATGACCCCCAACGAGATCTGCGAGAACTTTGTCTCCTCCGCCATGACCGGCCTGTTTGGCTGCTTCATCATCGGTATGTCCCGGGGCGTGCTGGTGGTGCTGGAGGAGGGCAATATCATTGACTCCATCATCTACTACCTGTCCCTGCCTCTGTCGAAGATTCCCACTTGGCTGGGGGCCGAGGCCCTGATGGTGGTACAGCAGCTGATCAACTTCCTAATCCCCTCCGGTTCCGGACAGGCTGCTACCACCATGCCCATTATGGCGCCGCTGGCGGATATTATCGGCATCAACAGGCAGGTGGGTGTGCTGTGCTTCCAGTTTGGTGACGGCTGGTCCAACCTGCTGTGGCCCACCTGCTCTGTGATCGCGTTTACCGGTATCGCCCACATCCCCTATCAGCGGTGGCTGAAGTTCTGGTGGAAGCTGGGTGTGATCACCTTAGCGCTGTGTGCCACCTTTATCTTTATTGCCAACGCCATCAATTTGGGGCCCTTCTGATCGGCCTTACGGAAGGGAAAATATGTATTGTCCGCGCGGCGTCCTCAAAACGCCGCGCGGAAGTTTTCATTGACACTGCCAAAGCGATACGGTATCCTATACCTATACCATACATCAGCGGACTTACACGGCAGCGGCAGGAAGGAGCGGCGCGGATGAAATTAGAACAGATCGAACAGGCCATCATGGTGGCAAAGACCAAGTCCATCAGTCTGGCGGCTGAGAGCCTCTTCATCTCCCAGCCCAACCTCTCCCTCTCCATCAAAAAGCTGGAGGAGGAGATCGGCTACCCCATCTTCGAGCGGACCAACAAGGGGGTGGACGTGACGCCCTTGGGCCAGAACTTCATCGACTTGGCCACGCTGATCATGCTGCAGATCCGTCAGCTCCAGAACATCGGCAACTACGCCGCCCGGAAGAGCCAGCAGCTGCTCTCCATCGCCCATATGCACTACCGCTATGTCAACCACGCGGCGGCGGAGCTGTTCAACAACCACTCCGATCAGGAGATCCGTTTGGAGATCCACGAGGGTATCCGCAATCAGGTGATCTCCATGGTGGAGGACCGGCTCTGTGATGTGGGGCTCATCGGCATGTTCAGCCACTACCACAAAATCACCATCAAGCAGCTGGAGACCAAGGGCATCCAGTACTTCCGCCTGTGCTCCAGCCCGGTGACGGTGCTGGTGGGGAAGGGGAACCCCCTCTACCACGCCGATATCAAGGAGGTCACCTTGGACATGATGCGGGAGTTTCCCTTGGTGATCTTCAACGAGGTGGAGCTGGGGCCCTACACCTCCATTTTGGACACGCTGGGGCTGGACAACCAGATCACCCGCGTGGTGGTCAGCGAGCGGGCCACCCTCTGCGATATGCTGGACAAGACCCCCTGTTACTCCATCGGGGCCACCAACGTGATGGCCTACCAGAACACCGACTACTACTCCGACCGCCGGGCCTTCCGGCTGAAGGACTGCACCATCACTGGGGAGATCGGCTGGATCAAGCGCACGGACACCGCCCTCAGTGATCTGGTGGCGGAGTTTTTGCAGATTCTCTCGTCCTATTTTACTGTGATGAATGGTGTGATGCCCATTTGAGAAAGTGCTGAAAAATGAGGATTTGATCTGAGAAAGGAAGGATTGCTATGAAGAAAGTGATTATTGCGGAGAATGCCCCTAAGCCCATCGGCGCCTACTCTCCGGCCATCGAGGCCAACGGCTTTGTGTTTGTCTCCGGGCAGGTGGGAACGGATCCGGCCACCGGAGGGCTGGTGGAGGGCGGCACCGCCGCCCAGACGGCCCAAGCCCTGCGGAACATGGAGGGCATCTTAGCCGCCGCGGGGCTCACGATGGCGGACGTGGTGAAGGCCACGGTGTTTTTGGCGGATATTCAAGAGTTTGCCGCCATGAATGAGGCGTATAGGCAGGTGTTTTGTGCGGACTGTCCCGCCCGCAGCGCCTTCCAAGTGGCGAACCTGCCCGGCGGGGCGCAGGTGGAGATTGAGGCCATTGCCGCCCGGTAGGAACGGTGACGGCGCATGTATCCGAATAAATGGTATCCTCATCATATAGGAAGATGTCAATGCTTATGGACGGTTGACTTGGAAGGCGGTGAGGCAAAAACCCTCATGAAGGGGTTCATCTATTCAAACGAAAGCGGGTGCGCCTGATGCCCTTTGACCTGACCAAAACGAAACAGTTCCTCCTCGACATGGACGGCACCTTCTACTTGGGCGACACCCTGCTGCCCGGTGCGCTGGCGTTCTGGGAGCTCTGCCAGGAGCGGGGGATCGGGTGCGCTTTCCTCACCAACAACTCCTCCCGGGGGGCGGATGCCTACCTCCGGCGGCTGCGGGGGATGGGGGTGTCCCATTTGCGGGCGGAGCATATCTTCACCAGCGCCGACGCCACCCTCCTCTATCTGTCGGAGCACCATATAGGGCCGTCGCTGCTGCTGATCGGCACTCCCAGCTTGGAGGCGCAGTTTACCGCCGCCGGGTACGTGCTGGACAGCGGGGCCCCCAAGGCGGTGGTGCTGGGGTTTGACACCACGCTGACCTATGAGAAGCTGACGGTCCTGTGTCAAGCGGTGGCGGCGGGACTGCCCTACATCGCCACCCATCCGGACTTGGTCTGCCCGGTGAAGGGCGGCGTGATCCCGGATATCGGAGCCACCATCGCCTATGTGGAGGCCGTCACCGGCCGGCGGCCCGACGCGGTGGTCGGCAAGCCCAACGCCTATATTGCCCAAGCCGCGGCGCGGCGGTATGGCTGCGCGGTGGAGGAGCTGTGCATGGTGGGGGACCGGCTGTACACGGACATCGCGTTAGGGGCCTGCGGCTGCGGCACGGTGCTGGTGCTCAGCGGGGAGAGCCGGCGGGAGGACCTGCCGGGTGCGGCGCATCAGCCGGATTTGGTCTGTGCGGATTTGGCGGAGCTGTGTGGGAAATTAGGAGTTAGGAATTAGGAATTGATGTGCAAAAGAGGCGTCCGGTGGGAACTGGACGCCTCTTTTTGGATCAAGGGGGCAGACCCTCCGCGCCGCATTGCCGGCAGAGATTCCGGCTTTTGTCGATGGTTTCCCGCCGCAGTTTCAGATATGCGATGCATTGAGCGTCAGTTTCATCTTGGAACCGGCTGGAGAAAGCCGTACAGACTTTTTCCAACTGTGTCCCCGCTTTTGCAAGGCCGGGAATCTCCGCCTTCGTTTCCAAGGGCCGCCGGTGAAAGCCGTCTGTCAGCCCCCTTGAGATCATGTGGGTTTCGAGGATCTTTTGGTATTCGAGGAAGGCCGGCAGGACCTCATTATCGAACTGCTGCGGGACATCCTCGCCGAACTGTTCCATGGTGTCATTCCACCGCTTCCGTTCCCGTAAAAAGACAGCATAGTCCGGCTGTTCCCTCCGAAAGGCGTCCGCTTCGTTGGACATATACAGAAGAAAATCCGCGATAAATTCTTCGTCCAAAATCGGGCTGGTAAAATGATAGGACATAGTGTGAGCGCCTTTCTCAAATTATTATTTTCAAGACAACCGGTTGTTGTATTGAGAACAATAAAATATCATCTGTTTAAGGGGGGGGGTATATTGTGCGCGTCAAAGAAGCGATTGTCCTGCGGTTTCAGCGGCTTTGTGCTGAGAGGAAAATAAAGTATAACGAGTTAGCTGCACGCGCTGGAATTACTCCGTCTGCGGTGTACAGCATGATGAGCGAAGAGCGGAAGGATCTCTCGATCATCACAGTCAAAAAGCTGTGTGATGGGCTGGATATCTCCCTCTCAGAGTTCTTTGACGACCCTATATTTCATACTTTAGAATAGGAAATACGCTGAAAAGTTGCCCGGAAACCAATGCGGTTCCGGGCAACTTTGATAAACTGCGTCAATTTGAAATTGTGTCCTATAGGGGATTCTTGCTGCCCCCGAATCCGATAGCCCCCGCTCCGAACTTCCCCCGGATAGCGTCCACCGTCCGCTCAATCCTCTCCTGCTTCTCACTGCCCGCCTCCGCGGCGGTCTCAAACAGGCTGTGCTGCTCAAAGGTCTCCGCCGCCTCGGTGAGGTGGATGGCGGTGACGCTCAGGAGCCGGATGGGGCTGGGGAATTTCCATGCGGCGTCGATCAGCTCCATGGCGGCGGCGGAGATGTCCCGCATCAGGTGGGTGCTGCGCCCCAGCTGCTTCTGCCGGGAGATGTTCTTGAATTGGGGATCCTTGATCCCCACTTGGACGCCGGCGCAGTAGAGGCCGTGGCGGCGCAGGCGCATGGCAACGCTGTCGCTGAGGAGGGCGATGGCGGCGCGGACCTCCTCCCGGGTGGTGAGGTTGCGGGCGTAGGTGGTGGAGTTGCCCACGCTCTTGATGGGCTCCGACAGGTGGTAGGGCCGCACAGGGGAGCGGTCCAAGCCGTTGGCGTACTGGTGGAGCTGACGGCCCTGCTTTCCCAAGGCCGCCTCCAGCACATCGGCGTCCGCCATAGACAGCTGGCCGATGGTGCGGATGTGCAGGCGCTCCAGCACCGCCGCCGCCGCCCGTCCCACAAACAGCAGGTCCGTCACCGGCAGGGGATAGAGGAAGCTCCGCCAGTTTTCCGAGGAAATCACCGTGGTGGCGTCGGGCTTTTTGTAGTCACTGCCCAGCTTGGCGAAGATCTTGTTGAAGCTGACCCCCACCGACAGGGTGAGTCCCAGCTCCCGCTTTACGGCGGCGCGGATGGCGTCGGCAATGGCCGCCGGGTCGCCGCCGAAGAGGTGCTTGCTGCCGGTGATGTCCAGCCAGCTCTCGTCGATGCCGAAGGGCTCCACCAAGTCCGTGTAGCGGAGGTAGATCCCATTGACCAGCTGGGAGTACTGGGCGTAGCGGCTGTGGTGCGGCGGGATGCAGACCAGATCCGGACATTTGCGCTTGGCTTGGTAGATGGTCTCCGCGGTCCTGACGCCAAAGGACTTGGCCAGCTCATTCTTGGCCAAAACGATGCCGTGGCGGCTCTCCGGGTCGCCGCAGACGGCCACCGGGAGGGATCGGAGCTGGGGCAGGGTCAGCAGTTCCACAGAGGCGTAGAAACAGTTTAGGTCGCAGTGTAAAATACTCCGCTCCACGCTATCCCTCCTCCGGCCGGATGTCCAGGAAGGGGACGCCCCGGGCGATGGCGTACTCCAGCGTCTGCCGTGTACCCCCGGCCTGCCCGTTGTATACGGCGATGAGCAGGGCGCTGTGGTCCACCATGTACCGGTTCCGCCGCTGCATACAGCCGGGGGAGTAGTGGTCCTGCACCATCGTCTCATAGTCGCACAGGCGGAGAATGTGCTGGTACCGACGCCGGGCCGCCCCGCTCCAGCCGTCGGCCTGTGTGGGGCAGGGGACAGCCGCCTCCAGGCTCACATCGCCCTGCCGCCGCCGCAGCGCCAAGACAATTTCGGCGAAGTACAGGTCACAGCCCAGGGCCATACCGGTGATGAAGTGGCGAAACCCCTCAGCATAGGCGGCCTCCACCGCGTCGGAGAGCTTTCGCTTCAGGGCGACGCACCGGGGATCGGCCTCATCCGCGCCCCAAGGGAGCTTGGACGGCCGGTGGCCGGTGAAGCAGCAGGTGATAGGTTTTCCGCGCATAGCTGCGCCTCCCTCCGAAAAAAATCTCTTTACATTATAGACCGTTTGTTCTATAATGTAAAGAGATTTTTTCAATTAGGAATTAAGAGCCTGTTTAATATCTCGACGTGTATGGATTGGCGAGTGGATTTTTTGCCCTGCAAGGCAAAAATCCGCAGGCATCCTGACGGATGGCAAGGATTTTTAACGCAGTCAGGGCGGAAAATACGCCGCCAAGACATGCGCAGGGAGATTTTAAACAGGCTCTAAGAGAGTGGAGATATAGGAGTGCCCATGTTTCGAGGGAGGGTAAGAGCCTGCTTTCTGTCGGCGCAATTCAAATTTGCGGCCGCAGGCGGCATCGCAGTTCCTAATTGATTTGACATTCCCCCCAAAAAGGCGCATACTGTTCCCAACACGATCAGAGGGGTGAAGACAGTGGCAGCACGCAGAGTGGCGATGTGCGGACTGATGGCGGCGCTGGGGACGGTGCTGCTGCTGGCGGGGGCGCTGCCCTTTGCCGCCTACTGCGCGCCGGTGCTGGCTATGCTGCCTCTGCTGCCGGTGGCGGACGCCTATGGGGATGGGGCGGCTGTGTGTGTATATGGGGTGATCAGTGCGCTGGGTCTGCTGCTTTCGGTGGAGGGGGAGGCGGCGGTGCTGTATCTCTTTCTGGGGTACTATCCGGTACTGCGGCACGTCATCGAGCGGCTGCCGGGGCGGGTGCTGCGGCTGGCGGCGAAGCTGGCGGTCTGTAATGCGGCTATGGCACTGACTTGGGGCGGGGCGCTGCTGCTGTTCCGGCTGCCCATCCTGCCGGAGGGGGCGGGGGCTCCCTATCTGCTGACGCTGCTGGGGCTGTGGAACGTGACCTTTTTGCTGCTGGACAGGGCGCTGGGACGGCTGGAGATCGTCTGCCGGCGGCGGTGGAGGCGGCTGTTTCCCAAGGGGAAATAGCGGGCGCGGCTTGCAGAGGAAGAGGGGGCATTTTATCAGAAGATAAAATGCCCCCTCTGTGTCTTATGGCGCGGGGCCGCGGTCAGCTGGCGGACCAGATGTATACGCGGTAGGCGCTGCTGCTCGGGTCCGCAAAGACCACCCGGATGCTGGTACCGCTGGAGAAACGGTGGAAGGTCATGCTGTAGGCCCTGCTTTCGACGCCGCTCAGGGTGTCGTAGTCGGTGGTCCAGCCCTCTTCGGCGGGACTGCCCAGAAGACTGATCATCGCGTCCCGGTTTCGGGCCATGGTTACGCCGTCAAAAGTGCAGGCGCCGGCGTCCATCTGGATGTTGTAGATCAGCCCCTCGTAGTCGAAGGCGAACTCAATGCCGTCATAGATGCAGTAGTTGTAGCCATAGCCGTAGTTATAGTCAATGGGCGTGCCCCAGTCGGCGATGACATTGTCGATGTACTCGTACAGGAGCGTGGAGATGGGGAGGCCCTTGCAGACCACCTCACCGGGGTACTGCACCGCTGTCGGGACGGAGAGATCGGCGGTGACGGTGTAGGTTTTCATCAGCTCGTCAAAGGAGTGGTCCAGCGCTTGGGTCAGCTCTCCCTTCCGAACAAAGTTTACACGGTACAGATCACTGCCCACGGCGTATAGGTAGCTGCTCCAGAAGAAGTCGTCGGGGCCGTCGCCGGGCTCGCTGTAGACCACCTTCCGCATGGTGACGCCGCCCAGCTCGATCAGGGCGGTCTCAATGATGGCGGCGTCGGTGTCCCAAGTGGCGGCAAAATCGGTGTCGTCGATGTACAGGTGGGCAATCTGATCCGGGCGGTTGGGGAACTTTAGGATCTGGATGCCGGAGCTGAAATCCGGGGCGTAGGGGATCTCCCCGGAGAGGAAGGCCACGGTGTTCTCTTGGTCCTCCGCCGGCAGGGCGGCGAGGTCCACGGGTTTCCAGAGTGAGTCAGGGTAGGAGAGGGTGAAGCCCTCCTCCTCGTTGACAAGCTCCACGATGCCGGAGCTGTACTGCCCGGTGATGGCGGTTATGACCGCCCCCAGCTCCTCCTGTCCCTCCGCCTTGGCGGAGAACATGGCTAAAAGGATCTTCACCGCGTCGTTCTGGTCGGAGATAGCGGTGCCGTCGACGGTGACGGAGACCGGGCTGATCTGGACGATATTGGGATCGGTGCTGTCCGGGCGCACGGCGATGGTGACGGTCAGGGTGCAGATAGAGCTGCCCTTGTTGTCACCGGTGATGTCCACATAGTGGGTGTCCCCCTCCTCCCGGACGGTCCATACAGGGGAGGTGAGGCAGGCGTCCAGCACCTCGCCGTAGGCGAGGGAGATCCCCTGAGAGAGGAAGGGCTGGTGGGCCTTCACGGTGCCGATGTAGTCGATCTTGCCGCTCCAGTTCAAAGCGGCATAGGCGCCGCCGGCAATCAGAAGAAGGAGCACGATGAGGAGGGGCCACTTTTTGCCCTTCTTCTGAGGCACCGCCGGCGGGTTGGGCGCGGCAGGCGGCGGCGATACCGGCGGAGGAGCGGAGACCGTTCCCGGCACGGGGATGGTTCCCGAAACGGGAGCGGGTGTCGTTCCTGGTACGGGGATGGTTCCCGAAACGGGGGCAGGCGCCGCTTCCGGTACAGGGACGGTTCCCGATGCGGGGGCGGGTACCGCTTCCGGTACGGGGATGGTCTCCGATGCGGGGGCTGGCACCGGCTCCGGTACAGGAACCGGCACCGGCTCCGGGGGCGGTGTGGGCGCAAGGGGAGGCAGCTTGGTGCCGCACTTGGGGCAGAAGGCCGCCTCGCCTTGGATTTGATAGCCGCAGTTATGACAGAACATTTGACAATCCCTCCCAATGAATTTCCTCCGCTTGGAGCGGCACTGCCGGTCCTGCGAATTCGACATGATAGGATCTATTATACCAGATACCGCAGAGAACGCAATACGAAAGGGGCGGGTGTTTCAACAAAGAGGCCGTGGATTTGATCCACGGCCCCGTCGCTATCGGATTCGCAGCTTCCGCTCCCGCAGACGCCGGTAGACGAACTCCCGGAAGAGCGTGTAGGCCACAGAGGTCAGGGGGATGAACACCAGCATCCCCACCACGCCCAAAAGACTTCCGCCTATGCTGACAGCCGCCAGAACCCAGATGGAGGGCAGGCCCACGGAGCTGCCCACCACGTGTGGATAGATGAGGTTCCCCTCCAGCTGCTGGAGTACGAGGAACAGCACCAAAAACGTCAGCGCCTTCACCGGGGAGTCCAGCAGCAGCAGAAACACCCCCACGCCGCAGCCGATGAAGGCCCCCACAATGGGGATCAGGGCGGTGACGGCGATGAGACAGCTCACCAAGAGGGCGTAGGGCATCCGGAAAATGGTCATGGAGACAAAGAACATGGCCCCTAAGATCACCGCCTCCATGCATTGGCCGGTGATGAAGCTCATAAACACCCGGCAGGTGAGGCGGGCAATCTCCACCGCGCGGTCGGCGGCCCTTTTGGGCAGCAGGGCATAGAGGGCCTTGCGGCACTGGAGGCCCAGCTTCTCCTTCTGGATCAGAAGGTAGATGGCAAAGACGAAGGCCACAAAGAAGTTGACAAAGCCGTTGAATACCGATTTGGCTGCGGTGATGGTGGAGTTGAGCATACTGCCCGCCCCGCTGCGCAGGAAGGTGAGCGCGCTGTTAAGGATCTTCTGCCAGTCGAACTCCAAGGTGTCCAGCCACTGGAGGATCTGGGGATTGCTGGCGAACTGGTCCTCTGCCCAGAGGACCAGACGGTTTACCCCGGCGGAGATAGTGGCTCCTAAGCCGGTTACGGTGGCGGTGAGCTGGGGCAGCACCACCAAGAGCAGCAGCAGAATCAGTGCGGTGATCACCGTCAGAGTCAGCAGCAGGCTCAGCGCCCGCAGGTATTTGGGGCGGCGCTTTTTGAACAGCGGGGCGAGAAGCCTCTCCTCAATAAAGCGCATGAGGACGTTGAGAATAAAGGCCATGGCGCCGCCGATCAGGAAGGGGGATAGAATGCCGGTGAGAAAGCGGAAGGCGGCAAGGACCCGGTCGAAGCGCAGCAGCAGGGCCAGCAACAGCAGGGTAAAGGTGATCAGCGCCATCAGACGGCGCATAACAGTGCGGTCAAATTGCATGTCAGCTCACTCCTTTTGGTCAGTAGGACTATCCTACTGAATGAAACACATTTCGTCAAGGGAGAATTTGTAAATAATTACACAGGGGCATTTCCCCGGCGGCATCCCGGCGCGGACCCGGCGGCAAATTTTGCCCACCGGCGGGAATAGAGGTTTTCATCCCGGCCGCTTTGTGCTACAATGGACAAAACATCGACGGAGGTGCCCTTATGAGTGCGCGCAACTACCATCAGGACTACGCCGACAGCGTCGGCCATTTCTGCGCCGGCCTCCCCGACGGCCTCACCGTGCGGACCGGCGACGTGGACGCCTACCTGCGCTCCTGCACGCTGTCCGTCTGGGCCCGGAGCCGGGGAAGCGGAGGCGATGCGGTGGGGATCAACCAGATCTACACCGAAAAGCCTGTGGCCTTCACCAATCAGCAGTTTCAAAACGCCATCGCCTACTACCGGGGGGACATCCACGCGGAGGTGCCCATGCCGGACTTCTTCGTGAAGCTGGTGGCCTACGACAAGCGCAGCGGCAGCTTTTTCAGCCGCACCTTCGCGGAGATCCAGAAAAACCTCCTGATGCTCTTCGCCGCCTACGACGGGGAGTTCTCCTTTGCCGAGAGTCAGGAGATCACCCGGCTCTACACCCGCCTGACGGCCCTGTGCGATGAGAACGGCGTGCCGCCGGTGTCCGTGACGCCGGGCCCCGCGGCGTACTTGGGCCGTCAGGAGGAGCGGACGCTCACGGATCTCCTCACCGACATGGAGCGGCAGATGGGCCGGCGCGGCGATATGTTCAGCGACTTCTGGGGCGGCGCGCCGAAGATCCCCGACGCCTCCCCCCAGCCGGCGGCGCCGGAGGCCCCCGCGCAGGCCCCGGCACCGGCGGAGCAGGGCGCGGCGGAGACAGAGCCGGAGGAGGAGCCGGTGTCCTTGGAGGACGCCTTGGCGGAGCTCCACGCCTTGGTGGGCCTGGAGTCGGTGAAGCGGGATGTGGAGAGCCTGATGAACCTTGTAAAGGTCCGTCAGCTGCGGAAGGAAAGAGGGATGAAGTGCCCGGACATGTCCTTTCACCTGGTGTTCTCCGGGAACCCCGGCACCGGCAAGACCACCGTGGCCCGGATTGTGGGGAAGATCTACCGGGCGCTGGGCATCCTCAGCAAGGGGCACTTGGTGGAGGTGGACCGCAGCGGCCTGGTAGCCGGATACGTGGGCCAGACGGCCATCAAAACCCAAGAGGTGATCCAGAAGGCCTTGGGCGGCGTGCTGTTCATCGACGAGGCCTACGCCTTGGCCCCGGCTAACGCAGACAAGGACTTCGGCCAGGAGGCCATCGACACCATCCTCAAGGCCATGGAGGACCACCGGGACGACTTTGTGGTGATCGTGGCCGGGTACGAGAGCCTGATGCCCCGGTTTATCGACTCCAATCCGGGGCTCAAATCCCGCTTCAACAAGTACATCACCTTTGCTGACTACGACGGCGAGGCGCTGTATGAGATTTTCATGGGCCGCGTGGAGCGCAGCGACTACCGCATTGACGAGGCGGCCGCGGCGGAGATGAAGGAGTACCTCAGCGACCTCTACGAGTTCCGGGACGACAACTTCGGCAATGCCCGGGACGTGCGCAACCTGTTTGAGAAGATCGTGGCCAAGCAGGCCGACCGCGTGGCGGGGATTGCGGAGCCCACGGATGAGGAGATTTTGACGATTATGAAGGAGGATTTGGAGGGGGTGTTGGCGAGTTAGGAATTCGGAGTTAAAGAGCCGCCTCCGGCGGCGGATTTGAATGGCAGAGTGCGCCGCTCTCTTGGATGAAAGCATAAAGGGCCCGGAAATCGCAAGATTTCCGGGCCCTTTATGTAGGGGAGAGCCGGTTTGCTGAAGGCGCGTCGCTCCCCGTCCACCACCGTGCCTCCGGTGAACCGCAGCGCCACTGTAGGGGCGGACATTGTCCGCCCGCTCTACCCCCGGTTGGGTGGGTATCGGCAGAACGGGCGCACAGTGTGCGCCCCTACATAAAAGTCTGTCATGCTATTTAATCTCCTGCTCTAAATCGGAAAACAGCGCGGAGGTAAAGAACTCGGGGACGGTGATATTCAGCCCATCGCACAGCTTCTTGATGGTGGAAACCGTGACACTGTTATTCCGTCCGCTCATGACGTTGTTCACTGTGGACTGCGTTACGCCGCTGATGGTACACAGTTTATTAAGGGAGATATCGCCGTGCTCCCTGCAAAGCTCCAATATCCGCAGCCGCACTGCCTCTCCGATTGTCATGTCATTTCCTCCTCGCCCCCACAGGTATTCAATTGTCATCCCTCGCGCTATTGCGCAAATCATCTGCAATGAGCTGAACATGCGCAATTTGGCAGTCAGTCAGCCCTGTTAAATCCAATGTTTGGGAGAATTCGGGCTCCTGCACCTCATGGGCAAGGAGATAGTCTGTCGTAACGTGGAAAAAATCCGCAATCCTCATCAACATCTCTACGGACGGCATGATGCTGCCATTTTCCCAGTTGCTGACACTCTGCTTGGTAACTCCTAATTTATCCGCAAGCTGTACCTGTTTCAACTCTTTTGATTGGCGTAAATGCCGAACCCGCTCTGCAAACATCATAGCTTCATCACTGATCACTCTGTGTTTCGTCGGGCTCCCTATACTCTAAAATATCTTCAACTTTACAGTTGAGAGCATAGCAAACCTTTGCGAGAAAGTCCAAATCAACCATTTCTACATTCTTTTCCTTGTAGTAACGGTCAATAACTTCATATTTAATGCCTGTCAACGTTTGGAGGCGGTTTCTGGTAATTCCCTTGCTGTCCAGCAGCGCAGCCAGCTTTACTTTGACGCGGCCATATTCACCGACATGGTAGCTTATCAGACTTCTGGGTTCTGCCATAGTTCCCCTCCTTTCTTGCGGATAAAATCCGCCCCTACGGCTGTGCTTGGTCAGGTTCCTCGCGCTCTAAGACGACCTCTTGGTCCGGGATATACACAGCGATATCGTCCAGACGGCAATCGAGGATTTTACATAGGCGATTCAAGGTATATGTTGACACAGGCATATTCGCTTGGAGCCGCTGAACGGTTGCGTGGCTGATTCCGCATTTTTCACGAAGAGTGTAGGTCGTAACTTTGCGCAGAGCCATCGTTCTCCATAATGGGTCGTAGATAATCATTGGAATCCCCGCTTTACCGCAGATGTGTAGGGGCGGACATTGTCCGCCCGCTCTACCCCCGGTCTGATGGGTACCGGCGGAACGGGCGCACAATGTGCGCCTCTACATAAAAGCCTGTCATGCTATTTCATTCTTCCTCAGGTTTTCCCAATACATCTATGACGCAGTCAAGTATTGTCCCGATTTTCTGCTGATCTTCTAACCCTATCCCCTCCATTTTTTCGGCCAGCGGCGTCCAGCGGATGGGGGTATCTGCTGCAATGTAGAACGCAAGGAGCGCATCGGCACCGCATGCAAGCGCGTTGCAGATGTTGATAAATGTGGGAAGCGCGGGGACCAGCGCACCGCGCTCGATTCTGGAAATCGTATTGGGCGCGACACCTGCTCTCTCTGCAACCTGTTCCTGTGTCAGGCCGCGTTTCTGCCGTATACGCTGTATCGCCTGCCCGCCTTGTTTGAAATTCATGTCCTCTATCACCCTAACTGTAAATTACTAATAAATTATTATCGTCGAATTAGGCGTGATTAGTCCACAACACTATAGACATAATTATACGTATGGCGTATAATGTAAACAACATTTTAAGGCTGGGCAAGCGATAATATTTTGCCAGCTAAAAGAAAAGGAGGTTCAACCCATGTCTTACCATTCTACCGAGCCAATTCTAACCGAGGGATTCATCACTGATTTTCTGCTAAAGCTGTCCAATGAGGTGTACGACCTTCGGGTTAGACGGGGGGAGTTTGACGATTTCCATAAGAAGCGCGAGCAATGGAACGACACCCTAAAGGGACTTGGCCACCCTGCAATGGAGCGGTACGACAATTTGGTCACGCCCGCCTTTGTGGCGTATCAGGAGGTTCTGGAGAACTGCCTGATTCGGCAGGGAATACTCCAGACCATTCACAGCCGGCTCCAAGGGCAGGAGGCGGAGGTAAACCCGGAGAAAATAGCGATTCCCGGCCTCCCCGAGGCGGCGGCACGGCTTACCGCGGCTTGCGCGGACTTTGTCGGCGGGCTGGAGGACGAGGCCGCCGCCCGGTGCGCCGCCTACCTGAAGCTGCGGCGGGAGAGCATCGACACCGGCCGGGGGCTCTGCTGGCGGTGCGGCGCGGACTTGGCGGAGAGGCTGCTGATCCAAGGGCAGACCTGCGCATAAGAGAGGACCTGCCATTTTGGCATAAGAAGCGCATACACAGAATGATCTGAAACTAATTTATCAAGCAATTTCAATGGTTTTCCTCACCAAAAACGCCGTTAACTTGATCTTTTATTGCCGCTTCTCCAAAAATATCAGTCATCAGGCAGAGAACATCTGTTGTGGTAAACCATTCACCAGCCTTCTCATTTGTGATGATATATAGAATTGTCATCATCTTTTCTTTGAAATCCTTTAACGATTTCACTTCTGGATAATTCTTCAGATTCAAAGAATTTTTCTTACCCATTCAAGCTGATTACTTTCCTTCAAATGTTCCATAATCTTCTTGTGATCTGCTATTTGTTTTACAAGCTGAGAAAACATATCCTATGCTTGCTGGTCGATTTCGGTCAGATAGCTGTTCAACTTATCTGATAAGAGCATGGCGGTATAAATTGCTTGACGATGCTTCTTCAAGTAGTATAGATGCCGTACTCCCCAAATACCAACAGGTGTACTTTCCGGAACAGAGAAATTCGGCAAGAAATAATCACCCTGCTGGTAATAGGTTCCGCCTATTTGCTCAAATGCAGACTTTTCCATGATATTTACCTCCAAAGTGTTGAATATCCCTGCAATTCAATCACTTTCGGCTGTCTACAAATAGTAAGGGAGAGGTACTTCCTTACGTTATCTCTCCCTTAGTGGGACCGCTTGTAAGAATATGCGGTCGGCAGACCGTTTCACCGCGCCTTAAGGCGCGGCCAATATCACGCCCTTATAGGGCGAGTGCAGGCCACCCGTTATACGGGTGGTCCTGACTCCTGTTTACTACAATTTATTCTTGACATTTAGGAAATCCCCATAAACATAGAACCGCACCAGCAGCTGCAGAGGTCGTCAGGGGATGGACAGCGTCAGCCGGGCTTGGAGCCGGCAGCTTCTGTCGGGGGCGTAGGCGATGTAGGTGTTCTCACCCTCCCGGGAGGTATACCCCGTCCCCTCCACTGTAAGGGAGGAGACAAGGCCCGCATAGTCCACTTGGATGTGCGCCTCACAAAGCTGATCCGCCGCGTCAAGGAGGTATTTGATCTGAAACAGGTGGCTATCAGCCCCCGCCGCCGATAAAAACGCGTACTGGAGGACATCTTGGGGGAGATAGACCAGATCCGTCTCCTGATTGCCCGGCCCGATGTAGCGGTAGTCGTAGTCCGCCGTGACAGCGCGCAGCACGCCCCCCTCCTCCTCAAAGGTAAAGCGGAGGCAGTCGGTCAAGTCGCCTTCAAGGAGGTAGGATATCGCGGGGGCCCTGGTGTCCTGACAGTGAACCACCGTCCCCTCCTCCGTCAGGCGGTAGTACCGCTGGTTCTGCTCCATGTAGTAGTTGAAGTTTTCCACATACTCCGCCGCCGTCAGTACACCCCGGTGGGGCGGCAGCGTCAGGGAGAGCATAGCCGCCGCCAGCACGGCGGCTTGGAGGGTGCAGGCGGCCAGATAGCGGAAAACCTGGAGGGGCCGCTGGGGCTGGGCCATCACCACGCCCTCGGTCTCCCAGGGGAGCGGGGCGCTGTTCTCCTGACACGCCTTGTAGCTGTGGTAGAGCTTGAACAGGCTGTAGAGGGGGATCTCCAGCCCCATGCCGTCAAGGATGGCGCTGAAGGTGCGGTCCAAGGCGGCGCCGTAGGTGAGCCGCCCGCCGCCCCGCCGCTCCACACGCAGCCCCAGCAGCCACTTCCCGGCGGTGGTCCCCCAGCGGGAGAGGAACAGGGGCTCCCCAAAGAGCATGGTGATCAAGGCCAAAATGGTAAAGGCGGCGTCCCAGCCCAGCCCGGTGATGTGTCGCTTTCGCAGGCACAGGAGGACGATCAGCCAGTAGATACCGGTGTAGAGGGACAGATCCAGGTACCGGGCAAAGAACCGCCGCCAGGGGCAGGGCTCCCAGCGGTCCGCCGTCTCGCTGCTCCTGCGCGGCGCCGGGGCTTGGGAGAGCCTTTGCAGATAGGGGGTCGGGTCCAGACTGTCGTAGCTGAAGCCGCCGCGGCGGATCTCCTCGCAGACCTCTTGGGCCGCCGCCAGCCGCTGGCTCTCCCCGGTCAGCAGGGCGGTATGACGGGCCAGCAGCTCCTCCAGAGAGATCTCGTCCCGGGTTAGCCGGCGAATTTCCTCCAAGGGGATCTCCAGCTGCCGCAGCAGCTTGACCCGCAGGAGGGTGGTGAGGTCCTCCCCGCTGTAATCCCGGTAGCCGTTGTCCCGGCGCAGGGGGGAGAGGAGTCCCTCCTGCTCATAAAAGCGGATGTTGGCCCGGCTGAGGCCAGTACGCTCCTCCAGCTCCTTCACGGTCATGTAATCAGCTCCTTTCCAAGGCATGCCCGTCCTCCCTGAAGCTGGCGGACGGGTGCAGGGGGGATATTGTCAGGCTTGTCAGGTATAGTATAAGGGGTAAAGGGGCTTTACAGTCAAGAGGATTTTTGCAGAAAAACGGGATTTTACCCTATCAACAGGATATTACAGGGGGGATAATATGGGAAGAGAGGAGGCGGTCGAAAAAAATCCCAAAAATTTTGCAGATACGACTTGACAAATGGAAGAAAATCGGTATAATAGGGACTGTTCGTTATGAACACAGCGGGTTTGTGTAAAGGTAGCACAGCGGACTCTGACTCCGTATGTGAGGGTTCGAATCCTTCACCCGCTGCCATTCCCAAGGAGGGAGACGGATGTTCTCCCTCCTCGGGAACAAATTTTTTGTAGTGTTATGCGCGAGTGGTGGAATTGGCAGACTCGCTAGATTCAGGTTCTAGTGTGCAATA